>NZ_JBPMMS010000046.1:0-72540 GCF_054025815.1 Desulfolithobacter sp. | reverse complement strand
CGATATCAGAGAGATTTCGTTTCAAGGGCCATGGTGCTTCGGGAATGATTCCTCAAAACTGTTGGACTGGAGAGCTTTTGCGTAAGGGGTTACAAGTGGAAAAAGTGACGGTTTCATTTTGTTGGTTTCAAAAAGAAAAATGTTCAGAAGTGAAATTACCGGAATATGCCTCTGAACTGGCCTCGGGGATGGATGTGGCCGCAGCCCTGGATGGACCTTTGACACTGAAGTCCGGAGAACGGGCGTTGGTGCCCACAGGTTTCGGTCTGGCGATTCCATCCGGGTTCGAGGTTCAGGTCCGTCCCAGATCCGGGTTGGCGGTAAAACATGGCCTGACGGTGATTAACGCTCCTGGTACCATTGATGCCGATTATCGGGGCGAGATCAAGGTGGCCCTGGTGAACCTGGGACGGGAACCCTTCACCATTCACCCGGGGGACCGCATTGCCCAGTTGGTCCTGGCTCCGGTTCGCCAGGCCCGGTTAAAAGTGGTCGAGACCCTGGATTCCACCAGCCGTGGCAGTGGCGGATTTGGTCATACCGGGGTCTGATCATGCGCTGCTGTGTTCTGGGGAGTGGTTCCAGGGGCAACTGTACCCTGGTGGAGTCCGGCGATACCCGGCTGCTCATCGATGGAGGGTTCTCGGGGCGGGAGGTCGTTCGGAGGCTGGAGCTGATCGGCCGCTCAGCCAAGCATTTGACCGCGATTCTGGTCACCCATGAACACAACGATCATATCAGCGGGGTCGGTGTTCTGTCCCGTCGCTGCAGTCTGCCGGTCTGGGCCAATGATCCAACCCACCGGGCCTCCTCGTCGAGGTTGAAAAAACTCTTTTGCCGTCGTGAGTTCGCCACCGGAGAGCGTTTCACCATCAACGGTCTTGAAATCCATCCTTTTGCCATCTCCCACGACACAGCGGATCCGGTGGGTTTTGTGATCAGTGATGGGCAGCATGCCCTGGGCTATTGTACCGATACCGGGCGGATTACCCGGCTTATCAGTCATCATCTGAGTCGCTGCCAGGGGCTTATCCTGGAGGCGAACCATGATCCGCAGATGCTCATGGATGGCCCCTATCCCATGGTGCTCAAGCAGCGGGTCCGTTCCAGCCAGGGGCACCTGGCCAACGATGAAACCGGCTCACTCCTTCGTAAGCTCTGCCATCCTTCTTTGCGCCAGGTGATTTTGGCCCACTTGAGCGAGACCAACAACGATCCCCGGCTGGCTCTGGAGACTGTTCAAAACAGTCTGGGCGGCATCGAGCATGGGCCGGAGCTCATCGTCTCGACTCAGGATCGGCCGACCCCGCTGATCACCATATGAATACGGAGATTAGCCCCTGGGATGGAACCGCCGGTGGATGGCCTTGAGGCGGTTTTTGTCGACCTGGGTATAGATCTGGGTGGTGGTGATGTCGCTGTGGCCAAGCATCATCTGGACGGCCCGCAGATCGGCGCCTCCGGCCAGCAGATGGGTGGCAAAGGAGTGGCGCAGCATATGCGGGCTGACCCGTTGGCGGATGCCGGCGTTTCTTGCCGCCTCGGTGATGATCTGCCAGAACCGGTTGCGGGTCATGGCCCGTCCCCGGGTGGTGACGAAAAACAGGGTGGAAGGCCGGTTTTTCAGCAGCAGGGGGCGGCCCTGCTCCAGGTAGGTGGTTAACCGTTCCCGGGTGGTCTCATCAAAGGGAACCATGCGCTCCTTGTTGCCTTTGCCGAGAACACGCACATGACAGCTGGTCAGGTTGCAGCTGCGCAGTGGCAGGTTGACGAGCTCCGAGACCCGGATGCCGGTGGCGTAGAGAAGGTGGAGCATGGCATGGTTGCGAAGATCAAGGGGAGACGGAGCTGACGACGGGGTTAACAGGCGGTCCACCTCGGAGATGCTCAGGGCCTTGGGCAGGGTGCGACCTGTTCGGGGCGGATCGATATCCAGGACCGGATTGGTGCTCAGTATGCCCTGGCCGCTGAGAAAGGCAAAAAACGAGCGCAGGGCAGCCAGTCGTCTGGCGTTGCTTCGCGAACCAATGCCCTGTTTGTGACAGTGAAGGAAAAAATCCCGGATGTGGCTGGTCGTGATCTCGGCCGGATCGGTAATCTGTCGGCTCAGAAAATCGAGGAAGAAATGCAGGTCCGAGCCATAGGCCTCGATGGTATGGGGCGCCAGTCTCTTCTGGACTGTCAGGTACGAAAGATAGCTGTCTAACAGATTTTGAATGGCAGGTTTGCTCAGGGGAAATGCGGGGGTTGAAGAATAAAAAAGGCCTGCCCGGCCAGGCAGACCTTTTCCGTACTAGTACCGGCTTCTCATCCGGTTGTACTTGCGAAGCTTGCGCAGGGCTTCGGCCTTTTTACGACGACGTTTGATACTGGGTTTTTCGTAATATTCACGTCGTTTGAGTTCGCGTTTGATGCCATCGATCTGCAGTTTCTTCTTCAGCTGTCGGATGGCATACTCAAGGTCGCCCCGTACTTCTACTTCGATCATTGGAAATCACATCCTTTGCTGGCGGCAGGACGCCGGTTAAGTGAGTGTAAAATAAATAACTGAATATGTCAGTATATTCAGGCAGGAGGCTGTTGTCAACAGAAATGTTTTCTTGCTGTTCTGGCTCCCTGGCGAAAAGCCCTTCCTGTCCGCACATCCATGATTTCACCGGTATCGGGTGGGATCGGGGACACCGGCCCTGGCAAACCCCTGTTTTCGCAGGATGCAGGAATCGCAGCGACCGCAAGCGTACCCCTCCTGCGAGGGATCGTAACAGCTGTGGGTCATACCGTAATCCACCCCCAGTTCCAGGCCCTTTCTGATGATATCCGCCTTGCTCATGTGCAGAAGCGGGGTTTTGATCCGGATCCTGGTAGTACCTTCGATCCCGGCTTTTGTGGCCAGGTTGGCCATCTTTTCAAAGGCGCTGATGAATTCCGGTCGGCAGTCGGGGTAGCCGCTGTAGTCAATGGCGTTGACCCCGATGAATATGGAATCGGATCCCAGAACCTCGGCCCAGCCCAGGGCAAAGGAGAGAAAGATGGTGTTGCGGGCCGGGACATAGGTTACCGGGATTTCACCTTCTTCGTGGCCAGGTTGGTCTATTTTGGGGACTTCGATATCGTCGGTCAGGGCGGAACCTCCGATATCCCGCATGTTGATATCGATGACCAGGTGCTTTTCGACTCCCATGAGATGGGCAATCTTAGTGGCCGCAGCCAGTTCCTGCATGTGGCGCTGCCCGTAGCGGAAACTGAGGGCATGGACGGAGTAGCCCTCGGCCCGGGCCAGGGCCAGCACCGTGGTGGAGTCGAGGCCGCCGCTGAAAAGAATCACGGCTTTTTTTTTCTGCTGCTCCATGGCTGGTGTCTATACTCCTCTTGTGTCGGGGGCCCAGATGATCTTGTGGAGTTGTACCTGGAGCCGTACTTCCAGGCTGTCCTCAAGGATCCACCGGGCCAGGGTGGCGTGGTCAAGTTTTTCTGTAACGGTTGAAAGCAGGATGGTGTTTTTAAGTTTGAGGGAGCGGACTTGCTGGATAATTTCCCGCGTCCATTCGTAGTCGTGTCGGTCACCAAGGACGAATTTGATTTCATCGACAGGAGTGAGATGGTGGAGATTTTCCAGGATATTTTGCTCCACCTCGCTGCTGGATGGACATTTCAGGTCCATAATCCGTCTACAGCGGCTGTCCACCCGGCTGATATCCTGGCTGCCGTTGGTCTCCAGCAGTACCCGGTACCCGCGGTTCAGCAGGCGGCGGACAAGTTCCGGGGTTTGTTCCTGCAGAAGCGGCTCGCCACCGGTAATCTCAACCAGGGAACACCGGTGTTGACTGATCTGGTGTTCGATCTGGACCAGAGTCATCGTACGACCCTGGTCAAAGGCATACCGGGTATCACAATAGGTGCAGCGGAGATTGCAGCCGGTGAGGCGGACAAAGATACAGGGCAATCCGGCATAGGTCGATTCACCCTGGATACTGTAAAATATTTCATTGACCACAAGTGTCATGTTCAATCGTTGCCAGATTGTTCTTTCTGCCGGGGAAATATCTTGCCCGGGTTGAGGATGTCGTTTGGGTCAAAGAGGTTCTTGATTTTTTGCATGAGCGCAAGGGCAGTGGGATCGAGTTCCCGGCCGAGAAAAGACGACTTGGTGATGCCGATTCCATGTTCTCCCGAGATGGTTCCCTGGAGCTTGAGGACCTGGGTGAAGAGTTTGCTTCTCGCCTTGAGGGCGCGTTCGAGTTCATCCTGGTTGGTTTTATCCAGCATGATATTGACATGAATATTGCCGTCACCGGCGTGGCCAAAGGTGAGAATGGTCAGTTCGAAGCGCTGGCCCAGTTCGTTGGTGAACCTGACCAGCTCAGGAATCAATGAGCGTGGGACCACCACGTCCTCGCTGATTTTATGGGGTTTGATGGCAAAGCTGGCCGGTGAGATGGCCCGGCGGGCCTGCCATAGTTGGGAAACCTCTTCATCGTCGCTGGCCAGGAGATACGATATGTCTCTTTCGTCCAGAAACCTGCTCAGTTGTCGAATCTGTTCGGAAACCGAGGTCCTGCTCCCGTCAAGTTCCACCAGCAGGAGGGCCTCTGGTGATGGGGGTAATGGGAGCGAAATTCTGTCAGCAACCACGCTGATTGCTGTCCTGTCCATGTATTCCAGTGTGCACGGAGAGAGGCCGGCTTTCAGTATTTCGCTTACCAGGGCTGTGGCACGAGCGAGCGATTTGAAGGTCAGAAGAAAGGTGCTTCTGGCTTCGGGAGCTGGATAAAGCCGCAGGGTCAGCCTGGTGAAGATGCCCAGGGTACCCTCGGAGCCGGCAAGAAGGTGGGTCAGGTCATAGCCTGCCACCCCCTTTTCGGTGCGGACCCCGGTCCGCATGATCTCACCGGTGGGCAGGACCACTTCCAGGCCCAGCAGGGAGTCACGGGTCACACCATATTTGACCGCGCTCGGACCACCGGCGCATTCGGCCACGTTACCGCCGATGGTGCAAAATTTCAAGCTGGCTGGATCCGGAGCATACATGAGTCCGTGCTGGAGAGCAGCTTCCTGCAGCTCACCGGTGACGACTCCCGGCTCGACAACGCAGACCATATTGTCGGGATCTATTTCCAATATCCGGTTCATCCGGCTGCAGGCCAGTACTGCACCACCGTGTACCGGCAGGGAGCCGCCGGTCATGCCGCTGCCCGCTCCACGGGCAACCACCGGAAAATGATGCTGATTGGCCAGGCGAAGAATTGCCGCTACCTGTGTCGCCCGGTCGGGAAACAGGACCACCTCGGGCATGAAGACCTGACCGCTTGCATCATAACTGTAACAGGCAAGTTCTTCCGGTGAGGTCAGGCAGTGTTCCCGGCCGACAATGGCTGCCAACTGTGTGCAAAGGGATTTGTCCATGATCGCCATGGTAGCGTAAAACCAAACGATGGGCCAGAATTAAAGAGTCGTTGAAAGGGCGGGTTTGAGTCTGAAACCCGCATGTCGTACTCAAGGTTTCGGCGCTGGCCCGAGGAGAAGGGGGATTCAGGCCAAGGGAAATTCCACTGTCTGGGAAAAACTTTTGCCTGCCGGCAGAGTCGTACCTGGGAAAAGCTTGCGGCCGGAGACGGTCCAGCCGCAAGCTTCTGTTTGGTCAGGATACACCGTGCTGGCGGAGGAAGTCGGAGTAACGCTTGTCTGTGCCCATAATGTGTTTGACAAGCCAGTCCTTGAGGAATTCCAGCAGCGACATGTCCAGTTCGGCGCCGGCTTTGAACTGGTTCTGAAAGTCCACGACCTGGTTGACCAGCTTTTTGTGTATTTCCTTGTGCTGGCTGGTCTCCGGGTAACCATACTTGTCAAAGAGACGTTCTTCTGTTTGGAAGTGCTCTGCTGTGTAGCTGATGAGTTGATCGAGTATCTCGCCGGTCACTGTTCTGTTTTCATTATTTATTACCGCCCGGTACAGTTTGTTGACCAAGTCGACCAGTTTTTTGTGCTGGTTGTCGATGGTCTCGATTCCCACGGACAGACCACTGCTCCAGCTGAAAATTTCATTCTCGCCCTGATTTATGCCGCTGGACTGGAGCGATGATTCCAGAACCTTGCGATCTATCTTGAAACGACCGGTTTCTTTTTTGATTTCCTCGACAATGGCGGTGAGCATCTGGGCGCTGATTTCCACCCTGACACTGCATTTTCTCGAGTTGTCCGCAAGATCGCTCACCTCGGAAATGTCACGCGCTATTTCACTGGCAACCGCCGAACTTTGGGCCACATTTTCATTAACCTCGCTGATGCCCTGCGCTGCCTCGGTGACGTTGGCGGATATGTCGCTGGTGACACTGGTCTGCTCTTCAACCGCGGTGGCTATGGAGGAGACAATATCGTTGACATCATTGATAACTTGAGAGATCTGCTGGATTTCTTTTACCGTGTCGTCGGTTGATTCCTGGATAGAGTTGATCCTGGTTTTGATTTCTCCTGTGGCTTCGGCGGTCTGTTTGGCCAGCTCCTTGATTTCGTTGGCCACCACGGCAAACCCTTTGCCGGCCTCGCCGGCCCTGGCCGCTTCTATGGTGGCATTGAGGGCCAGCAGGTTTGTCTGTTCGGAGATCTCGGTGATGACCTCTGTCACCTTGGATATTTCCCGGGCAGCCTCTCCAAGGGTATTGACCTTTTCGGACGAGCTTTCCGCATAACGGACAGCCTCCTGGGTGATGCGGCTGGCCTTGTCGGTATTGCCCGCTATTTCTCTGACAGCCGAGGACATCTCCTCCACGGCGGTTGCAACGATATTGACATTGTTTGCCGCCTGTTCGCTGGCCATGGAAACCGTACTCATATTGACACTCATCTCCTCGGTGGCCGCGGCGACAGCGGTTGCACGCTCGGCAGACTGCAGAGCGTCACCTGACATTTCTTCAGCCGCTTTTTCAAGGTCCTGGGACGTGTTGCTCAGGCGCATGCTCTCGGCTGTAATTTTGCTGATGAGTTGCTGGAGGCTTGTAACCATGTCGTTGAGCGCAGCCAGCAGAGAGGTTCGGTCTCCAGTATTTTTGTTGATTTTTATGTCCAGGTCTCCACCGGCGATCCGCCGGGCCATATCCACCATGCTGGCAGGTTCTCCACCAAGGAGACGGATGACGGCCCGGGCGTTGAGCATGAGGATGACGATAACTATGGCCAGGGCGGCAAGGCTGCCGATGATGAACGAGAAGCGAAGCTGTGAGGCCATGCGCTCGTTGGATTGGCGGATATCTTTGCTGATTTTTGCCGCTGCCTTCTGTATATGCTGGCGCAGGGTGGCGATTACCGTGTTGACAGCGGTAATTATCTCCGAGGACTCCCGGCCAAGAATGGTCTCTATCTGCAGTTCATTTGTATCTATCAGGTCTTCAAATTGTTCCTGCATGGCTGCAGCTTTAGCCCTGGCTTCGGTCATGTCCAGCGCCAGGTAGACAGTCCCGACCGTGTCTCCGTCATAAATAACCTGTTGGTCGATCACCAGTACATCGGGGTCCTCCTGTCCTTTTTTGATGATAAGGTCGATGTCGGGACGTTTTTTTTCGGGAAGATAGGATTTGAGTTTCTTGTTTTTCCGGTCAAGGTAACGGGTCAAAGGCCGTCCGCCGCTGTCCATATAGAAAACAAAGACCACGGCTGGATTTTTATGCACGCTTCGTATGTACTGGTTCAGGGCGGCATAGTCTTTTGCAAGAACAGCTGGACCGGCCATCTGGGCCAGGAGAAGAGCCACAGACTGGCCGTTCTGTCGGCGCATCTGCCGCATTTCATCCTGGATAGTGTCCGCCGTGGCCATGAGGGCCTCGCGGGAGTCTCGGGTCAGTCTTTCCTTGACGGTTTCGGCCATTTGGCGCAGTCTTTTCTGGTGGTGGGCGGCCAGCTTTTCAAGCTCGTCGTTCACCAGGTCAGCAATGCGTTCGAACCCGGCATTGATCTTGTCGTTCATGACCAGGCTGGCCCGGTTCTGCATTACGACAATGAATGTGACCGCTCCCAGGATGCTTATGGTCATCGCCAGGGCGACAGGCGCGATGAGCTGCAAGCGAAAATTTTTGCGCAGGAATGTTTTCATGGACTTCCTCGGTGCTGTGTATTTTGTTCGACTACCCGCTGCCACTACTTAAAAAGAGTATCATCTCGCTGCTACGATGTGAAGCTGTTTTCTCAGAAAAAAATTGTTCATTCTTTTTACGGCACAGCATTTTTCGGCCACTCTATGTTTACAGGAGGCAAGTTGTCACAGGATGCTGATGCAGGCGCCCTGGTCATCTTTACGGACAGGCCTGCCCGTGGAGGTGACCGCATTGCTTTTCCTGTAGCGAAACAGTTGGGAGGATGGGGAAGAAAAAACCATGATGGATTTTTTTCGCATTCCCTGATATCGAACAGGTAGGTAGAGACTCCGAAAAACCTTATTTTCGGACAGGCACTGGTTTAAGATTTTGTCAATCATCCAGAGGTATCCTGGATGGATTGAACAAGAATTGGGAGCAAAAAGATGAAACGATTGCGATTGGCCCTGCTTGCCGGCGGGACATCCGGAGAGCGGGAGGTGTCTCTCAAGGGAGCGGTTGAGGTGGAAAAGGCTCTGGACCCTGAAAGATACGAAGTGACACGGTATGATCCGGCCACCGATCTGCCCAGGCTTGCCGCCGAAGCGGATGAAATAGATGTGGCCTTTATCCTTCTGCATGGCCTGCATGGAGAAGACGGGACCATCCAGGGGGTTCTCGATTTGCTGGGTATACCATATCAGGGATCCGGGGTCCTTGGCAGTGCCCTGGCCATGGACAAAAACCTGGCAAAGACTGTCTACAGGCTGCATGGAATGCCCGTGGCTCCGTGGGAAATGGCCAGGCCTGCGGACATATCCGATCCGCGGCACCTGCTTTCTGCCCTTAGGTTGCCGCTGGTGGTCAAGCCGGTCCGCCAGGGATCGTCGCTGGGCATGTCCATTGTCCACCGGGAGTCCGATCTCGCAGCGGCCCTGGAACTGGCGTTCACCCATGACATCGAGGTCATGGTGGAGGAATTTGTCAGGGGCAGGGAGATAACCGTGGGTGTGCTTGGCAATGACGAGCTGGAAGCCCTGCCGCTGGTGGAGATCATCCCGGACAGCCGGTTTGAATTTTTTGATTACGAGGCCAAGTATCAGCCCGGAGCCACCACTGAGATCTGTCCTGCACGGGTGAGCGATCAGGTTCGGGATCAGGCCCGGAAGTATGGTATCCAGGCGCACCGCGCCCTCAAACTGCGCGGCTACAGCCGCACTGACATGATTGTCGCCGGAGAGGAGATCTTTATCCTGGAGACCAACACTATCCCGGGCATGACCCCCACGAGCCTTTTCCCCCAGGCGGCCGCCGAGCACGGGCTTTCTTTTCCGGACCTGATTGATCGTCTCGTCGAGCTGGCCCTTGAGCGGTAAACTTATGGCTGCTTCAGGCTGCCGCCTGAATCTGTGACGGCTCTGTGCCGTTTTATGCGTAACAGTTTGATTTTGCAAAAACGCCTGCAGGAAATTCACTTCGCCGCCCTGCGACCCGCTCTCGAACGCTCACGGATTCAGGCATCTTTAAAACCGTTTCTCGAAATAAGGCGCAAGCACCTCCGGTAACCGTACGGTGCCGTCTTCCTGCTGGTAGTTTTCCAGGATGGCCAGCAGGGTACGGCCCACGGCCAGGCCGGAGCCGTTCAGGGTGTGGACCAGGCGGCTTTTTCTGGCCCCTTCGGGCCGAAAGCGGATACCCATGCGCCGGGCCTGAAAATCAAGGAAGTTGGAGCAGGACGAGATTTCGCGAAAGGTGTTCTGGCCCGGGAGCCAGACTTCGATGTCATAGGTCTTGGTGGCCGAGAATCCCAGATCACCGGTACAGAGCGTCACCACCCGGTAGGGCAGCTCCAGAAGCTGCAGGGCCTCCTCGGCATCGGCCAGCAGGCTTTCCAGTTCCTGGTCGGAGGTTTCAGGGGTGCAGAACTTGACCAGCTCCACCTTCTCGAACTGGTGCTGACGGATGAGTCCCCGGGTATCCTTGCCATAGGAGCCGGCCTCGGAGCGGAAACAGGGGGTATAGGCAGTGTACTTGATGGGTAGATCTGCCTCGGCCAGGGTCTCGCCGCTGTGGATATTGGTCACCGGAACCTCGGCGGTGGGGATCAGCCACAGGTCCCAGTCTTCGATCTTGAACAGGTCATCCTTGAACTTGGGCAGCTGGCCGGTGCCGGTCATGGTTCTGGTGTTGACCATGAAGGGCGGCAGAACTTCAGTGTATCCGTGTTTCTGGGTATGCAGGTCGAGGAAGAAGTTGATCAAGGCACGTTCCAGCCGGGAGGCGAATCCCTTGAGCAGGGCAAAACGGGCTCCGGCCAGCCTGGCCGAGGTTTCAAAATCAAGAATTCCGAGCTGCTCGCCGATTTCCCAGTGCGGCTTCGGGGTAAAGGTAAACTCAGGCAGGGTGCCCCAGCGGCGGATTTCCACGTTGTCGCTGTCGTCCCGGCCCACCGGTACCGAGTCATCGCACAGGTTGGGGATGGAGAGGACGATGCGGTCCAGTTCTTCCTGGACCGTGGCCAGCTCTGCGTCCAGCTCCTTGATCCGGGCGGAAACCTCCCGCATTTCCACGATCAGCGGTTCTGCCTTCTCGTGCTCGCCCTCTTTTTTGAGCCGGGCAATTTCCCGCGAGACAGTGTTGCGCCGGTTTTTAAGGTTTTCCACTTCGGCCAGCAGGTCGCGCCGCCGGCTGTCGGTACGGGCAAATGCATCGATGAGTGCCGGATCCAGGCCCCGGCGGATGGTTTTTTCGCGGACCAGGTCCAGGTTCTCCCGGATAAAACGCAGTTCAAGCATGATTTTTGTTTTTTTGTTTTTGGTTTATGTGATTCTGTGATGCCGGCTGGGCCGGACAGGATCGAAAGGAATGACGACTGTTTTTCTATCACGGCGGCCTGGTCAGCGCAATGTTAAATCTTTTCCGAAGACAGACCAAATATCCTTGTCTTGTGGATTCATGTTTTGCTTTTGAAGCTCTGATTTGCTACCTTGTGCCTGTTTATGTATTTTTCTGATTTTCTCCTTATTTGATTGCTGGAGTGTTTCTTTCTGTCGTGACTTCGACCGGTTTCAATAGCGGCCTGGTGCTGTTTCTCTCCGAGCTGCGGCGCTCGATTCGGGGCCTGGGTCTTGCCGTCATGGTCGTGACCGTGGTCCTGTTTATCGGCTCATCAGGTTTAATTTCGATATTTCAGGAACATCTGCATGAGAAGCTCTATTTTTTTTCGGTGGCCGGTCCCTTCCTGGCCCATGTGAAGATTGCCTTTTTCGGAGCACTCTACCTGTTGATGCCGTGGATCATGTACGTGCTCTGGAAGGCGCTGGGCGCGCCCTTCGGGGTTCGGGGCAAAAAGCTCTTCTGGTTTGTGTTCGCCACCTGTCTGCTCTTTTATGCCGGTACCATCTTCTGTTACATGGTCACCCTGCCGCTGGGGGTCAAGTTTCTGCTCGGGTTCCAGTCCCATGAGCTGAAGCCTGTGATCTCTATTGGCCGGTTTGTCAACTTTGTCACTCTTTTTGTCCTGGCCTTCGGCGTTATCTTTGAACTGCCGGTGTTCATGATTTTCTGTGCCCAGGTGGGCGTGATATCCCGAAAGACCTTTGAAAAAAACCGGCGTTACGCCATCCTGGTCATTGCCATCCTGGCCGCCCTGCTGACCCCCACACCGGATGTGGTCAACATGGCCCTCATGGGCGGTCCGCTCTACCTGCTCTATGAGGCGGGTATCCTGGTGATCAGGTTGCTGCGGTTGGATGAAAAACGACTGAAGCGAGCCGAAGAACTGGCCCCGGTTGGGCGGAATTCGGTTTCCGGCTCAGATGGTTCAGGTAAATAGTGCGGTTCAGAATTCCCGAACCGTGATACCATGGCGCTGCAGCAGGGCTGTGGTCACTCCGGCCGGCGGGGAGGCACCGCATGATGGGCTGCCGCTTTTTAGAAAGGCCAGGTTTATGTCCATCATCTCTGCCAGGAGGAGAACCTGGCGGGCACCGCGGATGAAGGCCTCGGTAAGATCCTCTCCTTCCCGGGTCAGTACCCGGGCCTGGCCGTCCAGGACCTGAAAGCCATCGCCTCCAGTGAGATTTGCCGGTGGCCGCGGCGTGGGCAGCCCGCCCAGCTGTTCCGGACAGATCGGGATCCAATGATACGGTGCCAGGGCTTCCATGCAGGGCCTGGAGTATTTGATGCAGCCGTCATAACGGGTGCACATCCCGGTCAGGCATGCACTGACCAGGCATTTTTTTGCTACAGTATCCATAACAGTTTGCAGTTTGCTATCTATGGCCTCCCCATCCCGTCCCTGGACCAGCTATGAAAAACGGCGGTTGCGTCAGATCGTTGTCGCGGTGATCGTTCTGGTGCTGCTCTGGGTCCTGTTCGCCCCGGGTGGGGGCTACCTGCAGTATCGGCGGCTGCAGAAAGAGCTCGACACCCTGGCCCGGGAGAACATGGCTCTGGAAGAGCAGAACGACCGTTTGCGCCGAGAGATCAAACGTCTTCAGCGGGACGAGGCCTATCTTGAAGAGCTGGCCAGGAAGAAGTATGGTCTGCTCAGGAAAAACGAAGAGGTGTTTGATTTCGGATCGCCCACTCCTTCCAAGGGGAAAAAGGACTAAAAAAGGACAGCCTGCTCCCGCCGCTGTCCTCATTGCTGTGCCGGTATCGGTCAGGCCACCCGGGCCTGATTCCACTACGCTCAGGAAAAACCTCCCTTGGAGGAGCATCCGGACATGGCTCCGGCCGGGATGGAGGCGCCTCCCGGTCCAATGCGGAACGAGGCGGTGGAAATGGTTTTTTTCACGTTGAGACTGCCGCACTTCTCACACTTGACAGTCTCGCTCGATTGAGATCCTGTGGTCAGTATTTCAAAATGTTGGCCGCAATCCTTGCAGACGTATTCGTAAATTGGCATGGTGTGTACTCCTTTGAAAAATTTTAATGTTGGATATGTGAAAAAGGGATGAACCTGTCGAAGCTTTTTTTCTTTTTTCTTTTTTCTTTTCTCTGATCCAAGTTAGGCATCGGTAAGATAAGCATTGAGTTCCCGGTTGTCAGCAAAAAAACAGACGAATTCGTCCGGGTCGGCGGAAGATGCGCAGCGGATTTCGCCTCGCAACGGCACCATTCTCCTTGGCGAGGTAAGGCGTCTGCTTCGTTTTCACCGGCAGCTTGGCATTTCTCGTTATCCGGCGTCGGACGCTCTGCGTTTTTTTCTGCACCGTGACAGGCAACCCGCTGTTTCCGGTTCAGCGCCGGTCCACTATGGGTCCTCATCGGCCAGGGATACCCGGCAATCTCCGGCCGAGGCCGGCCCTCTGCTGGCACAGCTTGAAAAGGAGCTTGCCCGCTGCACCCGTTGCCCACTGGCCAAAGATCGGCGGGGTGTGGTTCCCGGCCAGGGCAGTCACCGGCCCGAACTGGTGGTGGTGGGTGACTGGTCAGTTCAGCAGGAGGGCTTTGAGGCCGAGTTGATTTGGGGCCGGGAAGAGGATGCCATGTTCTGGAAGATGATGGCTGCCATCGGCCTGGACAGGGAATCGGTCTATGTCACCAACACTGTCAAATGCTGCCTTGCAGAGGCGGAGGTTTCTCCTGCCTGTGAACAGGCGTGCCGGGTCTGGCTCGAGCGGGAACTGGCCGCTTTTACCCCCCGGGTGATCTGTGGTATGGGTGAAAGTGCGGTCAGGGCTCTTTTGAACAGCAATGCTCCCCTGGCTCGACTTCGGGGACGGTTTGGCCGCTCCCGGATGACCCGGGGGCGCGACATCCGTATCATGCCCACGTATCATCCCCGCTTTCTCCTTCGTCACCCGGAGATGAAAAAGGCGGTGTGGCTGGACCTGCAGTTGATACAAAAGTTTCTTCGCTCCTGATGTGGATTGGAATCCCCGGGACTTCTCCATGCCGGCGATTCACAAGCATTTTCCAGATTGCCCGGCAGCGCATGAGAGGAGTAGATTTTCATTCTGGTTGCTGAATTTCGCACGGAGATGTGCTACTGATTGGCAGTTTGTTTTCACCTGTTTTCTTCAGAAAGGAGTCGTCATGGCGGTACACGAGATTTCCCACCCCCTGGTCAGACATAAGCTGGGGCTGCTGCGGGAAAAGGATATTTCCACCAGAGAGTTCCGCGAGCTTGCATCCGAGGTCGGCATGCTGCTCACCTACGAGGCCACCAAGAACCTGCCGGCGGAAAAGGTGACCATCGAATGCTGGTCCGGTCCGGTCGAGGTGGAGCGGATCAAGGGCAAAAAGATCACTGTGGTTCCCATTCTCAGGGCCGGGCTCGGCATGATGGACGGGGTGCTCAAGGCCATTCCCAGCGCCAAGGTCTCGGTGGTGGGGCTGTATCGCAATGAAGAGACTCTGGAACCGGTGGTCTATTTCGAAAAACTGGTCCAGGACATTTCGGAACGCAAGGCAATGATTCTCGATCCCATGCTGGCCACCGGCGGAACCCTGATCGCCACCATCGATATGCTCAAAAAAGCGGGCTGCAGGGATATCAACGGTATCTTTCTGGTTGCTGCTCCGGAAGGGATCAAGCGGCTGGAGGAGACCCATCCGGACGTGGATATCTGGGTGGCCGGAATCGACGATCATCTCAACGAGCAGGGGTATATCATCCCCGGGCTCGGTGATGCCGGTGACAAGATCTTCGGAACCAAGTAGGGTCCTGCGGACCGTTTGTCTGGCAATGACAAACCATAACGAGTAAGGAGAAGAGTGAAAGCATGAATGCGGAAAGTGATACGAGCAGTATCTTCCGGCAGGCCCTGGTCGGCCTGCAGATGTTGTTTGTTGCCTTTGGCGCCCTGGTCCTGGTACCGATCCTCACCGGACTGGACCCCAATGTGGCCCTGTTCACCGCCGGCCTGGGAACCTTGCTCTTTCAGGTCATCACCAGACGGCAGGTCCCCATTTTTCTGGCCTCCTCCTTTGCCTTTATCGCCCCGATCATCTACGGCGTGCAAACCTGGGGAATTCCTGGCACCCTGTCCGGCCTGCTGGCCGCCGGCCTGGTCTATGTCCTGCTGGCTCTGCTGATCAAGGCCCGGGGGCGCGGCATCATCAAGAAGGTCCTGCCGCCGGTGGTGGTCGGCCCGGTCATCATGGTGATCGGCCTGTCGCTGGCGCCGGTGGCCGTCCACCTGGCCATGGGCAAGACCGGCGACGGCACGGCGGTGCTGGTGGCCCAGGGGCCGGCCCTGGCCGTGGCCCTGGTCTCGTTGCTGGTGACCATCCTCGCGGTACTGCTCGGCCGGGGCATGATCCGCCTGATCTCTATTCTCATCGGTATCACAGCCGGATACATTCTGTCGGTGGTGCTGGGGCTGGTGGACTTCACCCCGGTGCTGGAGGCGCCGCTCTTCCGGGTGCCGGCCTTTGTCCTCCCCCAGCTCAACTGGCAGGCGATCCTGTTCATCGTTCCGGTGGCCATTGCTCCGGCCATCGAACATATCGGCGACATGTTGGCCATCAGCCATGTCACTGGTAAGAACTATCTGGAAAAACCGGGTCTGCATCGGACGCTGATGGGAGACGGGCTGGCCACCTCCCTGGCGGCCATGCTCGGCGGGCCTCCAAACACCACCTATTCCGAGGTCACCGGGGCCGTGACCCTGACCCGGGCCTTCAACCCGGCGGTCATGACCTGGGCTGCCCTGGCGGCCATTGTCCTGTCCTTTTCCGGTACCCTGGGCGCCTTGCTGGCCACCATTCCCACCCCGGTCATGGGCGGCATCATGACCCTTCTTTTTGGTACCATCGCCACCATCGGCATGAATACCCTGGTCCGGGAGGGAACCGACCTGGCCAGGCCGCGCAATCTGGTTATCGTCTCCCTGATACTGGTTTTCGGTATCGGGGACATGGCTCTGGGGTATGCCGGTTTCATGGTCAAGGGTATCGGGCTCTCCGCCATTGTCGGCGTGCTCCTCAACCTGCTCCTGCCCGGCAAGAGCGGTTCGGTGGCCACTGAGGTCGGAGATCTGTAGACGCCGGTGGTTATCAACAAACCTGCGGTAGTGTGGACGGCGGTTTTCCGGATCTGGAAAACCGCCGTTTTTTTCAGCTCCGGCTTGCCCAATCGCAGAAAAAATTTATAGTGAAAGATGCACGTATTGATTCGATAACCATTGCATCCCTGCAGGGAGGAGGTGCCAGTTGAAGATCTGCATACCCCGGGAAACCCATCCCGGTGAGACACGGGTGCCGGTGGTGCCGGCCACGGTGAAGAAGCTGATCGGTCTTGGGGCCCAGGTCCTGGTGGAAAGCGGGCTGGGACGCAGGTGCCGTTTCGAGGATGAGGCGTATCAGGAGGCCGGAGCCCGACTGGTGGAAGACCGCAGTGAGCTCCTGGGCCAGGCCGACATGGTCCTGCGGCTACGCAAGCCGCCCCTGGAAGAGGTGGACGCGCTCAGGCCGGGTACCATACAGGTCAGCTACCTTGATCCTTTCAATGAACAGGCTCTCCTGGAGCGGTTACGGGAACGCAGGATTTCCGCCTTCAGTCTGGAGATGATACCCCGTACCACCATTGCCCAGAAGATGGATGTGCTCAGCTCCCAGGCCAATCTCGGGGGCTACGTGGCGGTGATCCTGGCTGGCGAACAACTGGATCGGATTCTGCCCATGATGACCACTCCGGCTGGAACCATCAAACCGGCCCGGGTCTTTATCATAGGTGTCGGGGTGGCCGGTCTTCAGGCCATTGCCACCGCCCGGCGTCTGGGCGCCCGGGTGGAGGCCTTTGACACCCGGCCCGAGGTCAGGGAACAGGTTCAATCGCTTGGTGCCCGGTTCGTGGAGATTGACCTGGGAGAGACCGGCTCCACCAGAGATGGCTATGCCCGGGCCCTGACCCCGGAACAACTGGAAAAGCAGAGGCAGGGCATGGTCCGGGCCTGCGAGCTGGCCGATGTGGTCATCACCACGGCCCAGGTCTTTGGCCGCCCGGCACCCCGGATCATCGACCGGACCATTATCAGGCGCATGAAACCTGGTTCGGTGATAGTGGACATGGCGGTGGAGACGGGCGGTAATGTGGAAGGCTCCCGGATAGACGAAGTGGTGGAGGCCGGCGGGGTCCGGATCATAGGTTTTGCCAACCTGCCCGGCCGGGTGGCGGTGACCGCTTCGGAGATGTTTTCCGCAAATCTCGGTAACTTTGTCGACCATTTCTGGGACCGGGAGAGCAAGTCCTTCCGGCTCGACCTGGAAAACGATCTGGTCCAGGGGGCCCTCATCACCCATGCCGGGGAGATCTTCAGCCAGACCTATAAGCAAATCATGAGCAAGTGAGGCCGATTCCATGGATGCTGTCTATCTCGCGTTTGTCTTTGTTCTGACCATTTTTCTTGGCTTTGAGCTGATTGCCAAGGTTCCCTCCACCCTGCACACGCCTTTGATGTCAGGCTCCAACGCCATTTCCGGCATTACCCTTGTCGGGGCCATTGCCTCGCTCAAACTGGGCAGTGGTTTTTTCGCCACCCTGCTCGGGGTGCTGGCTGTGATCTTTGCCACCATCAACGTGGTCGGAGGTTACGCCGTAACCAACCGGATGCTCGAGATGTTCAAGAAAAAAGATGATGGAGGTGCGGCGTGAATCTGCTTATCAATTTCAGCTATCTGGTGGCAGCGGTCCTGTTCATCTTCGGTCTGAAGATGCTCAGTTCGCCGGCCACGGCCCGGCGCGGCAACCTGGTTTCGGCCTGCGGTATGCTGCTGGCCGTGGTGGTGACCCTGCTGGCATCGGGACTGGCCTATGTCTGGATTGTACTGGGGTTGGTCATCGGTTCCGGCATCGGTTTGGTGGCCGCCCGCCGGGTGGAGATGACCCAGATGCCGGAGATGGTGGCCCTGTTCAATGGGTTCGGAGGTATAGCCAGTCTGCTCCTGGCCTGGGGCGAGTTTCACCAGGGCCATGAGTACACCGCCTTTCTCCTCACAGTGACCTTCCTCTCGGCCTTTATCGGTGGGGTAACCTTTTCCGGCTCCATGGTCGCCTTTGGAAAGCTCAGTGAACGGATACCGGGCCGCCCCCTGATTTTTGGTGGCCAGCACCTTGTCAGTGGCGCTGTTTTGCTCCTGGCCGTGATTTCGGGAATCCTGTTTGCAATGACCGGTGGTTATGGCTGGTTTCTGCTTACCGTGGTCCTGGCTCTGGTTTTCGGCGTGATTTCGGTCATTCCCATCGGTGGTGCCGACATGCCGGTGGTGATCTCGCTCCTGAATTCCTATTCTGGCCTGGCCGCCTGTGCCGCCGGTTTCGTGATCCACAACAATATTCTGATTGTGGCCGGCGCTCTGGTTGGGGCCTCGGGAGTGATACTCACCAATATCATGTGCAAGGCCATGAACCGCTCCCTGGCCAATGTCCTTTTTTCCGGTTTCGGCGCGGTGTCGAAAAAGAGTGAAGGGCCCCAGGGCGAGGTCAGGCCCGCCACGGCCGAAGATGTCTATTATCTTCTGGAGGCCGCCGATACAGTGGTCTTTGTCCCCGGTTACGGCTTGGCCGTGGCCCAGGCCCAGCACGCGGTCCGTGAACTGGGTGAGCTGCTGGAGAAAAACGGCACCGAAGTTCTCTATGCCATTCATCCGGTGGCCGGTCGCATGCCGGGTCATATGAATGTCCTGCTGGCCGAGGCCAACGTGCCCTATGATCAGCTTGTGGAGATGGATGAGATAAATCCGCGTATGGACAGTGTCGATGTCTGTGTGGTGATCGGCGCAAATGACGTCGTCAATCCGGCGGCACTCGATGACCCGGACAGCCCCATCTACGGCATGCCCATCATCGAGACCCATCGGGCCCGGACAGTGGTGGTGCTCAAACGTTCCATGGGGGCCGGGTTTGCCGGAATTCAGAATGCACTCTTCTTTTACCCCAACACCAGGATGTTTTTCGGTGATGCCAAGGCCTCGCTCCAGGCGCTCATCGCCGAATTCAAGGAAGCGGAATGAATGGAGGGCGCTGCCAGGGTATTGCAGGGTGATATGACGGTGTGGTGACGCGGTGAGAGGCAGGCGTCTTTCCAGATTCAACTGTCCGGAAAGACGCCTTTCTTTTTTATGGGTTGGCTGATCAGGCGGAGAGGCCCAGGGCCTTGCGTTTCTGCCGGATCCTGCTGTCGATCAGATCCGCGGCCTTGAAAGGATCGGGTTCGATGCCGAAGCAGGCTCCGACCAGGTCGTCGAGACCACTCAGAGCCAGATCGGTAACGACCTTCGAGCCGGTGATGTTGGGCGGATGGCCGAGATGGGTGTAGATACCCGAGGCCACCGCGTAGGTGCCGATAGTGGCTGCCTTTTCCGAATACCACTCCGGCGAGGAGGCGGCCAGGGGCAGGTCGGCGATGGTGACCCCGAGTTCATTGGCCAGCAAGGCTGCCAGCTGCAGGATTCTGGCATTGTCCACGCAGGAACCCATGTGGACCACCGGCGGGATTCCGAGCGCTCCGCAGATTTCTTTCAATCCCGGACCGGCCATGTCGATGGCCTCCGGAACCAGAAGCCCGGCCTTGCCTGCGGCCGTGGTCACACAGCCGGTGGCAAGAACCAGGATATCTTTTTTGATCAGCTCACGGGCCAGGTTGACATTGCAGTGGTCGTGCTTGTACTTGGGATTGTTGCAGCCGACAATGGCCACGGCGCCACGGATCTTGCCGGCCTTGATCGCCTCGATAAGCGGGGTCAGGCTGCCGCCCAGGGCCTCGAGCAGGGCCTCGTTGGAAAAACCGGTAACAATGTCGACCGGGTCGCAGGGAATCTCTACCCGATCCTGGTCGCGGAGCGGAAAGCGTTCGATGGCCATTCGTACCACGCGGCGAGCCTGGTCCATGCCGTTGCGCATCTCGAACCTGATATGCTCGGCTCCGGTGAAACGGGCCTTGTCGGCGGTGGTGATCATTTTGGTGTGGAAGCAGTTGCCTACCTGGACCAGGCTTGGCATGATGCACTGATAATCGACCACGATAAGCTCCACCGCTCCGGTGATAATGGCCAGCTCGGTCATCAGGTGGTTGCCTGCCATGGGTATACCCTGGCGCATCATCAGTTCGTTGCCCGTGCAGCATAGCCCTGCCAGGTTGATGCCGGCGGCCCCTTTTTCCCTGGCCAGGGCGATAAGTTCAGGATCGTTGACCGCCTCCATAATCTTTTCCGAGACAATGGGGTTGTGGCCATGGACCAGGATATTAACCTGGTCTTTTTGGAGCACTCCCAGGTTGACCTTGGCTTTGCGTGGTTTCGGGGTTCCAAACAGGATGTCCGATATCTCTGTGGCGATCATGGAACCGGCCCAGCCGTCGGCAAGGCACATCCGGGCGCTGTGGAGCATGGTGTTGGCGGCGTCGTTGTCGCAGCCCATGTGGGTCCGGTGCATCATTTCGGTGACTTCCCGGTCGACCCCGCGCGGGGTGATGCCAAGTTTCCGCCAGTTTTCCTGCTGCTTTTCCGGTACCCGGCTGACAAAACAGACCTGGGAGCGTTGGCTGCCGAAACTGGCCCAGAATTCTTCGGCCAGGTCTTTTGCGATGTCAAGCGGTTCCCGTCCCTCCACAGTAATGCCCAGTTCTGCGGCTATTCGCCGGAGCTTGGCCTCGTCCTTGATCTGGTAATCTTTGGTTTCCCCGTGGGCCACGGCGTGAAAGGCTTCGATGCAGTCCCTACCGTGGTCCGAGTGTCCTGCTGCGCCTCCGGCCAGAAAACGGCCGAAGTTGCGGGCCACGATTACGTCGGCGTCGGCACCGCACACGCCCAGAGGCGCTTTCCTGGATATCCGGCACGGACCCATGGTACAGATCCGGCAGCAGACCCCGCTTTCACCAAAGGTGCAATGCGGAGACTGTTGCAGGAGCCGGTCCCAGGCTGTTTCAATGCCTTCCTTCTCCGCTTTGGCAAGCATCTTGTGGGCGTCGTTCCACAGGGAGCGTTCCTCGATTGGTGGCAGTTCCTTGGGCATAATGCATCTCCTTTGCGTACGATTTGCGGTTCATGCTGTTTTTTGTTTTTCCGATTTGACAGTTCAATATACCTGGCTGTCAACAGTTGTGCTGTCAGATACCTGACATATGAAAATTATTTCCCGGGAGCCGGAAAGGAGAGAAATATTGTTTTGATTACCGGCTAACAGAGCGCTTCACCGTCAACTGTTGGGATATTCTCTGAGCAGTTCAAGCCTGGGGATCAGGAAGGTGCCGCGGCTTTCACGGACAATGACTTCGCTTCGAAGCATCTCGCCGATAATGGTTGATACTGTCTGGCGGGAGGATCCGACGATGGCGGCCAGTTGGCCCATGGTCAGATCCAGTCGGATACGGATACCGCATGTGTCCTGCTCACCGTTATGGAGAGCCTCGTGGACCAGGAAATCAGTCAGACGCTGGCTGATGTCCTTGAACACCAGGGAATAGATGATGGAAAACGATTGTTTGAGCAGTTCGCCGAGGATGGAGATGATGGTTCTCGACAGGGCCGGGTAGATGACCATGTAGGCATGAAAAGTTTCTGTTGGCATGGTGAGCAGGGTGACCTCGGTCAAGGTCTGGACATAGGCGCGGGTGTGGGTGGTGTATATGTCACCGGGTCCGAGGGTGGCAAGAGAAAACTCCTTGTCTTCGACGCCGAGGTAGATGCGGACTCGACCGGACCGGACAAGGAAGACCTGGTTGTCTGTGTGTTCCGGCTCAAACACCAGGTGACCAGCCGGATGGGTCATGATGGTGAACTGTTCAAGAAACCGGCGATATTTCTCCTGTTCGAGCTCCTTAAGCAGGTTGATGGAGGATATTTTTGTTTTCATGACCTTGCCGTGATACCCTTATTTGGCGCGGTGAAGCCGATCGCTATGGTTTTGAAAATTCAGGAATCTTTGAGCAATTCACTGACCCCCACAATCCGGACGTTTTGCAAGAGGCGCTCACGGCAACGGGTTAGTGCCTGGAGGGTGGCCTGGTTGGGATGGCCGATGCCGATGGCCCATCCGTCTCTTCTCGCCTTTTCAACCAGCAGCTTGAGTTGCCGGCAGACATCCTTTTCATTGTGCCGGTTATCGAGAAAGACGTGCCGCCGACCGGTCGGCAGGCCCAGCTTTTGTGCTTCGTCCATCCCGGTACTCTTTGCGGTGGTATAAGAATCGATAAAGAAAAATCCTTGTCTGGCCAGGATCGACAAAACCTGGTGCATGGCTGCGTTGTCCTCGGTGAATTTGGACCCCATGTGGTTATTGGCGCCGATGGCGTGGGGAACGGCCAGGAGGTTGTCCATGGTGGTCGAGCGCAATTTTTCAGGCGTATCCGTGACCCGCAGGGTGCCTGGGCCAGGGTCCCAGGCGGGATCCCGGGCTTCCATGGGCAGGTGAACCAGGATGTCCCGTCCGGCCTGGTAAGCCAGTTCTTCCTGGCGCAGGGTAAAGGGCGCGTGGGGCAGGAAGGAGAAGGTGAGGTTCATATCCAGCCCGATCAGCCGGTTGCCAATCTTTTCATGGTATCCCATGTCGTCGATGATAATGGCGATGCGCGGCACGATTTCCACCGGACCGGTCTTGCCGCAGCAGCCGGATTCAATCTCTCCAGCGGCTCCTTTATCGATTTTGGGTTCAGGCAGGTTGGGCTCTTCAAAGGGAGGGGGCGACTGTGTGGAAGCCGTTGTCCCGGCCTGGGCGATTTCGGTCGCAACTCTGTCCGTCTTGTCCGTACGTACCTGATCCTGGCCCCCACGACAGCCGGTCAGACCAAGCTCAAGGATCAGGGCGACGAGAAGAGTGAAGAGACCGCTCCTGGAAAAAAGGACAATTTTTTTCAGGCCGGACATGATTACCTGTTTCGCGACAATATATACAGAGCCAGGGTGCGCAGCAACCAATAGGTTTCCGGATGTCCGTCCCTGAAAATGTCCAGGGCGTCAATCCCCTGGGAAACCAGGTCACTTGCGGTTTTTCTGGCCGTGGCGTAGCCTTCGTACTGTTCCATCATCGAGCAGATGGTGGTGTAGGCACTGGCATCTTTCCGGTCTCCCAGGATACAGTCGGTAATGGTGGACCGGTCGGTCGCCGAGGCCGCTTCCAGGGTATGGATAAGGGGCAGGGTGAGTTTTCCCTCGATGAAATCATTGCCGGTTTTCTTGCCTGTGGCCTCCTGGTCGCCCAGATAATCGAGCAGATCGTCAATCACCTGGAAGGCGGCGCCGATCCGGGCGCCGTAGGTGCGCAGGGCTTCGCGCTGCCGGGAGGGGGCACTTGCGACAATGGCACCGATTTCACAGGTGGAGCTGATCAGACGACCGGTTTTACGTTCGATGACATCAAAGTACTGCCGGCTGTTCACCTGCGGGTCGGCCACGTGTCGCAACTGGAGGAATTCGCCGTCCACCATGGCTGTGGTCGCGCTGCAGAATACTTTCAGGCCCTCGGGTCCGGCCAGTTGACCAACGAGGTACATGGAACGGGCATGGAGCCAGTCACCGGCCAGGATGGCAGCCGCCATGCCATACTTCGCTCCGACGGCTTCCCGGCCCCGCCGGGTGGCGGCATGGTCGATGACATCGTCATGGATCAGGGTCGCCACGTGCAGGTATTCAAAAGCGGCGGCAAGATGGTAAATGGCATCGTCGTCGCAGCCGCAGATCCGGGCCGAAAGAATGGCCAGCAGGGGACGAATCCGTTTGCCACCGCCAAACAGGGCGTATTCGAGCACTTCGACGAGCAGGGGATCGTTGCCGGCCAGGCACTGGGCCAGGTCCTGGCGCATGGTCTTTTCCACCAGGCCTTTTTCCCGCCTTACAGCATCTTTGAGCCTGTCGATGTCTGATGGAGATGGTTGAAGGCTCATGACCGGTGCCGGGGGATGAACAGGTTGAACAGGGAATATCGTTTCATGAAATTGTGTCCTGGTTTTGTAAACCTGAAGTGAGGGTTTTGATCCGTGTCCTTGTGGTTCCACCTGATATTGTCATACGCAATCCTTTCGGCCGGAAAAAAATTTTTCCACCTCCCCGAGTTCACGGCAGATAGGTGCCGGGGGCAGACTCTTTAAAAATTTCCGGCCATATCCCTTGGTGTAGAGCCGGATATCGAGGATGGCAAGGACACCGCTGTCACTGGTGGTGCGCATGAGCCGCCCTACCCCCTGGCGCAGGCCAAGGATGGCCCTTGGGACCTGGAATTCGAAGAAAGGATTGCCGCCGTTGTCTTTTATCCGATTGATCCGGGCCATAATAACAGGGTCGCTGGGGACTTCAAACGGTAATTTGTCGATGATCAAAAGGCTCAGAGATTCACCTGGGATATTGACCCCTTCCCAGAAACTCGAAACCCCGAGGAGCACCGATGATCGTTCTTTCCTGAACCTGGTCAGCAGCTCGTGGCGGGGCGCGGTCCCCTGACGCAGCAGGGGATAGTTCAGGGTGTCCTGCAGGCTGTGCCAGGCCTGTTCCATGGCCTGGTAGCTGGTAAAAAGTACCAGGGCCCGTCCCCTGGAAAGGGTGAGAAGCTCCCGGAGCTGTTCATGGAGGGCCTTGGTGTATCCAGGGGCGGCGGGCTCGGGGAAGCCGTCCTCGGGAATGTAGAGAAGGGTCTGGTTGCGGTAGTCAAACGGCGAGGGAAAGGAAAGGGTTTGGGTGTTTTCGGGCAGGCCAATTCGTCTTTTGTAGTAATCAAAGGAGTTGCCGGTAGACAGGGTTGCCGAGGTGAAGATACATCCGCTGACCGAGGTAAAGAGGGTGGACTGCAGGTCCTGGGCCACGTCCACCGGGGTGGCGGACAGAGTGAGGTTTCTTTCTGTGCGCTCAAACCAGAGGACAAACCGGGCATCTTCACAGGAGTCGGCAGGCTTGGTACTCAGTATCTGCTCCAGCCGGCCGGCAAGATCCATTGCCCGCTGGCCATATTGTTCCCAGGGTTCGTCGCTGCTGCCGAGATTTTCCAGGGTCTTGCCGAGACGGCGCAGGCCATCCAGCAGGGTGTCACGCCGGCTTGTCAGTTCGGGGCTGGTTTCAAGGAGCTGCTGCAGGGGAAAACGTCCCCGTTCCGGGGGAAAGGTACTGGTAAACTGGTGAGCCAGGCCGTCCAGGGCGCGTGCCTGTTGCAGGACCTGATCCCGATGTCGACCGTCGAGACTGTCCTGGGCGCTGCGCTCCACATCGGCCACCAGGTCGAGGATCTGGTAGCGGGAAAAGGAGAGACCAAAAAAGGTTGTGGCCACGTTTTCCGCGTGGTGGGCCTCGTCAAAGATCACTGCCTCGTACCGGGGCAGAACCTCTCCGTATCCACAGCGGCGGACTGCCAGGTCGGAAAAAAGCAGGTGATGGTTGACCACCAGGATGCGCGAGGAGGCCGCTTCCCGGCGCAGACGGTTGAGAAAGCAGGCCGGTCCGTCCGGACAGTCGCTGCCGAGGCAGAAATGGGACTGGCAGCATATTTTCTGCCACAGGGGCGAATTGCCGGGCATCCAGTTCAGTTCGGCCCGGTCGGCAAAAGTGGTGGCGGACAGCCATTCGTTGATCCTGTCTGTCCTTTCGTTGGCAAAGAGCTCGCCCTGGGCAGCGCTGCGGAGTTGGTGCCAGCGATAGAGACAGAGATAGTTCTGCCGTCCCTTGACGCAGAGCGCTTTCAGGTTCGGATCGATATGTTGCCGGATAAAGGGGATTTCATGCTTGAGAATCTGATCCTGCAGGTTGCGGGTGTTGGTGGACACCACCACCCGCCGCCCGGAGAGGACGGCTGGTACCAGGTAGGCCATGGTTTTGCCCAGTCCTGTTTCCGCTTCCACTACCAGGCACTCGGCCTTCTTCTCTGGTTCAGGGTCAAACTCGTCTGGAAAATCAAGCACCCTGGCCACGGCCAGGGCCATTTCCATCTGGCCGGGCCGGGGTTCAAACCCTTTGAGGTGGGTAGCCAGGACACCGTCGGGTCCGAATATCTTTTCTATGGAATCGATCATCGTCTGTGAAAGAGGGACCAGGCAGTCTTCCAGATCCGGAGCGCTGCTTTCCGGCCAATGGAGGTGTTTCCGGTTCCGTCGGGCCCGGATCAGGAACCTGACAGATCCGGGTTTTCCTTTTGTCCGACAATGTCTCTGGCCACTTCGGCTACCTGGGGATCAGGGTCGTTCATCAGGAGTCGCACGCGGGCAAGGGCTTTTTCAGTGCCTATGATTCCCAGAACGCTGACTGCCTCGCCCCTGATCCAGGCCGGCGTGTTGCTGTCCAGTTGGCGAACCAGGGAATCGATGGCCAGCTCCACCTGGTCGGGCCGCTGTTCCACCAGGTATTCAAACAGGACAGAAACACCCAGCCGGACGGCAAACCGTTCATCCCGGAGCAGGTCACCGGTCCAGCCGTAGTATCGGGGTTCGGCCTTGAACATGGCGACAATGTTTTCCACATGGCCCATTTCCAGGAAGTCGGCGATTACTCCAAGCAGAATTTCATCGCTGACTTCTCCGGTGGCTGCAGGGTCTGATGACATGGTATTTTTTTCTGTTTCAGAACCAGGTTCGGTCTGGGAACCTAACAATTGATGGCCACAATAATACAGCTTACCACCATCAGGTGGCACAGGCAATCCGAGAATGGTCTCCCTGGCTTCTTGACATGGGGTTTTTTCGGCGGTAAGAACAAAACCATGCCTATAGAAATCTGAATCCACGCCGCTGGGGTGGTAGTCGGCAACAAAGCCGGCCTTTGGCGGCGCTGGTCCGGATTCAGAGCACAAGGAGCGGCCATGGCCAAGGACGATCCCCTGCATCCCGAATGTTCCCCTTCTTCCCTGCCCGGAGAACAGCTTCTCGAAGAACGGGAGACGATCGTCATTGTCGACGATTGCCCCGAACTTGTCCGCCTGGTGGCCGACTTTCTTAACGAGCACGGTTTTCCGGTGCTGAGCGCCGATTCTGCGGCCGGGTTGCGCGAGCACCTTGAAAAGCGTCCGGTGGCCCTGGTTCTGCTGGATATCGGTCTGCCCGATGGTGACGGCAGGGAGTTGCTGCCGGAACTGAAGGATCGGTTTCCAGACACCTCCATCATCATGCTCACAGCGGTGACCGATCTTCAGACGGCGCTTGCCTGTCTGCGCCTGGGCGCTGACGATTACCTCACCAAACCGCTCCAGTTCACCGATTTTCTCCAGACGCTCTGCCGGGTCCTTGAAAAGCGACGGCTGACCATCAACAACCGTCGCTATCAGCAGCAGCTCGAACAGGTCCGTTTCCGGATCGGCCTTTTACACGAGTTGACCATGAAGATGAATTCGGCCTATCTCAGCATGACCGAGCTCGACGAGATACTCCTGGCCATCCTGGTGGGGATCACGGCCCGGGAGGGGCTGGGATTCAATCGGGCTTTTCTGGCCTTTTTTGATGACGAGGGTGAGGTACTTGAAGGGCGGCTTGCCATAGGCCCGGGCCGGCGGGAGGATGCCGGGAACATCTGGCGGGAAATGCGGGAGAGGGAGCTTGGTTTTCAGGAGATCATCGAAAAGATAAAGGCCCACTGTTTTACCGGAGACAGCGAGGTGAACCGGATTGTCCAGGCCATGCGGGTGGAGAGCTGGCAGGAGGATCATATTCTGATCCGTGCTGTCCGGGAACGGCGCTCCATCTGTGTGAAGGACGGGCAAAGCGACTGTCCTGTGGACCCGGGCCTCATAGGTCTGTTGCAGGAAGAATCGTTTGTGGTGGTTCCTCTCTATTCTCCAAGTCGCGCGTTGGGGGTGCTGATCGCGGATCATTTTGTCACCAGGGAGCCCATTACCGAAGATCTGATCCGGGCCCTGGAGAGCTTTGCCAGCCAGGCCAGCCTGGCCATCGAACACTGTCGCCTCCATACGAACATGGAACGCAAGATCCGCGAGTTGGAGGCCATGACCCGCGAGCTGGAGAAGAACAGGGATATGCTGGTCGAGGCGGAGCGATATTCCGCCCTGGGCCATATGGCGGCCCAGCTGGCCCATAATATCCGCAACCCCATCACCTCCATTGGCGGTACCGCCAGGTTACTTGCCAGGAAGACCAGTGATCCGGAGTGGCTCAAGTTTCTCAACATGATGACCCGGGAGGCCACCAGGATTGAAAAAACCCTTATCGATCTCTTCTCCTTTGTCGAACAGACGAAACCGGTGCGCAGGTCCGTATCGCTCTACCAGTTGATCCAGAAATCACTGGTACTCTGCTACAGCGCATTGCAGCGCTGCAACATAGACCATGAACTGATCCTGCCGGAGCCGGAACCGGTCCTGGATATCGATCCGGACCAGATTGGCCAGGTGATGGTACACCTGATTCGCAACGCGGTGGAGGCCATGGGCGGCGGTGGACGGCTGACCATCGAGGTGCAGCGGCGTGGAGGCGAAATTGCAATTATTGTCCGAGACACAGGCTCAGGCATAACCAATTTCAATCTGGAGCGGGCCACCGCGCCCTTCTTCACCACCAAGACTTATGGCACCGGTATGGGGCTGACCCTGGTCAAGCGTATCGTCAAGGACCATGGCGGCCGCCTGGAGATACAGTCCGGAAGGGGAGAGAACGGCGGGACGGAAGTGAAGGTTTCCCTGCCTGACACGTTGATGTCCTGAACCATTTTCAGCTCTTTTCGCCTCGGCACCACGAGGCCGTCACAGAGCCAAAAGCAAGAAGACAGCCAACCTGGAATGTGCGGTTGAGGGCCTTCAGGAATTCCGGCGCCAGGTCGGGCCGGTAGTCTTTCATGTCCAGCCCGCCGGTGAGGCGGGAAAAATACCAGGTGAAAAGCAGGGCTGCCAGAGCGGTCCCCAGCAGCATACCCATGTTTCGGGCCGTGGCCAGCAGGCTCGAGGTGATCCCGGCCTGGTGACTGTTGACCCCGGCCAGGGCAGCGGCCGAGTTGGGGGCCAGGAACATGGCCTGGCCAAAACCGAGGAGAGCAAGGCAGACGCCAATATATTGAAGAGGCGTGTTCGTGGACAGGCCGGTGAGGAGAATCAGGCCGAGCAGGCAGCAGAGCTGACCGGTGGTGGCGATGATTCTCGCCCCGATCCGGTCGTACAGCATGCCGGCCACAGGGGCGACAAAGAAGACGCACAGGGGAATGGCCATCATCACAAGGCCGATGGTGTCTGAGCCAAGTTCCCGGACATTGGTCAGGTAGAACGGAATAAGGAAGATAACAAAAAAGAGCACCATGAAGGAGAGCATGGAGCTCAGTATTGCCATGGCAAAAAAACGTTTTTTGAAAAGCTGTGTCGGCAGCAGGGGGGTCTGACAGGATCGCTCGTGCAGCAGCAGAAGAAACCATGTGCCCAGGGTGATGATCCCTGTGAGCATGGTTGCCGGGGCGGTGGTGTGTGACTTGCCCTGTTGATGTGTGAAAGTGCTGGCGAGCAGCACTGTAGAGGTTACTGCTGCTATCCAGAGCAGGCCGCCCTTCAGATCAAATTTTTCGTTCTTCTCCGGGGCTGCGGAGCCTGGAGAGTTGAATCCATTGGCAAGGAAGTACGCTGTCACTCCTACCGGTACGGTGATCAGGAATATAAGCCGCCAGTGGAACCAGTGGATGAGCAGGCCTGAAAGGACAGGCCCTGTCATCAATCCCAGGGAGGTGGCAATGCCAATCCGGCCCAGAGCCGCACCCAGCTGGCCCGGGGGGTAGACCGCTCGGATCAGGGCCGGACCAACCGCCATCATCATGGAACCGCCCAGGGCCTGGATAAATCGGCTCAGGATCAGGAGGTGTATGGTCGGGGCCAGGGAAGAACAGAGCGAGCTCAAGGAAAAGATCAGCAGACCATAGCGGTATACCCGGCCAAGGCCGTAGCGGGTGGAAAAATATCCCCAGAACAGCAGAAATCCCGTGATGGTCAGCAGGTAGACAAGAACCACCCATTGGGTCAGGGCCAGGCTGGAGCCAAAGGTGCGCATCAGGGTCGGCAGCGCCACATTGACCATGGAGCTGTCCAGGGTGGACATGAACACCCCGGCGCCGACTATGGGGAGGATCACTTTATGGCGCATTTGTGTTCATCAAAGTGACGTCCCCAAATAAACGGACCCGCCAGAAGGCGGGTCCGTTTATTACTACACAGCAAAATGTGTCAGATCTGCATCAGGCTTTAGAATTTGATCTGCATCTTGGCCATGGCACCATAGGCGGTGTCGTCGGCTGCGGTAGGATCGTCGAAATCCGGAGACAGCATACCGGCACCGAAGTAGAGGTCAGCACCTTCGGATACGGTGTACTTGAGCATGGCAGACAGCTCGAAGGCAGAACCATCCAGGTTGGTGGCCGGATTGTTGTCGTCATCGCTGAAGTCAACATAGACCAGGTTACCGGTCAGGCTCATGTTGTCACTGATGGCGTAGTTGATGCTCGGGGCGATCCACCACCACTCAGTGTCGCTGCTACCGACATTTGAAACCACAGACAGAGGCTCGATGTCACCGATCATGATCCAGCCAAAATCACCGTCAGCAGTATAACCATTGCGGGTGATACCGATGTTGACAGACGGGGTCATGGCACCCATGGCGTAGGCGAGGTTGGCATATATACCGATACCGTTATCAACGGTTCCCTGGACATCGGACTCCTTGTAGGCCAGCTCGGCCGCAATGCTCAGGGCGTCAACCTTGCCATCCACATGAATGGAACCGAGGAAACCGGAAGCGTCAGTGTGGGGAGTGGTGTTCGTGACAGTGTTTAGTTCGATAGCATCACCGTCCTGTACTGCGAAACTGTTATCCAGATCATCGATAATAGTTGTCGTAGATATGTCTTCCATCCGCTCGTCATCCTGATACCGGGCGTATGCCTTGACCGACCAGGCGTCGTTGATCTTGCTGGAGACAACAAGACCATAGGCGCGGAAGTCGTTGTCGTCGTTGACATCGGTTGGGCCGTTGTCGCCAACATTGGCATCATCCTTGGTGTCCACCAGGGCCTTGACGGTCAGGCCACCGGATTTATACTGAAGCATAACCCGGCTGGGACGGGTGTCGTAAGAGAAAAACTCGGAGAAGTTGCCGACCATCCGGCCACCCATCAGGGTAACATTACCCATGGGGATTCCGATGTAGCCATAGTCAACCCAGATATTCTTGTCCTCAGAGGCCGCACCCCAGCCCTGGCCGTCCCACTTGTAATCATCAAAGCGCATCCGGGCTTTCATGAAGGCACCGCCTTTGGCAGTGGCATCAACTTTTACCCGGATACGGGAATCAAAGTAGTCCCATCCGTCCTTGGCTGCGTTGGCGCCAAAGTCGTAACTGTTTTTGTAGATGTAACGGACACGGGCATCACCACTCATGGTTACTTCAGCCACGGCGGCGGAAGCCATGGCCCCGACCAGCATCAGGCCGGCAGCTGCAGCAATTACTTTCTTCATCTCTTCTCTCCTTTCTGTTTATGTAGAACGGTTGTTCCTGCTCCTGACAGTCCGACCGCAGGAGCAAAATAATATCTTTTATTCATGCGCAGAATATTCCTTCCCGACGTGGTCGTCAAGTTTTTTTTACCTGTGTACAATTTTTTTTACCTGACCGCTGTCTTTGTGTTCCTGTAAGGGATTGGGGAGATCTTTCCTGCGCAGCCAGTGGGCGGGCGCAGTTGCGGTCATCGAAACAAAAGTTCCCCTGTTCATATTCCGGTGGCACCTGAGCTTGTGTCTGTTCATAAATGGTATTTTCGTCAGATCTCTGCGTCATGCTGAGCGACCATTCCCGTCACGCCGGGCACAACACCAAACGATGAAAATATTCTGTACATACAACACGTAGGTTGGGTTGAGGGACGAAACCCAACAGAACAAGGGATAATCCACTCCGACCCTGTTATGCACAAGTCCTGCCTATAGGACGTGCCTGCCGATATTGCATGATCCGAGGAAGTAAAAAAATATAGTTGGGTTTCGTTCCTCAACCCAACCAGCATGACTGGTGTCGAAGCAACCATGTCCGAATATGATCGACGGATCGCAATAAAAAAACTCAGGGTCAGAAGACTGGCCGCAGTGCGTTATTTCCCTGTGGTTTTACTTCTTTCCCAGCTCGTACATGTGGATGGTGGAGGCTCTGGAGCCAAAGAAAAACATCGGATAACTCTCCGGTGACTGGGAGAAGTAGAGGCGAACCTTTCTGGCCTGTGTCTGGTCACCGGCATTGACAACCTGGTATCCGGCGGTGTAGTCCGGCAGTTTGGCGGTTTCCCACAGGGTATACATTCGGCCATCCTTCCAGCTGAGGCAGGCTATGGAGCTGCCCTCGAAATACTGCATTTTTTTCAGATAGGGTACGTGGGTGAGCCGGTTGCGACCGATGATCAGGTCAGGCCTGCCGTCGCCGTTCATGTCGCGGGCAGTGATCCTGGTGTGGATCTTGAACATCATCTCGCTGGAAATGGATTTGGTGCCGTAGTAGTTCCTGCTGGCCCCGTAACTGGCGCCGGATTTCCACAGCAGAGCTCCCTGCCGGTCAAAGATGTGCATTTTGTTGCCCCGGTCCAGGCCGACGATTTCCTGGGAACCATCCTGGTCCAGGTCCACCAGAGCGAAATCGAACAGGGTATACCCCGGCGGGATGGAGATTTTCTGCACCGGCTGCAGGACGTTGCCCGGCCCGTAGCTCAGTTCGTAAATGGTCTCTCCCACGGGACTGTCGATTCCGCTTTTCTGGCCGAGGAGGATCTGTTTTCTGGTCGGATCAACACTGGGCCGCAGGTACCAGTTCACATCCCGTCGGATAAAGGTTGCCTGTTTGCCGTTCCACTCGATAATCGCCGAGGCGGGCTCCATACGGTTGCTGGCGCTGACATAGATTTCCGGGCGTCCGTTTCCGTTCAGATCGGCGATGTTGATGGCATGGATGGCAATATAATCGGCCAGGTCGATGACACCCTTCCTGGTGAAGTGTTCATCCACATACTGGTAGATGTACAGTGCCTGGCGGGTGGCCAGGACGATTTCCCTTGTGCCGTCACCGTCCAGATCGGCCACATCCAGGTCTGCCGGGTCCAGATCCAGTTCACGGCTCTTGCGGGCCATGAGCAGACTGAAATCCTTTGCCCCTGCCAGGCCGGAGCCGGTGTCCTGGTAGATGCCTTCCTTGAAGGCCCGTTCAGGGTGGGCTGTCTCGAAAGCGTTGAGTCCGGTATCTGCCTGTTTGTTCTTTTCTGCCCCGGTTTTTCCGGGCCTTTGCACCGAAAAGACATCAACGGCAATGTCCCAGGCCAGGCTATCCACAGCCTGAACTGCCTGACTGATATCATCTATGGGTCGGGAGTAAATCCGTGGCTGTGAGTTATTTGGGTTCAGGACAAAAACTGATATCCGGGTGGTATTCTCTTCCCTGTTTTTCCCCACGCTCCCGAGAACGAGGTAATCCGCTCCCAGTTGTTTCAGGATGTATCGGACCGGTTGCTGACTGCCGGACTGTAGATCACTGGTCAGTTTTCTGGTCTCGCTGGTCCTGTGCAGTCCGATAATGGGTGCCCGCCTGGCCAGCCGCGAAGCCAGGATGGAGGACAGGCCATCGGCCAGGTAGTCATAGGGTCCTTGTATTTCGATGGAAAAAGGAAGGAACACGACCTTTTTTTTCTGGACGCTCTGGCCGTTTGCCGTGGAAATGGACAGAAAAAAGCACAGGAACAGCAACGTGGAGCAGCGGAAGAACGACAGTATCATGAACATTCTCTTGATGGTTGATGGCGTCGCAAAAAGTCCGATCTACTGCGTTGCAGCGGGTACGGCCAATGCTCGTCGTACCATATGTACGCCTCCGCCTGGCCGGCACCGCTACGCCTCGGAGTCTCACTCCGTTCGCTTACCTGTATATCGAACTTTCGAAGGTCTCGCTTCGCTTGCTATCTGTGCTTAGCCATCTTTAAAGTGTGAAGGACTTTTTATGATTCCATCATGGTTGGAGCCATTTCTTGGAAAACCGATAAACGATAAAATATCGGAGGCATTAGAGCATCAGAAGGAAAACCGTGCAAGCAAAAAACAGCAAAGAGGAGGTTGCCTGCAGGAGCAGTCAGTGCAGGTGCTTGGAGCGTGGACGGAAAGGGACGTGTGGTCGGAGCGCGGTATCAATAGGAAAAGGTGATGGAAACCCCGCCATAGAACACATCCCGCGTGGTTTCTTCGACCTGGAGATCGCTCGAATCGGGATCGACGCTCGCCTGGTTTTCCGACATGGTGCGGGACCACTGGAGTTCAGGAGTGATGGTGATCCGCTTTTGAATCAACACCGGCATGCTCAGGAGCAGGGAGAGGATACGGTTATCTTCCTCGGCAAAGGGGTCATCCATGAGGGCGGTTTTGGAGTCAATCCCAAGCGAGATGTTGTCGTCCAGTCTGAACGTTCTGGACAGGTCCATTGCCAGGTACCAGGCCTTCTGAGGGGCATGGGGTTTGAGGTCACTCATGCCCAGCAGGAGGGTCGGCTGGGTTTTGTCATCCGGTGTGGTGTAGAGGTAGCCGGCGGAAAAACCAAGCAGGCCGGAAGAACCTTCGTAGGACAGGGTGATATTCTGTCCGTTAAGCAGGTCGCCGTCTTTGAACAGTTTCTTTTCACTGTCCGACACAGGCTTGAGCGACAAGGAAAATCCGTTCTGTTCCGGTTCCAGTCCCTTGAGGCCGGCCGAGCGAAGAATATTGTTGACAGCATTGTCTTTGCCGCTGAAGACAGGAATCTCACCGCTGTCTTCGGCCACCGCAGGCAGCACGCTACAGGTCATGAGCGCGACGGCTGTCATCAATACTGGAACGATTTCCCTTGGTTTCATTTTCCCCTGGTGTCTCTATGGTATGTACCTTTAACTACATATTACCATCGTCCCGGAGAAAGGCAATACAAAAAATTGTACTTTTTCTGCCATCCACCATGCGGGTTTGCCAGTCTACATGTCATCAGTACGTTTCTGGTCCCGGCAGGTGCCCAGGGGGATTGGTTCGGATACGGCCACCACCCCGGGTTCGGGGTAGGTTATGGCGGTGAAGGTCCAGCGGGAATACCCCATGCCGACCTGTTGCTCATCCGGACCGCGCAGGACGACCCCGCGGTAGGGGCAGGCAAGATCTCCTTCGTAGGTTCGGGCCATGAAGGCCCATCTCTGCAGCTGTTTTTCAGAGACTTCGGCTCTTGCCCAGACTCGGTTGGTTTGCAGTCGGTAGCGGTTGTCGATAACGATGACCGCATCGGGATCGTTTTCCGAACCGAAAAAATAATAGGTGTGATCCGGCACAATGGTTGCGCTCTGGAACAGAGCATCGACCTGTCTATTGTATGGGGCCACACCGGTTGGCCTCGTGGTGCAGCCAAAGATGAAGGCGGTCAGGAGAAGGGCAGTGGCGGCCAGGGCTGTTTTGTTTGACAGGGTCTTCAACAGGCTCTGACGATAAGATGTTTGATGAATATCCGGCATGGTTGTTCTCCTGTTCAACGGTAGTGGTTTGGGAACGTGGTCTCATAGAATATTATCGGCGATAAGAGCAAAAAATGAGCTCGCAGGTCTGGCGAAAAACCATCCCAGGTGACAGCGGCAACCGGCGCAGATGGCCAGTTGCCAGGTATAGCCACCAAACCAGGTGAATTCGCTGGTAGGCTGTCCGGAGACAAGACAGCCGGGTGCCTGCCGAAAACAACGTATTTCGAAGGCGATACCGGCAGGATTGAAAAAAGCGTGTTCATGGCTGTTGTGAACCGAGATAGCCTCTGAGCGGCTGGTGACAGGGGCGCGACAACGGGCGCAGCGCAGGGGCGAGTCATCCGTTGTTCCGGAATGGTTTTGGGAGCGGCTGCCGGGCAGATTTCGGGCAAGGTGACGGTTGCGTTCGCTTTTCTGCCGCAGGTGGGCACGGGCTGTCCAGCGCAAACCGCCCGCTGGACTGGTTTCTCGTGCTGTCGTCACTCCTGGTGGCATGGATCCTGGATCGTTCTACCCGGTACCGTGTTCGTAATGGTTGACAATGGCCCGAATCATGTCGGAGATGGTATGGCGCTCCGGTTGTATATCGACCTTCAGGCCGGCATCGGTGACCGTCCGGGCGGTGATCGGCCCTATGGCGGCAATCGTGACTCCGTCCATCAATCGTTGCAGTTCCTCATGATCCCGGGCGTCGATCATGGTCAGGAAGTTGTGCACCGTGGATGAACTGGTAAAGGTGATCAGGTCGATCATGCCTCTCTGAAGCTGTTCGCGCAGCTCTTCTTTTCGTCCCTGTGGCGGAACGTTTTGATACACCGGGGCGACCTGTACTTCTGCTCCGGCTTCGGTCAGTCGCTGTGGCAGCACCTCACGGGCCTCAAGGGCCCGGGGCAGGAGAATCCGGGTTCCCCGGACTCCTTCCTTGATCAGGGCTTCGGCCAGCCCTTCTCCGGTGAATTTTTCCGGCACCAGGTCGGCGCGGATACCATACCTGACCAGTTCATCGGCCGTGGCCCGGCCTACTACCGCGATTTTGCAGCGCAGGTCCCGGGTATCCATCTTCAGTTCGTATAACCGTTTGAAAAACCAGGTGACCGCATTGATGCTGGTGAACAGCAGCCAGTCATAGGTGTCGATTGTGCCAAGAGCCGCATCCACCTCGCTGGTGTCTGCCACCGGTTCGATATGGATGGTGGAGTATTCCAGGCAGTCGGCCCCGTTTTCCTCCAGCAGTGCCACCAGCTCGCTGGCCTGTTCCCGGGTCCGGGTTACCACTACCTGTTTACCGAACAGAGGTCGTTTTTCAAACCAGTCAATGGAGTTTCGCAGCTTGACCACTTCGCCGACAATAACCAGGGCCGGCGGCTTGATACCGCTTTCCCGGACCACGTCGGTTATGGTCGCAAGAGTTCCTTCCACCGAGTGCTGCTGCGGGGTGGAAGCCCAACGGACCACGGCCACCGGGGTCTGGGGATCCCGACCGTTTTCGATCAGCTTGGCGGTGATGATGGGCAGGTTCTTGATTCCCATGTAGATGACAATGGTCCCGGCACCGGTGGCCAGCTTGTCCCAGGCGATATTGGATTTTTTTTTGGTGGGATCCTCGTGGCCGGTGATAAAGGCCACCGAGGCGGTGTAGGCTCGGTGGGTGATGGGGATGCCGGCATAGGTGGCCGCGGCGGTGGCCGAGGTTACGCCCGGGACCACTTCAAAGGGAATCGAAGCCCGGACCAGCTCCTCGATCTCTTCCGCTCCCCGGCCGAAAATGAACGGATCGCCGCCCTTGAGGCGGACGACAATCCTGCCTGCACGGGCATGTTTTACGAGAAGGGTGTTGATTTCCTGCTGGGTGAAGGCGTGCAGACCGCCGCCCTTTTTGCCGGCATAGATCAGTTTGGCCGTGTCCGGCACGTGCCGGAGCAGTTTCTTGCTGGCCAGGTAATCGTAAACCACCACTTCGGCCCGCTCCAGGAGGTATTTCCCCCGCAGGGTGATAAGCCCCGGATCCCCGGGGCCAGCCCCGACCAGGTACACTTTACCGGTCCTGTTGTTTTGTTCGTCCGTGTTGTTCATGAGTTGATTATGGTTGCAGGTGCTTACGCCTGGTTGTTTTCTCCGTATACTTCATCGAGTATGGCCCTGCCACCCCGCTTGAGCAGTACTTCCGCCAGGTTCCGGCCCAGACTGGCCGCCTCGGATACCGAACCGCTGGCCTGTTCCCTGAGCACGGTTTTGCCGTCCACCGAAGCGATCAGGCCGGTCAGGGTCAGGTCGTTGCCGTTCACCGTGGCATAGGCACCGATTGGGACCTGGCAGCCGCCCTCCAGGCGCAGGAGGAATGCGCGCTCCGCTGTAACCGCCATCGCGGTTTCTTCGTGATGGAGAAACTGAAGTCCTTCCAGGAGTTCGTTGTCCGACTGGCGAAGTTCGATACCGAGGGAACCCTGACCGATGGCGGGCAGCATTTCCTCCACGGGGAAGAGAGTCGTGATCCGATCCTGCATGCCAAGCCGGTTCAGACCGGCTCCGGCCAGGATGATGGCATCATACATGCCTTCGTCCAGTTTGCGCAGCCTGGTGTCCAGGTTGCCCCTCAGATCCCGTATTTTCAGATCGGGCCGCAGGCTGGCGAGCTGGGCCTTGCGGCGCAGGCTCGAAGTGCCGATTGTCGCGCCATCGGGAAGCTCGGATAGACTTGCGTACTTTGCCGAAATAAAAGCGTCCTGGACTACTTCCCGGATCGGGACGACAGCCACATGCAACCCTTCTGGCAGGTCGGTGGGGACGTCTTTCATGGAGTGCACGGCCAGGTCGACCCGCTCTTCGAGCAGCGCGTCTTCGATTTCCTTGACAAAAAGACCCTTACCGCCAACTTTGGCCAGGGGTACGTCAAGGATCTTGTCTCCCTTGGTGGTGATCTTGACCAGCTCGACTCTGGTGTCGGGGTGGTGTGCTTCGATCTGGTTCTTGACCCAGGTGGACTGGGTGACAGCCAGCAGGCTGGCCCGCGTACCGATTTTGATTGTCTGTTTCATGGGAAGTGAAACTCTTGCGATAGGTCGTTAATCTGGAGAAGTTGAAAAAAGCGTTTTCATGCCATGCGACATGAAAACGCTTTTTGTTCTCGGCCAACCGTGAAAAAGAGTGCTTACGGCAGTTCTTTGAGAATGGACTCGGAAACTTCCTTGATGTTCTTGGAGCCGTCAACGGAGATAACCTTTACATCCCCTTTGTTTTTGAAATAGTTCACCGCGGCCATGGTGCCGGTCTTGTCGTCGTAGTATATGTCGTGACGTTTGTTGATGGCCTCTTCGTCCTGGTCATCGGCCCGGGTGGAGAGTTCGCCGCCGCAGACCCGGCAGACCAGCTTGCCGTCCTTTTCCACCGGCTTGATGGCCTCGAAGGCGATATGGTTGGGATGGTTGTTGTCGTTGGCGCAGAGGCGGCGGCCCATGATACGTTCCTTGGCCACCTCGCGCGGAAGAACGATTTCGATCACGTAGTCGAGCTTCATGCCGGACTCCTGAAGGGCCTTGTCCAGGGCCTCGGCCTGGGCCAGGGAGCGGGGGAAGCCATCCAGCAGCCAGCCTTGATCCTTGTATTTGCCCAGTGTTTCCAGGACCATGGGGATGGTTATGTCGTCGGGTACAAGGTCGCCGCGCTCGATGTATTCCTTGGCTTTCTTGCCAAGCTCGGTCCCGCCCTTGATATGCTCACGGAAAATGGCGCCGGATTCGATGTGGGCCAAGCCATACTTGTCCTTGATGATAGCGCCCTGGGTGCCCTTGCCACTGCCGTTCGGTCCAAAAGCCAGAATGTTCATATCTGTCTCCTTGTGTTGGATTGAAAAAAAGATAACCTGATAACTTTATGATATGACAGGGAATGAAGGGTGCGGCGAGATGAATGACCCTTCATTAACCGGCAAACTATACCGTAACTTGCCCGTTTAAGCTATGAAAATATGGCCCTTCCCGGGATCAGGAAACAGTTGATTTGCGGAATTATTCCCGGGATCGGGAAACATGCGGCCCTGCCATATTTTTTGACAACTCCGGGCAAAGAGGGTAGAAATGGCCGGATATGGTGCGGAAGAACCGTTACCGCAGTTATGGTCGATTACAGAGATCGGCCGTAACTATATCGTCCGGAACCTGGAAACAAGAAATACAAGAATCTTATCATGAAAGAAATACGTGTAGGACTCATTGGCTTTGGTACTGTCGGCAGTGGGCTGGCCGAAGTACTGTACGCCCAGCAGGAACGGCTGGAAAAGCGCTCCGGGCTTTGCCTCCGGTTGGCCAAGGTGGCAGATATCAATATCTCCGAGCTGCCACCCAGGTTTGGCGACGTGGCCCTGACTAACGATGCCGCCGAGCTGATAGGTGACCCGGAAATCGATATCGTGGTGGAGCTTATCGGCGGGATCCAGCCGGCAAAAACCTTTGTCATGAATGCCATCGCGGCCGGAAAACACGTGGTGACCGCCAACAAGGCCCTGCTTTCCCAGGAAGGCCGGGATATCTTTGCCGCCGCGGCCCGGCATGGAGTGGAAGTGGGCTTTGAGGCCAGTGTCGGCGGCGGTATCCCGGTGATCAAGGCCCTGCGCGAGGGGCTGGTTGCCAACCGTATTCTCTCGATCATGGGCATTATGAATGGGACGGCCAACTACATCCTCACCCGGATGACCGATGAGGGCACTCCCTTTGAGGATGTGCTCAGGGATGCCCAGCAGCAGGGTTTTGCCGAGGCCGACCCCACTTATGATGTCGAGGGGATCGACACGGCCCACAAGCTGGCCATCCTCATGACCATGGCCTATGGCATGAATATCACCCACAACGATATCGCCACCGAGGGTATTTCCCGGATTGAGCCGGTGGATATCGAGTTTGCCCGCGAGTTCGGCTGTAGAATCAAACTTCTGGCCATCAGCCGGAACCACGGCGATCACGTGGAGGCCCGGGTCCATGCGACTATGGTGCCGGAGCATCACCTGCTGGCCAGTATCAGTGGCGCCTTCAATGCCATTCATTTTACCGGAGACATGGTAGGCAATGTTCTGCTCTACGGGCTCGGGGCCGGCAAGATGCCCACCGGTTCGGCCGTGGCGGCGGATATCGTTGATATCGCCCGCAACATCGCCAGTAATTCCGTGGGCCGGGTGCCGCCGCTGTCCTACCTCCCCGAAGAGATCAGCGACCGGAAAATCACCCCCATGGAAGAACTCTCCTGTCCCTATTATTTCCGTATCTCCGCCGTGGACAAGCCCGGGGTCCTCTCGGCCGTCTCGGGCATCCTCAGCCACCATGATATCTCCATCGAGTCGGTGATCCAGAAGGGGCGCAAACAGAGCGGCCCGGTCTCCATTGTCATGCGGACCCATACCGCCCTGGAGTCCTCGGTGGGCAAGGCTCTGGCTGAAATTGACGCCCTGGACGTGGTGACCGCCCCCACGGTCAAGATCCGGATTCTGGAAGAGGACGAATAGGACCGTGAAATACATTCTGCTGGTCGGTGACGGCATGGGTGACACGCCGGTCGCATCGCTTGACAATTCGACCCCGCTGGAAGCGGCCCGTAAGCCGGCCATCGACGCTTTGGCCCGCCGTTCGCGACCAGTGCTGGTGCAAACAGTGCCGGAAGGGTTTCCACCGGGCAGTGACGTGGCCAACCTCTCCCTGCTCGGCTATGCTCCCGAACGCTATTATACCGGTCGTGCGCCGCTGGAAGCCGCCTCCATGGGGGTGGAGATCGCGCCCGGGACGATGGCCTTTCGCTGCAACCTGGTCACTGTCGAGCGAACCGGCGATGGCCGGATTATCATGCTTGATTACTCGGCCGGTCATATCTCCAGTGACGAGGGTCGGGCCCTGGTCGAGACCATACAGGCCGAATGCGGGACCGACCGGTTGAGGTTTTACCCCGGGATCAGCTATCGCCACCTTCTTCTCCGCCAGGGGGAGGTAGACGGCCTGACCACGGTGCCGCCCCATGATTATATGGATCAGGACGTGACAGAGTTTTATAACGGGTATGCCACGGTGCCTGATCTGCAGCAGGTCATGGAACGGGCGGCTGCACTCCTGGCGGATCATCCGGTGAACCGGGCTCGGGTGAGTCGGGGGCAGCTGGCGGCCAATGCTATCTGGCTCTGGGGCGAGGGACGCAGCCCTGATATGGAGCCTTTGAAAGAGAAATACGGGGTCTCCGGCAGCCTCATATCGGCGGTCGATCTGCTCAAGGGACTCGGAGTCTGCAGCGGTCTCAGGGTTCTTGAGGTCGAAGGCGCCACCGGCTATCTGGACACCAACTACCGGGGTAAGGCCCGGGCGGCGCTTGCGGCCCTGGAAGAGGACGATTTTGTCCTGGTACACCTGGAGGCCCCTGACGAGGCCGGCCATCAGGGCAAGGTGGAGGATAAAGTCCAGGCCATCGAGGACTTTGATAAAAAAATCGTCGGCCCTATTGTCGAAGCCCTTGAAGAGCGCGGTGAGGACTTCAGGGTGGTGATCACCATGGATCATTACACCCCCCTGGCCCGCCGGACCCATGAAGACTGGCCGGTGCCGATGATTATTTATGATTCCAGAGGAGTACATGACCCTCTTTCCAATTCTTATACAGAGGGTAATGTCAAGCGGGCCGTGGCTGAGCGGGGGGAAAAACCGGTCAGTGGTCCGGAGTTCTTCCAGGCTTTTATCGATCCGGGACAGGAGGGTCAGTGATGGCCGGCCTGCAGCTTTCGTTGCATGAACCGGTGTTTACCACCACATACCGGGTCATCTATGGGGATACCGACGCCGGAGGCGTGATGTATAACGCCAATTACCTGCGCCTTTTTGAGATCGGCCGGACCGAGATGATGCGTGCCTGGGCCATGCCGTACAGCGAAATAGAGCAGGCCGGGCTCGTTTTGCCGGTCACCGAATCCTATCTCCGCTACAAGGCCCCGGCCCGATATGATGATTTGCTGACCATCGCCACTTCCCTTGTGGAGCTGAAAAAGGTGTCCTGCCGTTTTACCTACCGGGTCAGTTGTCAGCGGGACGGGCGGGAAATTTTGCTGGTCAAGGGGTTTACGAACCACGCCTGCATAACCCGCCAGGGAAAATTGACCCCCTTTCCGCCCGGGATAAGGGAAAAGATAGAGCAGATCGGGAAAAAAGCCTGTCCTTGAGCAAACGCGGCCTTGACAACAGGCCCGTATCTGTTAATATTGTCTATACGTGACGCGGGGTGGAGCAGTCTGGTAGCTCGTCGGGCTCATAACCCGAAGGTCGGTGGTTCAAATCCGCCCCCCGCTACCAAATAAAAATAAAGGCCTGGAGAGGACAGTTCTCCAGGCCTTTTTTGTTTTTTTGTTTATGATGCTGATCATTAAGGAATATGGATGGTCATCATTTTGCCGGTCTCCGGGTCTTTATAGCGAATTTCCGCTCTGACCTGTCCGGGTGGTGTTGGGGTTTTCAGTGTGAGGTGAATGGTCATCTCGCCTGGTTCAAGGTCCCGGAACAACCAGCGTACTGTGCCCTTTCTGCGGTTGTATTTCTTGAAGACAGGGCTTGAGGAAACGATCTCGATGCCCGGAGGAAGGTGCTGGATGACGATCAGGCTTGCCGGGGCCGGCGGCTTGATGGTCACCTGCAGGGCCAGTTGGGTGGGGGGGGTAGTTGTGTACCTGCCGGTGATGACTCCCAGGGCCCAGCCCGGTCCGGCCGGTAACAGTAGAATCATGGCGGTGACTACCAGGGTTGCAAGGCGTTTCCCGTGCTCTGTCATGGCGTTCTCCAGAGAGTGATCTTTACCATTGCTTCAGGGTCGTTGTTTTTCTGGTTTAAGGCAGGACCTCGATGGTTTTTGTGGCCTGGTTCCAGCGGTATCCCGACCCCATCCAGATTTCTTCGATTTTGTCCAGGTCCAGGCCGGGAAGTTCACCGTACCTGTCGTACACTTCCAGAATCTCGTCGTCACTGATGATATAATCACCGTTGGTATCGGCCCAGTGGACCGGTTTCAGGATCAGGGTGTCATTGCCGCCGGTGGTCTGTTCCTGTTTGCTGCCCTGGCGGATGGCCACGCTGCCTGTGAACCGGAGCCGGGTACCGTACGGGCCAAAGGCCCGGGCCATATAGCCGGTCTGTTTCGGGTTGTTGTCTTTTCTGTGCAGCCATTTGAGCTCATTGCCGGAGAGAATGGTGGCCTTTGGCATGGTCTGCAGGACCTCGACCCCTTCGGGCAGACCCTCGCGGATCAGGTACGTTCGATCGTCTCCGGCTAAGACCCTGATCACTACCGGAAAGGGCAGTTCCGGGGCACAGGCGGCAGGAAGTATCCGGGTGGCCTGGATATCGATCTTTTCCCTGTCGCCGCCGGACCAGAAATAGGCCGCACCCAAAAGAAGTGCCACCAGGAGAACGGAAACGAAGATCAGGAAACGTTTGCCGGGCAAGGAGGTGGCAGCTGTTTCCGATACCGGGGGCGGAGCTGTTGCTGTCTGCTGGCGGTTATCGGTGGAGGTATGGGCTTCGAGAATCTCTTCCAGGTCAACCCCGAGCACTTCGGCCAGTCGGATGCCGTTCTCGCGCTTGATAGTCGGAGTACGGTTGTTCTCCCAGCGCGAGATGGTGTCCGTGGTCACTCCGACACTGGTGGCCACGCAGAGCTGGGTCAGCCCCTGGGCTTCACGCAGTTGGCGGATACGTGTTCCATCGATACGGATTATGGGGATGCCCCCGCCTGGTTTGTCCTCTCTGGCCATGATCTTCTGGGTTCTTGCCGGAAAAAGAGAAATATTTGTAGTTACTGTTCGATAATACGCTCTTCAGCAGCTCTTGAAAACCCCTTTTCTGTTTTTTGCGGCAAGATCGATGTGTACAGGTAACATACTGAAAAAACTTAAATGACGACCCGACATCGACCTGCATGCAACCCCGTTTGCCCCCATGTCGTCTTCTTTTCCGCCTTTGCATGCCCTACAGTGTCGATCAAGGGAGAAGGGGAAATGGTTCCCCTTTTCTTACAATGCTGAATGGTGAGGCTTGAAACCGGAAACAGGGAAACAAAAAACAGAAACATGAAAAGTTATGGAGGTACTGATGAGTAAGAAAATTCAGACAGTCATGGCAGCGGTTGCCATGGTCGCCCTGGCAGGAACCAGTGTCCTGGCCGCGACCGGAAAATGTACGGTAACCGAGATCAAGGAAAACGTGGTGGTCCTGGATTGTGGTAAAAAGGCCGCCAAGTTCAAGGTGAATGACAAGGTCAAAATTAAGACAATCAAGAAAAAGGCCATCGAAGGATGTTGAGGATGATTTCCTGATTGTCAAGCGGTAGAAAAATCCTGGTCGCCAGGTCGGCCGGGAATCTCTTAAGGGGATGAAAAGGACTGGCTCGGATTTTCACGGGCCGGTCCTTTTTTGTTTCCAGAGGGTGGGCGCCACGCGCATCTATGCGAAAGTCACGACCGTGCGAAGAGGCTGGCCCCGGCCGTTTACGGGGAAAGGCGGGAAGGTTTGCCTGTTTGTCTACATGGGGCCGGAAAAGGGTGCGCATGCTTCAAAAAAGTGCAATCCCGCCACGAGATCGTTGTCGTGGTTCCTGCTTTTGGGTAAGCTGGGTGTTGCGCGCCATTTGCGGTGAAAGCGGTGGTTATCGGCAAGGGGGATAAGATTCTTGTTTGACGACATGCTTGCAGGGCTTGAGCAGGGGCGGTGGCCGGATCTGGACATACTTGTCCGGCGATTTGACGTGGCCATGACCAAGAAGCTCGGGGTGGTGCGGCTGCCGCCCGCTTTCTGGATGAGTGATCCCAAGATCAATCCGGATACGGACCATCTTGTCTGGGCATCATTTGTCCTGGGAGATCGCAAGCGCTGTGATCTGGCCCTGTCGGCCCTTGCCGTGGAAGAACAGGCCTGCAAAGGTACTGATTTCGATATGGGTGACATTCTGTATCGGCTGTTGTCCAGGCTTTTGTGCCTGGTTGCCGACCAGAGTCTGAAGCAACGGTTACGGGCAAATGTCCTGTGCATGTACCCGGACAGGAATGATTTCCTGCAACTGGCCGACAGGATTGGTTCCTGTTCCGGTAATGGTCAATCACCAAGTGATGGCGAAAACATCGAGCCCTGAAAGTCATCCTTCAATTCAGGTTTCAGTTCATTTCATCTCGGGATACTGATCGTGATTAACGTGACTCTTGGTATAGCCATTCTGCTCGCGGTCGGACTGTTGTCCGCCAAGTTTTTTCAGCTTTTGCGTTTGCCGTCGGTCACAGGTTTTATCCTGGCCGGCCTGGCGCTTGGTCCTTCTTCCCTGGGTCTGATTACGGCAGATACCATTGGTCATAACCTAAGTCATTTTACAGAGATAGCTCTTATGCTGATCGCGTTTGGGATTGGCGAACATGTGGAGCTGCGGACATTGAGGGGGGTGGCCGGAGATGTGGGCTGGATTTCTGTGATTCAGGCAATCGCCGCCTATGTACTTGTGGCGGTCGGGACGTTTCTGACCGTCTGGATGGTCACGCCACTGCAGGATGGCGGCATCAGCGAGACCCTGATTCTTTCGCTTCTGCTCGGGGCGGTTGCAGTGGCCACTGCGCCTGCCGCCATTTTGCATGTTGTGCGGGAAAGCGGCGCCAGGGGACCTTTGACTTCGACCCTGATGGCTGTGGTTGCCGTGGACGACGGGCTGGCGATCATGATATTTGGCATAACCATGTCTGTTTGCCGGCAACTGGCCAGCCCGGGAGACGTTTCGGTTTATTATGGGCTTCTTTTTTCGTTCTACGAGATTGGGGCCTCGCTGCTGATCGGTGTCATTACCGGGTTCCTGATCGATTACTGCCTCCATAAACTGCATAACAGGGGCGAAATGCTGACCGGTGGCCTGGCTCTGTTGCTGCTTTGCGGCGAACTTTGCCGGATGCTGCACCTGTCTCCTCTGTTGGCGGGGATGGCTGCCGGATTCACGATCATCAACCGGGCCGAAAGGGACGAACGTCTCTTTCGGGCTCTGAATGCCTTTGAGCCTCCGATATATGTCCTGTTTTTCACCATGGCAGGTGCGCACCTGGATCTTGGAGCCTTGAAAATGGCGGGCTGGATAGGCACGGCCTATTTTGTCTTCAGAGCTTTGGGTAAGTATTTCGGCACGTTGCTAGGAGGGTATATTTCTGGTGCGCCACCGGTGGTCCGCAACTATCTCGGTCTTTCTCTGCTCCCCCAGGCCGGGGTAGCCATAGGGCTTGTGTTCATGATCTCCAGTGATCCCCAGCTTGGCAGCTGGACCACAATTATAACACCGGTGGTCCTGGCAAATGTTGTTCTCTCGGAGCTCTTCGGCCCCCTGCTGGTACGGATGAACCTGGTCAAGGGAGGGGAGGTGGCTGCTATCGCCGGTGAGCCGGATTGCGAGGGTCGGCGGGGGCTGGCCTGTCGTTTATGGCTGCGCCGTCCGGAAAGCGTGCGCCTGCCGCCCTGGACTCTTGAGAAGTTGCATCCGGCCTCCCGTCCAAAGGGGGTGGTCGTTTTTGGTGCATATCACCATGCAACGGTGCGGGGCCTGGCCAGGGTTGCCACCATGCTGGCCCATCATTACAATGCTCTTCCCATGTCGGTCCGGGTCCTCGACAAGGGGGAGCGGGGCAGGAATTCCGCGGATGAGCTGGAGGCAATGTTTCTGCCGGAAAAAGATGAGGCCGCAAGCCTTGGTTATCCCCTGAGGACCGAGGTTATTTATGACAGCCCGGCTTCCGGAATCGTGGCCGCAGCGGAATACAATAATGCCAGGGCCGTGGTCCTGGGTCATGCGCGCGGGCATAAGTCCTATGCCTGCCGGAAGGTGGTGGACAAGGTGGCGGCCAATGTCCTTTGTCCGGTGGTGACTGTCCATTTTGTCGGAACCCTGGCCTGTGAGCGGATCCTGGTTCCTTTTCTCTTTTTCGATGAACTTGATGAACTCCTGCCGGTGGTCGAGGCCGTGGCCACGGTTGGGCACTCCCGGATCACCTTCCTTCAACTCTTACATCTCGACAGTTCCAGGGAGGAACAGGAGGCCTGTGAACGTCGACTGGGACAATGGCTGGATGAGCATTTCTTTGATGTTCAAACCAGGTTCCGTGTGGAGGCGGCCGAGTCCAGGCTGGAATCAATTCTTCAGGAGTCCCGTTATCATGACTTCATCGTCATGACAGCGTCCAGGAAAGGTGGGATAAACAGGCTGTTCTTTGGTTCTCTGGCAGATTCCGTGGCCCGCAACAGCCGCCGTTCCGTATTCGTGGTTCACCCGCCCCGGAAGTTACCTGTCGAGGCGGCCGCGGAACTGGAATCTGCATGAAAGATCGGCCCGCTGAGGTTGACGGTGACGGTCCGGCCCGAGCATCGACGGTCCGGGCAGGGGAATAAAAAATAATAATGTTTTTGCCGACCACCAGAAAAGAAATTCGCCGGTTGGGCTGGGACCGGGCCGATATTATCCTGGTTACCGGAGATGCCTACATTGATTCGCCTTTTATCGGTGTGGCCCTGGTGGGCAAGATCCTTGCCGCGGCTGGATACAGGGTGGCGGTGATCGCTCAGCCGGATGTGGGGTCGGGTCGCGATATAACCAGGCTGGGAGAGCCAAGGCTGTTCTGGGGCGTATCCGGTGGCTGCATCGACTCCATGGTGGCAAACCGTACAGCCACTGGCAAACGACGGCACCGGGATGACTATACCCCGGGCGGAGTCAATACCCGCCGGCCGGACCGGGCGGTCATTGTCTATGCCAACCTGATCCGCAGTCATTTCAAGAATACCTGCCCCATAGTTCTGGGCGGCATAGAGGCAAGTCTGCGCCGGATCGCCCATTACGATGCCTGGAACGACAGGGTCCGCCGTTCCATTCTTTTTGACGCCCGGGGTGATTATCTGCTCTACGGCATGGCCGACCGTTCGGTGGTGGAGCTGGCCGATGCGCTGGATAAAGGTGCTGATCCGCGTTGGATTCGGGGCCTGTGTTATGTGTCCTCTTCTTCGCCGGCTGGCTGCCTGCTCCTGCCGTCCTTTAAGGAGGCGGCCGGGGACCGGGACGCTTTCATGCGGATGTTTGAGCTCTTCTATCAAAACAACGATCCGGTCACAGCCCAGCCCCTGGCCCAGCGCCAGGACTCCCGCTTCCTGGTTCAGAACCCACCGGCCCCCTGCCTGAGCACCGAAGAGCTCGATCGGGTGCACGGGCTTGGTTTTGAACGGGAGCTGCATCCCTGGTATCGCCGGTTCGGGAAGGTCCGGGCCCTGGAAACCATCCGTTTTGCCATAACCACCCACCGGGGCTGCTACGGTGAGTGTAATTTCTGCGCTATTGCCGTTCATCAGGGGAGAGCCGTGCGTTGGCGCAGCCAGGAATCCATCGTGGTCGAGGCCCGGGAGATCGCAGCCCATCCGTTGTTCAAAGGCGTCATTCAGGACGTGGGAGGGCCCACGGCCAATATGTACGGCTTTGAATGTCGCCGTAAACAAACAAAAGGATGTTGTCAGGACAAGCGGTGTCTGTATCCGGAGCCTTGCCCGGCGCTCAGGATTGATCACCGGCCTCAGATCGAGCTTATGCACAGGCTTCGCGGAATACCAGGGGTTCGCAAGGTGGTGGTGGCCTCGGGGGTTCGGTATGATATGATTCTGGCCGACAAAAAGCATGGACGGGAGTATCTGCGCGAGCTGGTCCGGCATCACGTCTCGGGGCAGATGAAGGTGGCTCCCGAGCATTGCGTGGACAGGGTGCTCGACTGCATGGGCAAACCCGGCACCAGGGCCCTGCTTCGTTTTCGTGAGCTTTTTTACGATCTTACTGAAAAAGAGGGACTGCCGCAGTTTCTCACCTACTACATCATTGCCGCCCATCCCGGCTGCACCCGGGAGGATATGGTGGCCCTCAGACGCTTTGCCCGCGAGAAGCTCAAGCTGATTCCGCGCCAGGTCCAGGTGTTCACGCCCACTCCCTCCACCTGGTCCACCCTGATGTACTGGACAGGGAAAAATCCCTTTACCGGCATGCCCTGTTTTGTCGAACGGACAGATGCCGGCCGGGAGAAGCAGAAACAGGTGCTGGTCTCAGGGCTGGTTGACAGAGAACACCGGTCCGGGGGCACAAGGATGAAAAATTCCGGGAAGATTACCGGGTCCAGAAAGGGGCCAGGCCGGAAAAGGCTCGGGTCCGGGAGAAGAGGATGAGGGTCATGATGGTGCAGGGGGGCCGGCTTCAGGCTCCGGTCAGCAGGAAATAGAAAAAGACGGCCAGGCCCTCGATGGCCATGAGGATGGCCAGTCCGAGCAGGATTTTTCCACGCAGGCCGAGTCGGTTTTGCCTGTGAGCGCTGCCTGGTTCTTCTGATCGTCTGTCTTGTTTGATGGAATCCATGAAAAGTCCGTCACGCTTGCGGCCAGGAGGGTTCAGATATACGGTTATTTTTTCTCTTTTTCCTGCTGTGCCGCCACCTGGGCCCTGACTTGCTTAATGATGTCAGACACCAGGGCGCCGGACGGGCCCTTGGCCATGGGATTGATCCGCACCAGCTCCTCCCAGGCCGCCAGTGCTCCTTCCACGTCCTGAAAGTCATTGATCAGGATGACCCCTTTGTTGAACAGGGCCTGTTCGTGGCGGGGGTTGATTTTCAGGGCCTGGTCCAGGGTGGCGATCGCTTTTTCCGGCTGTTTGTTGCGCCGGTACATGACGGCCAGGTCCGTGAGAACATTTGTGTCTCCAGGCTGCAGCTCCAGGGCCCTGTTGTAGGCCCGGATGGCCTTGGCCGGCTGGTTTGTGTCAAAATAGGCGTGGCCGAGCTGGACCCAGGCGGCTACGTTGTCCGGGTTGTTTTTTGTCTCCTGTTCCAGTGAAGCGATGGCCCGGGCTGCATCTGGATTTCCGGCATTCTGGCTGGTGGGCGGATGATTATGGCCTGGGGGTGGGGCATTGAAGACAGAGTAGATAACCCCGCTGAGAAAACCGGCAAAAAGGGCAACGAAAACCGAGATGAGCAGAGTCTGAAGGGTATATTTTTTTTCAGAGGACATGGTGCTCCCTGGATTGAACCGTTGAGGCTGGATGGGCTGATTACAGCTCGCAGAACTTACCGAATCCTGGGAAAAAGGCAACCATTTTCACCGGAACCATCGCCATTTCTCTGCTGTTTCTGTCTGGGAATTCGTAATTTTTCATTTCAGGCCAGGGTGTTCGGCTCTGTTTTTCCCCATGCCCGGTGTTGACTGTTTTTTTTCGCCACCGGCGATGCTTTTTTCGTTCCCAATGCTTCAGTTTTGTCACGCAGCAGACCCTATCGTCTTTATTTGTTGCAAAAATGTAACAATCTGTCGGAGCCGGAATGGCGCCTGGCCAAGATTTCAGCCCTGGAGCAGGAGGCGTGGATGGCCACTGGTCGCGGGATGCCGCCGGATGCTGACCGTGGTGGATAACCGGTCGTTATACATGGAATAAATATTGCATATTTCAGGATAACGACAACTACCACACGCAGGTATCAGCAATGCATGATTCGTTTACAAGAGAAGCAGGAAGTTCAGTCGCCTGGAAAGAACGAACCGTCCCCACTACCACCGAAACCCTGGAAGTTCGGGCCCTTTACAGAATTGTTCAGCTCATTGGTTCGGCCGTGCATCTGGACTCGACCCTGGCCGAGGTGTTCAGGGTTCTCCACGACACCTTGCAGATGGAGCGGGCGACCCTGGCCATTCTTGACAACGACCGTTCAAGGCTGGTGATCCGCGCCTCCTGCGGGTTGTCCGTGGAAGAGGAAATGCGTGGTACCTACGCCCTGGACGAAGGGATTTACGGCCAGGTCTTCCAGAGCGGTACCCCCTGCATCGTTCCTGATATTCACAGCGAGCCTCTCTTTCTCAATCGGACCGGAGCCCGGAGCAGGGTTTCCAAGTCCACCCTCGCCTTTATCTGTGTTCCCGTAGTGTTGGGTGACGATGTTGTCGGCGTTCTCAGTGTGGACCGGCTGTTCGCCGCCGAGGTCAACCTGGAGGAGGATGTTCGTTTTCTCACCGTTCTTTCCACCATCATCGCCCAGTTCCTTCATCTGCACCAGGCCATCCGCAAGGATCGGGAAAAGTTGGTCCTGGAAAACAAAAGCCTGAAGGCCGAACTCCATGGGCGCTACAACCGGCATTACATCATCGGCCAGTCCAAGGCGATTCAGGAAATTTTCTGGAGCATCGAACGGATTGCCCCGTCCAGGGCCACTGTGCTGCTGCTGGGCGAGTCCGGTACCGGCAAGGAGCTGGTAGCCAGGGCCATTCATGAGGCCAGTGACCGAAAGAACAGGCCCCTTGTCAAGATGAACTGTGCAGCCCTGCCGGAGAATCTTCTGGAAAGCGAACTTTTTGGCCATGAGAAAGGGGCCTTTACCGGAGCCGGTGCTGTTCGTCTGGGTCGGTTTGAGCTCGCTGACGGCGGAACGCTTTTTCTTGACGAGATCGGCGAGATGCCCCTGTCCCTCCAGGCCAAGTTGCTCCGTGTTCTCCAGGAGCAGCAGTTTGAGCGGCTGGGCTCCACCCGGACCCTGAGTGTGGATGTACGGATTATTGCGGCCACCAATGTCAGCCTGGAAAAAGCCGTGGCCGCCGGGACCTTCAGGGGCGATCTTTACTACCGTCTGCACGTGGTGCCGCTTAATCTGCCGCCGCTGCGGGAGCGACGCGATGATATTCCCCTGTTGCTTGATCATTTTCTCCGCAGCAGCAACAAAAGAAACGGCAAGAATCTCCGTATGAGCCGGGAGTTCCTTGACTTTCTCTCCGAATATGACTGGCCCGGAAATGTCCGGGAGCTGCAGAACCTGATTGAGAGGCTGGTGATTCTTTCCACGGGCGATGTCCTGCGGGTGGAGGACCTGCCCGAGTATCTGCTGACCAGGGAAACACCGGTTGTCAACCGGAGGCCCGCAGTTGCTCAACATGTGCTGGCCGGCTCTGCCCTGTCTGCTGATGCGGAGCCGGTCCGCAAGTCGCTTCGGGAGCTGGAACGTGACCAGGTGGAGGCGGCCCTGAGACGCAATGGCTGGGTCCAGGCCCGTGCAGCCCGCGAGTTGGGCCTGACCCAGCGACAGATCGGCTACCGGATCAAGAAATACAACCTCAAACGGCCGGAATATTACTGATCCCCGCCTCCTCGGGTCGGGCGGCCTCACTCTCGGCCGTCCGGCCTTTCTTTTTTTCTTTCTTTATCTCCGTTGCCATCCGCCCAATTTCCGTGCTTCCATTTTGGCGCGGCAGCGCCATGCCCTCCGGGTCTTTTCCGTCGTCTGTTCCTTGAAACACGAAGAGCACCGGCAACATGAATTGACGCCACGTTGCCGGTGCTCTTCGTAGTTCTGTCTGGTGCCATCTCTCAGGGTTGCCTGAGGGCTGTCTGCTGCAATCCCTGTCGTGAACGCGGCCGGCCTCAGCCGCAGCCGGTTCCTGAGCCCGTGCAGGCGCCATTGGAAGAGCATTTCCGTCTTCTACCCTGGAGGCTGGTCAGTCCTTTACCGGTATAGACGGCCTTAAGCCCCTTTTCGATGAAGCCCGACATGACGATGGGCTTGATCTGTTTCTTTTTCAGGGTTTCCCTGGGACTCTCGCCAAGATCGTTGACCAGGATGGCCCGGCAGTCGCCCAGGATGCGGCTGATGTTGAACCAGCGCTGGGAGCCGCCCCCGGCCGCGGGTGCCGACCGTTCCTCGATGAGTTTGTAGCCTCCCCGGCCGTCCTCGCCCCAGATCTGGAAACGGGTGGCCTCGCCGAGATGCTGGTTGACAAGCACGCCTTCCAGGGTCGCCACCGCCACATAGGGCCGCTTGGCCACCGAGTGGCTGGGCAGCCTGGCGCAGGCCGAAAGACAGCCCCGCATCTCCTCGGTGCGGTCGTCGTCGAGCAGGCCCACCGCATCGGCCCGGCAGCGGGTGCAGTGGCGCATCTGTGGAAGATATTTTTCCGCCTCGTTGCGGATTCCGGTCATGTAGATCCTGGAGGGTTCCGGGATGTTTTCAAATACCGTATCGACATTGGGGAACATGGCCATACAGTTGAACAGGTCAGCGCCGAGATCGCGCATGGCTCGCGCTACCTTGATGATGTGATGGTCATTGATGCCAGGGATGGCAATGGTGTTGATCTTCACCGTGATGGAGTGTTTCTTCAGTTCTTTGATTGCTTGCATCTGCCTGGCCAGGAGCAGCTCCGCACCCTGGCGTCCCCGGTAGAGCACCCGGCCGTCCCGAACCCATGAGTAGATATTTTTGCTCACTTCCGGATCCACCGCATTGACCGTCACGGTCACATGTGAGATCCCGATTTCGGCGAGTTCGGGCACGTATGGGGTCAGGTTCATGCCGTTTGAGGCCAGGCAGAGGATGGTTTCGGGGTATTCTTTGCGTATGAGGCGCATGGTCTCCAGGGTTTCTTCGGTATTGGCAAACGGGTCGCCGGGTCCGGCAATGCCGGCCACCGAGATCCGCGGTTCCTTTTCCAGTACCTTGCCCATGTAATAGAGCGCCTGTTCCGGGGAAAGAACTGTGGAGGTCACACCGGGACGCGATTCGTTGACGCAGTCATACTTGCGGTTGCAGTAGTTGCACTGGATATTGCATTTGGGTGCCACTGGCAGGTGGACCCGGCCGTACTGCCCCTTGACCTTGGCGTTGAAACAGGGGTGCCGGTTGAAATCGAGTGGTGGTGTCATGGTGTGCTCCTTTATATGAATTCAGAGTTTTGTGTTCTGTCATGTGGCGGCCAGGTCCGGTGGCTGACAACTACATATAGGCGTAGCCGACATCAGATCCATCCTGCCTGGTGCCGATCACTGCATTGGTCACAGTGTCGAAGAGCTGCTGCGTCCCCTGGTAGCCGAGATGGAGAATCCGCTGACCGCCGATCCGGTCGTGGATGGGAAAGCCCACCCGAATCAGGGGGATGGCCAGCTTTCTGGCAAGAGGATATCCCTTGGAGTGACCGATGATGAGATCCGGTTCAAGCGATTTTGCCATTTCGCCGATGTCGAAGAAATCCATGTTTTCAAAAACCCGTGGCTGCGTGAGGAGAAGATCACCGGTAAGCTCCCCGATGGTCCGGGCCAGTTTTCCCGACGAGCCGCCACTGGCGCAGAGTACCGGCTGGATGCCGATTTCCGCCAGAAAGACGGTCAGGCCCACAACCAGATCCTCTTCGCCATAGACAATAGCCCGTTTGCCAAAGATGTATTTATGCCCATCCACGTAGGCATCCACCAGCCGGCCCCGCTGGGCGACGTATTTTTCCGGCACCGTCCTGCCGCTGATCTGGGCAAGCAGGGCCAGAAAACGGTCGGTCTCTTCAATACCTATGGGCAACCCCAGCCGGTGGCATGGAACCTGGAACTTCTTCTCCAGGATCCGGGCCCCCGAGTTGGAGTCGGCCAGGGTGTGGCCAAATTCGATGGAGAGCCGGCTCCTTCCCATGGCCTCGATGCGGTCAAGCGGGGTGCCCCCGGTCGGAACTTTGACGTATTCTTTGAAGATGGGGCCATCGATGGTGGTGGAGAGATCCGGGAGCATGGTCCAGTCAAGGCCGAAATCGTTCAGGATCTCCTGGAGGAGCCGGTAATCAGCCGAGGAGACAAAGCCCGGCATGAGGTTGATGGTTTCGGTCTTCGGTCCTGTTTCGGCCATCTGTTCGACCACTGATTTCACCGCCGCGTGAAATCCCTCCATGTGGGTCCCCGAGTAGCTGGGGGTGGAAACGTGGACAAATCGGGGCAGGCCTTCGGAACCGGCGGTGTCGAGCAGGTACTCGCGAAGATACATGGGCACATCGTCGCCGATGGTCTCGGTGAGGCAGGTGGTGGCGATACCGATCATGGCCGGCCGGTATTTTTCCGCCACATTGGTCAGACCCTGTTTCAGGTTGGGGCCGCCGCCATAGACCGCGTGCTTTTCGGAAAGCGACGACGAGGCGATGTCGATGGGCTCGTTGTAATGGCTGATGATATAGCGCCGCATGTAGGTGGCGCAGCCCTGGCAGCCGTGCAGGTAAGGCACCGTGCCTTCGATACCCTTGAAGACCAGGCAGGCCCCAAGGGGCTTGCACAGCTTGCAGGCATTGGTGGTTGAGATGTAGTTGGGCGGTGGATTTTTGCTCATGGTGGGTACCTGTAAGGTTTCAATCATTACCGGGGACAAAGCGCCATACCGGGCTCATGACCGAGTTGTAGACTTCCCTGGCAAAGTTGAGCATACCCTCAAATCCCGCCAGGGCTTCCTTTCGTTCATGGTTGTGGTCGCAGAACCCTATCCCCAGCTTGTAGGCAATGGGCCGCTCCTTGACCCCGCCGACAAAGATGTCGACGCCCTTTTCCTTGAGAAAGGAGGTCAGCTCCAGGGGATTGGAGTCATCGACAATGACCGTGCCCGGATCGGTGATAGCGGCCAGTTCTTCATAATCTTCCGTGGTGCCGGTCTGGGAACCAACCAGGACCACCTGCATGTCCACCAGGCGAAAGGCCTTGACCAGAGAAAAGGCTTTAAAAGAGCCGCCCACGTATATGGCGGCCTTTTTCCCGGCCAGGGCCCGGCGGTATTTTTCCAGTTTCGGGACCAGGTCGCTCACCTCCTGACGGACCAGTTCTCTGGTTCGGGCCATGATGTCTCTGGCCTCCGGGTCTTCTGGAAATTTTTTCAGGAAAAATCGGGCGATGTCGTAGAGGGCTTCAGACATGTCCTCGATGCCGAAGTAGGAGACACGCAGGGACGGGACGCCGTATTTTTCTTCCATCATGTTGGCCAGGGCCATGGTGGACCCGGAACACTGGACTACGTTGAGAGCGGCGCCATGGGCCCGGCGGATATCATCCACCCGTCCGTCGCCGGTGATGTTGGCCACCACCTCGAGGCCCATACGTTCATAATAGTTGCGGATCATCCATATCTCGCCGGCCAGGTTGAAATCGCCGAGGATATTTATGGAAAAGCGGGAGACAGACCCGGTCTCTCCGGTGCCGATGAGCCGGAACATGGCGTCGCAGGCGGCCTGGTAGCCGGCCCGCTTGTTTCCCTTGAAACCCTCTGATTTGACCGGGATGACCGGGATCCCGGTTTCCTTCTCCATCTCGCGGCAGACCGCTTCCAGGTCGTCGCCGATAATGCCGACGATACAGGTGGAGTAGACAAAGGCGGCCCTGGGGTTGTGGCGGGCGATGAGTTCGCGCAGGGCAGCGGCGAGTTTTTTTTCGCCCCCGAAGATGACGTCTCGTTCCTGGAGGTCGGTGGAAAAGGAAAGCCGGTGCAGCTCCGGTCCCGAGGACAGGGCACCGCGGATATCCCAGGTGTAGACCGCGCAGCCGATGGGGCCGTGCACCAGGTGGAGGGCATCGGCAATGGGATAGAGGACCACCCGCGAGCCGCAGAAGGTGCAGGCCCGCTGGCTCACGGCCCCGGCCAGGCTGTCCTTGTTGCAGACAATGGAAAACGGGGTTTCCCCCTTGATGTGGATCTGGTCAGCCCGCTCTTTCAGTGCTATTGCCACCATGCTCTTTCTCCTGATACGTATTTCCGGATAGATGCTGCCAGGAGAAAGGCAAGAGATGTGCCATGTGTTCTTTTTGTATTTTTCTTTTTGTTTCAGGTGGTTATCTTTTAATATGTCTTTAGCGGCGACCAGGTGGATGAGGCCAACATGTCAGGAAGAGGACAAAAAGGAAAGGGTGCTACAAAACTGTAGGCAAGGGGGAGCCAGGGTCCGGCCGACAATGGGCCGGGCCCTGGTTTCAGATTGGCAGGACGCGGACGCGGGTGGAGCTGAAGTCCGGGATCCCGGCCTGGACATCGACCATGGGCAGGCTGCCCAGGTGGTCGTCCAGCCGGGCTATCTCGTTGGGGTTGATACCCCTGCCCCGGCTGGGATCAGGAATAAGGGAATTGCCGGAAACCACCCTGGAACCGCCCAGGAAGACAGATTGGCCGTCCCTGACCTCCACCCGGCCCGCGCCATGGCAGGTGTGGCCGTAATGGAAGGAAATGGCCAGGCAGCCGGGGCGGATGAGTCTTGAGGTCTGCACCTGTCCGGTGATACCCCCGGGCGTGCTTCTGGAAACCAGCCGAATCCTGTCTCCATCCTGTATTCCCAGGCTGCGGGCATCGTCGGCGTGCATGACGATATGGTTTTCAGGGAAGATTTCAAGGGCCGCTTGGTGGTTGATGGTTCGAGACTGGGTATGGACGTTCATCTTGTGAGTGACTACCAGGAAGGGATAGTCGCGGTCTTTGTCCGCCACCACGTCTCCGGTCGAGTCGGTTGGTGGCCAGTAGTGGACTGTGCCAGGGTAACGCTTGCCGGTGAGAGCGTTTCTGGCCGCGGCCATTTCTTCATTGAAAAACACCACCCTTTTCAGACCATGTTTGAATCTCTGTCCGTCAAACTGGTCCTGGTACCTGGGAAAGATGCCGCCGCGGGCCAGGGCATGGCAAAGGATTTTCCATTGCTGGTCCGGCAGGATGTGCCGGTAGCGGGCCACGGGATAGTTGGCTTCCACGAACCGCTGTTCTTCGGGCGTGGCAGCCGGCAGCCCACCATTGGCAGCAATGTTGGCAAAGCCCCTGAGGTAAAAGTCCTCGCCTCGGAACAGGGGATGGAGGTTGCCCTCCCGGTCAGCGATGGCTTCGGCACCAAAGCCCGGCAGGCCCAGGTTGTTGGCCAGGTCGATGAGAAAGGTTTCCAGGCAGAAGGGTTTGCCGTCCTCGGTTTTGCCGGTGAGCGGTTCGATGAACGGGGTGCGCAGGGCCGTGAACCGGCAGGCCGGCGCATGGGGGTGGATCCAGCCGTAATGCCCTTCAGCCCAGGTCACGTCCGGGATAATGTAATCGGCAAAAATATTGGATTCGTTGATGGTCGTGTCTATGGAGACATAGAGCGGCACCCGGTCCGGATCGGAGAGGGTCTCTTTGTATCTCGATCCTCCGGGAGTGGAATAGACCGGGTTGTAAAAGTAGTGGAAGAGCACCTGGCACCGATAGGGATAGCCGGCATCGATACCGTTCATGGTTTCGACGCTGAGGCCGCCACGGGTAAAGGCGAACCAGGGGCGCCTGGCCGGGTAGCCGCTACCGGTGTCGGCCTTTTTACGCCGATACTCGGAACTGTTTTCGTAGACGGCTTTTTCCCGCGAGAGCATTGTTCCGCGAGATTTGCGGCGCCCGGGAAAGTTTTTCAGGTCATAAATACCCTTGTTCCAGGCCGTGACCTTGCCGCCGGAGCTGAGGTAGCCTGCTCGCATTTCGACGGAACCGGTCATGACATTCAACAGAGCGATGGCATAGGCTGCGTAGGTGCCACAGAGGTAGTTGCCGGCCCCGTGGTACTGGCATACCGCTGCTTTTTCCCCATGGGCGGCGAAGTCGCGGGCGGTTTGGGCGATTTTTTTTGCCGGAATGCCGCAAAAAGAGCCATATTCCTCCAGGGTGTTGGCCTGGACTGCTTCCCGCATAAGGCGAAAGGCGGTCTTGACCCGGACCCGTTCCCCTCCGGCCAGGTTGACGATCCTCTCCTGGTCGAGCATGGCTGTTTCAATGCTGTCAAAGGGCACCACCGCGCCGTTTTCCGGATTCAGGACCAGATAGCGGTCATCCGCGTCCCTGTCTCCGGATGGAGCCAGATCACCCTGGCGAAGAAAGGTCTGGTCGCGCGAATGGCCAGGTTCAACGATGACCAGGTGGGTGGCGTTGGTGTAACAGCTATGGTTCATCTTTTCCGCAGCCGCCGGGCATGGGGCCTGGAGATATGTGCGGTTATAGGCGTTGTTGTCGATCATCCAGCGGATCATCCCCATGGCCAGGGCCCCGTCCTGCCCCGGCATGACCGGCAGCCAGTCGTCGGCGTGGACAGATGCGTTCTGGGCCCGGGGATCGACGATCACAAACCGGACCTTGCCTTCGGCATGCCGTCTGGCGATGGCCGCGCCATAGGTGTTGATCCCGGGCTGGAGCGCCTCGTAGATGTTGGCCCCGAACACCAGGATGTATTCGGCCTCCCAGGGATTGGCCTTGAGTTCCCACTGTTTTTTTTCGCTCAGGGCAAAGTTGCCCATCCGAAAGCCGATCCCGCAGATATCGGTGTGGCCGACCCGGTTGATCGACCCCATGGCGTCTTTGACAAAGCGGTTGATGAGGGCCTTGCGGCCGGTCTGCAGGCGGCCGGTCATGAAGACAAAACCGTTGCGTACCGGTCCCAGTTCCGGGGCCTGGGGATCGATGGGCTCGTCGTTGTCGAGTTCGGCCAGGCCGGGTACATGGCGGTCCTCGCCAAGATGGCCAAACAGCTGACCGCCTTCACTGATTTCCCGGATCATTTGCTCCCATTCGATGGGCTCGAACTTGCCCTCGCCCCGGCGTCCGGCCCGTTTGAGCGGTCGGACGATCCGGTACGGATCATAGACCGAGCCCGCGCAGTCGTGGGCCTTGCCGCAGACAGGGCTTGGCTTGTCCAGGACCTGGTCAACCGGGGTGGAGTAGGGTACCGGTTCTCCCATGTGGTTGTACGGATGAAACGGATTGCCGGCTATCTCCATGAGTACGCCGTTTTGTACTGTTGCCCGGATGCCGCAGCGGCTATTGCAGCTCAGGCAGACCGAAAAGATGGTCCTGGAGTCGTCAGTCTTTCCATGCTGGAGGGTACGTGGATTGAGCCAGGATTTCTTTTCCTGTTTCCCGGCCCCGGCTTCGGGCGGAACCATGAGAGTGGCGGCCGCGGCTGCCGAACCGGCAAGCAACTCCCGGCGGGAGAAGGAAGTTTTTTGTTTTTGCATGTTTCGTTTACTGCTCACGGGGTCCTCCTGCTTGTCTGGCGATGGGGGATGTAGCGTACCGCCGCTCCGTCGGTCCGGTCGGAATCCCGGAGCGTGAGTTGCGGATCCCTGAGACAGCGGGCGAATTCTCCAGCCGGTCTCAAGAGATCACCAAACAGCCGGGCCCCGGAGCTGCAGGCTTCCACGCAGGACGGAACACCTCCGTCCTCAAGACGGTCCAGGCAGAAATCACACTTGTCCACTTTGTTGCCATGATCCGGGTCCGGGAACCGGGCCCCGTAGGGACAGGCCTTGATACATTCGCCGCACCCGTTGCACCTGGCCCAGTCGGTGACCACCACACCATTGTCGAGCTGGAAGGTGGCCTGGCGATCGCAGGCGGCCATGCAGGGGGGATCATCACACTGGTTGCACTGGATGGGGGTAAAGAGCAGGCCGCGGCTCCGGGTAAAGATCTCTTCCCGGATCAGTATCCGGGTGTTGAACTGGTTTCTGGCGGTGTGGTTCCGGTTTTTGCAGGCAATGACACAGGACTGGCAGCCGGTACAGCGGTTGAGGTCGATGATCATACCCCAGCGTGCCGACGGCTTCCGGTCCCGGTTCTGTCCTGCCAGGGCCGGCTTGAGTCCGGCCGCACCCAGAAGCAAAGCAGTGCCATGAGCCAGGAATTTTCTCCGTTCTGACATCTTGTTTTTCCTCGTGGAGCTGGCGGAAAGCAGGGTTGCTGTCCAGGCCGGAGCGGAAACCCCGGCCTGGCATCATTTAGTCCTGGAGATAGGTGAACTTGTAGGCAAAGGAGCCCGGATCGAGCCAGTCTATCGGAGTTCCGTTCACTTCGGCGTACGGATAGCCAAAGGTATTGAGCGGACCCGACTGCTGGCGCGGATTGAGAATGAGGTCCCGGCCCACGGCAAGCTGGACCCGGTACGGATCCCATGCGCCCCAGAAATACTTGCGATACCAAGCGGTCTTAGGGTCATCCAGCGACAGGTTTTCCTTGAGCATCATCTTGCGGACATCAGCCGGATCCACCGGAACCCAGCCGTAGCCCGGCAGATAGAACTCGGCCCAGCAGTGCTGCCAGGTGGTGATGTCCTGCAGCGGTTTTTTGCCCATGCGGATCCCCAGAATCTCACGGGCCGGCACCCCGGCAGCCCGGGCCAGGGCGACAAAGACCGAGTGGATGTCGGTGCATTTGCCTCCAGGTTTTTGGAGCAGGCTGCAGACGTCACCCTTACCACATCCCCTGGTTTTGGGATCCCGGTACATGTTTTCACAGGTCCAGTCATAGATCGCCTTGGCCTTGGCCAGGATCGTGGTCTTGCTCCGGGTTATTTTGTCGGCCAGCTCCTTGACCGAACCGGTAATGGGCCCCAGGCTGGTGGGCTGGAGCCACTGCTGGAACTCGCTTCTGTCCCAGCACGGCTCACGGGCTGGAAAGTCCCGTTTCACCACTTCCTTGCGTACCGCGTGGAAGGAGAGGGTGAGATGCCGGTCTTCCTCGCCCGGTTTCCAGCGGGCATAAAGTATGGGAGTCTTGAATTTTTGATCTGTATAGACCGCGGATTCGGAAAAATCACCCTCCACCTTGATGTTCGAGATCAACTGGTTCTGGTCCGAGACCGGATAGGGAATCCAGAGCCTGACTTCCTGATCAAGAGGATGGCGGGACAGGTTGAACTCCATGACAATAGTCCCGGATGCCGTCTTGGCTGATGACAGGCCGGGGAGAAAGAGGATGGACATGGTGAGCAGGAGAAGTAATTTTTTCATGCAGGCCTCCGTTGGAATAACACTGATAAGGGATTGTTTGCTTTCTCGGAGGTGAAACTATTTGATTATACAGGGTAAGTCAAAGAGATAATATCTATGATTCCTTTTTTGGGTATAGGTAAAATCTATCTATTTGTGCGGATGAAAGGCGGGGCAGGCAGCAGGGGGTGATCAGTTCGATCAGGTTGCAGTGTGCGTCTGGTTCAATGGCACCCGAAAAAATCCCTCTGTCCCGGAAAGAGGCAGAGGGATTTTTTTTCGGGCGCCAGCTGATGTTCCGGAGAAAAGTATGAGATCAGTGGCCAGGAAATCCCGTTTTTTTCAACCATGGCTGATTTTCAGGTCCACCAGATCTGGCGTTTGGGCGGATTGCCGTTGCGGACAAAGTCGTCTCCAGACTCCCGCAGAACCTCGTTCAGTTCCTCCACCGTAAAGTCGTAGCCGTCCACCACCGCCTGGGCAACAAATTCTTCCCTGGTCGCCAGGACATCATATCTTGCCCGCAGGTGCTTGTCTTCGCCCCCGGCGATGAGTAATGCCTCAACGTTCTTCTTTGCCATGTTCAGCTCCCTGTTATGGTGTCTGTTTCTTGTTTTCTGTTTCTGATCCTGTTTGGTCTTTTTCAGCAGCAGGGCCGGCATATTTTGTTTTTGTCGATCTGACTGAGCAGTTTTCCTGAAACCATTTCCCTGACCTGTTCGGCCAGGACGATCATCTCTGTGATCTCTTGCCCGGAGGGCGGGGTGATGTGCCAGGTATCAAGATCACATATCTCCTGGTGCCTGTCCAGAGCCAGCAATTGTTCCCGCATGGGATCGGTGGCACCGGGAAACGTCTGCTCCAGGGCTTCCACCAGGTCATGCATGGTGTGGTTAAAGGGCAGAGTGCCATGAAACATGAGGGCCGCCATGACGAATTTTTCAATGGCCATTGTCACAAGATTATAGAGTATCTCCGGCGTGAAGACACCGGGCCGCCTGGCATGGCCTCCGCGGGCGGTGGCCAGGTACTGCAGGCCTTCTTTCAGAAAGATTTCCCAGTCATCAATGGGTTGTCTCCTGATGGAGTTCACAGGTAGTACGTCATCACCTGTACAGGTCATGTCAAATCTCCTTGTGGAAGCAGATTAAACTGGTTGGCTGCCAGCCAAGACGGCTGTAAAAGCCAAGCGCAGGATGGTTGTTTCGATCCGCGAGCAGCTGCAGGTGGGACGCACCCCGGGAAGTGGCCCAGTCGACGAGTTTTCCAAGTAAACGGCTGCCCACTCCGCAACCCTGGTGTCCGGGAAGGACGACCACGTCCTCAACCATCACCTTCACCCTGCCGGTGGCAGTGGAAATGAGTAACTGGCCTGTGCACATGCCGACCACCAGCCCTTGCTGTTCGGCCACCAGGACAATGGCCCGGTGGTTGTCGAAAAGCAGGTCAAGCCCCTGGCGCTGCAGCGTTTCGTCAAAGAAGAAATCCTCTTCTATGGAAAAGAGAATTTCCAGCAGGCTGGTCAGGGCCTGGAGGTCAGCCCGCCGGGCCGGGCGGACGATATATTCTTCCGGGCGGCTCATGACGATCGGTTCACAATGAAGTAAGACCTGAATTGAGGTTTCACATCTGTAACACTTGCAGGTAAGCGGCCAGCAGGAGACTCCGGATGGATGAAACGCTCAACTTAGATGAGATATTCTTTCGCCGGTTCACCGTCTTCCAGGCCATCAAGGATGGTATCGATGGCGTCCTCGCTGTCCACGCCCTTAAACCACCAGTTTTCCGGCTGGATGACCATGATTGGTCCTTTTTCACATTGTTTGAGGCAGGTGGTGGCGGTGACCAGGCAGTCCAGCCCCCGATCCAGGATTTCCTCTTCAATGTACTGTAAAAATCCATCGGTCTGCTTGTGACAGAGTCCTTTTTTGTCTCCGTCCACCCGGAAACTCTGGCACAGGATGATCTGCCGCTCAGGTATTGCCATTGCTCTCCTCCTTTCTCTGGCTATTCTTGGCTTTTTATTTTTTTCCGCCCGGCACCGTACAGCACGTCCACCGTGCCTTCGATGTTGTCTTGCGTGGTCAGAACTCTGATTCCCAGGCTGCCCAGTATTTTTCTCGGTCTTTCACCGGCATCGGCGGCCAGGAGGGCAAAGCAGTCATAGAGGCAGGTTCTGGCCAGGGTTTCCCAGCGCGAGCCGCCTTTTTTCGTGGCCGGGACCGACCGGGCTTCAAGAAGGCAGGTGAGACCGTCTTTCCTGGGACCGTAGATGAGGATACGGTCCGCCTGGCCAAGATGGATATCAATCTCCATGCCGCTGTCACTGACCACTGCCACGTTGGGCCTTTTCCTGCTCGGCCCGGGCAGGATTGGGGTAAAGGCGGAAGAGTGGGAATCTGTATTGTCCGACAATGTGTCTGTCGGTTTTCGATCCTTCTGGATTGTCACATCCAGGAATTTTGCGCACTGCTCCATGATCTGGTTCATCCGGGCCTGGTTTGTGGGTCCGGGACCTTCCTGATCCTCCGCGGACGGAAAAAAAGGAACCAGGGTCATGGCGTCGGCACCGAGTTCACTCATTTGGCGGGCGATGTCTTCAACATGGTCATCATTGATACCCGGATAGACCGTGGTCTGGATACAGACGTTGATTCCATACCTGACCAGCGCTTTCACGGCTTCGCGTTGTTCGGCGACCAGCAGGGCCGTGGACCGGGACAGGGGGATGGTCCGTCTGTCCGGGCGGATCCAGGCGTAGAGTTTTTCGGCGGTTTCCGTGGTTACGGCGTCCACCAGCAGGGTCACCTCTTTGACGCCTTTGGCGGCCAGGGTCCCGGCATGCCGGGCAGCCCCCAGTCCGAGCGTCGTCAGGGAAGATTCCTTGTCCGGGTAGAGGCGTTGCAAAAGATCGAGGGTCGTCAGGGTCGGTTCGATTTCGGCCAGGGGATCACCTGGCCCATCGAGGATGACCCGGTGTATATCCATCCCCTCGTTGAGCCTGGACTCAAGCCGGTTCAGGGCTTCCTGCGGCAGCATGGCTCTGGAAACCATGGCCATTGGTGCGAACCGGATCCTGCTGTTGGCCCGGACCGCCACAGGCAGAGTCAGCCGGCGCTTCTGGGTCATGGGTGCGGGAAAGGGAAGAGTGGTCATGGCTGGTACCTCGAATAAACCAGGTTAAGAGCGGGCCAGGTGTGTCCACGGGCCATCCGGTTGTCTGGCCGGAAGACCCGCGTGCTCGATCTGCCGTTTCAGAGAACGAGTTCAAAGCTGGTTTCGGGATCGTCACGGTCCTTACGGTCCAGAAGGGCCCCGAGGATTTTTTCCAGAAGTCGGATACCTCCCTTGTAGCCTACGGTGGGGAAGTACTGGTGGCCCTGGCGGTCAAGGATGGGGAAACCCCAGCGGATCAGGGGCACGTCCTCATCCCGGGCTATATACTTGCCGTAGGTGTTGGAGATGAGCAGGTCCACCGGCTCGTTCTTCATCCACTGGTGGAGCAGGAAAAGATCACCCCTGGCCCTGACATTTACTTCGCAGGGCAGTTCCCCGGTGATTTCCCGGATCCGTTTTTCGAACTTCTTGCCCGGTGTACCGGTGACAATGTGTACCGGCAGCATGTCGATGGAGACCAGGAACTCGGTCATGGCGATGACCTGGTCGGGGTCTCCGGCAATGGCAACTTTCTTGTGATAGAGGTACTGGTGCATGTCGGAAATAAGATCCAGTAACTGGCCGCGTTCTCGGGCCAGGATCTCTGGAACCGAAACTCCGGCGATGGTGCGCAGGGTATCGATGAACCGGTCGGTGGCCTTGAGGCCAAAGGGCATGTCGATGACCGTGCAGGGTACCTTGCACTGCTTGTCCAGTTCCCGGGCCGCATCGCCTGAACACCATTCGCCAAGGGCAAGGGTGCCGACGGCATCGCCGGTGGCTTTCAGCTCCTCGATGGTGGTGCCACCCTGGGGAAACATGTTGTACTTTCCCGTCAGGGGAGAGTTCAATACTCCGGAAGTATCGGGAAACAGAATGGTATCGATTCCGAGCAGGTCGGCCATCCGTTTGATCTCCTCCATGTCCGCTGGTTCCACCCACCCGGGAATGATGTTGACCTTGCCGTTTTTCCTGCCGGTTGACTCGGCCAGTTCGGTCATGGCCTTGACCATATTGGAAAAACCAGTGACATGGGAACCGACGTAACTTGGGGTAGAGGCGCAGAGAACATACTTGTTCTCCGGAATCTTTCCCTCTTTGAGCGCTTTTTTCCGTATCTGTTTCAGGTCATCGCCAATAGTTTCGGACAGGCAGGTGGTATGGACGGCAATAACGTCGGGTTCGTAAACAGTGAAGATGTTGTTGAACGCCTGCATCAGGTTGGCCTGGCCACCGAATACCGAGGCACCTTCTGTGAAGGAGCTTGTGGCTGCGGATACGGGTTCCTTGTAGTGCCGGGTCAGGGTGCTGCGGTGATAGGCGCAGCAGCCCTGGGAGCCGTGGCTGTGGGGCAGGCAGCCGTGTATCCCCAGAGCCGCGTACATGGCACCGATGGGCTGGCAGGTCTTGGCCGGATTGATGGTCAGGGCCTTGCGCTCGGTTATTTCTTTTGGTGTATGTCTCAGTAGCATTTGTCTAACCTCTTTGAAAAGCAGGGTGAATGGTTATTCCCAGACGTAGGCACCGGAGAGCTGGGGATTCTCCTGCCATGGAGCCTTCATGTAGCTCCACACCCGGCTGTTGACCAGCCGGTCGATCTCGTTGTAGAAGTTGATGGCGCCTTTGAAACCGGCATAGGGACCGCCGGAGTCATAGCTATGGAGCTGTTTCATGGGGATGCCCAGCTTCTGGATGGAGAACTTCTCCTTGATGCCGGCGCAGAAGATATCTGGCTTCATCAGTTCCACCAGTTTCTCCGCCTCGTACTGGTTCAGGTCATCGATGATCAGTGTTCCCTCTTCCATATCCGGCAGCAGCCCTTCGTAGGACTTGAACTTGAGACCTGTCTTTTCCAGTTCCCTGAGCTCGTCAGTGGTTTTCCGTGGCCGGTAGCGTCTCTCATCCGGTTCCACCTCGATTTCTTCGATGTTCCGGCTGTCCGCATCCACCTTGAGGTTGGGCAGGACGTGACGGCCCTCGTAGTCATCCCGGTGGGCGAATTCGTAGCCGGCCGAGATGGTTTTCATGCCCATCTCCCTGAACAGCTCCTGGTAATGATGCGCCCTGGAACCGCCTACAAAGAGCATGGCGCTTTTGCCTCTGGTCCGGGGCAGAACTTCTTCGCGGGCCGCCTTCACTGCCGGCATTTCCTCGGCAATGACTTCTTCCACCCGGTCAATAAGCTCCTGGTCGCCGAAGTAGGCGGCAATTTTGCGCAGGCTCTTGGCCGTGGCCTCGGCTCCGATAAAGTTTACCTTGATCCAGGGAATACCGAACCTGGTCTCAAGCATGTCGGCCACATAGTTGATAGAGCGGTGGCACATGACACAACTCAGGTCGGCCTGATGGCAGGAGGCAAACTGGTCATAGGTGGAATTGCCGGAAAAGGTCGCCAGGTTGGTGATTCCACACTTGGTCAAGATTCGATCGATCTCGAAACCGTCGCCACCGATATTGTATTCACCCAGCAGGTTGATTTTGTATTTTCCTTCCCTGGGCTCGTCCTCCGTGCCGACGATATGTCTGAATATCTGGTTGTTGGCTATATGATGTCCGGCAGACTGGGAAACACCCTTGTATCCCTCGCAGGAGAAGGCGAACACGTTGCAGTCACCGAATTTGTCCTTCATCTTCCTGGCCACGGTGTGGATGTCATCACCGATGAGCCCCACCGGACAGGTGGCAAAAACCCCTATCGCCTTGGGGTGAAAGGTGTCGTAAGCTTCCTGGATCGCCTGTTCCAGCTTTTTCTCGCCACCGAAAATGATATCCGAATCCTGCATGTCGGTGGAGAAGGTGTAGTTCATGTACTGCTCTCCATTCTCTCCGGCATCTGTCTGGTTGCGCCTGGTCAGCCATGCGTAAAAGCTGCAGCCGATCGGGCCGTGAACCAGGTTGACGATGTCGCGGGTGGGGCCCAGGATAACTCCCTTGCATCCGGCATAGGTGCAGCCGCGCATGGTGATGATACCCGGGATGGTCCTTACATTCGCCAGGATTTCCGGAGTTTCATTTTCCTGCGCCTCGTTGATCAATATCTGCTTGGCACGTTTGCGGGCGACCTTGGGCGGATACTTCTTGAGCAGTTCCTCCTTGATGTCAGCGGGGTCCCATTGCACTGGTTTTTTCTCGGTTACACTTCCCATAGATCTTCTCCTTGTCAGACAATGGCTTTCTCGCCGGTTTCTGCTGTCCGCACCCGGACAGAATCCTTGACCGGAAGGACAAAAATTTTCCCGTCACCTGGCTTGCCTGTCTGATTGGTTGCGATGATAGTCTTGACCACCTCGGGGACCCTGGCATCAGGAACCACTGCGGTGATTATTCGTTTGGGGTAGAGTTTGCCTTTTTCGCCCAACAGGGCGGCAGCTTCTTCGTACCCTTCCTCCGCACCTTTGAGGACCTGCGGGTTGACAAACCCTTTACCGCGTCCCTGGGCCTCGTGGGCAAAGAAGGCGTCAATTCCTGCGTCGGACAGGGCCTGCTTGGTCTGGTTCATCATGTTGATCCGTACGACAGCAATGATCTCTTTCATGACGCCACCTCTTCCCCGGCAGGAGATTCGGGCTCCTTTTTTCCGCTGCTGATGGTATAGACTTCCTCGACTTCGCTGATAAAGATCTTGCCGTCACCAAAGGCACCGGCGGGGCTGGTGCGTGCTGTATCCATGATGGTCTGGATGACGAAATCCCTGTCTTCCCCGTTGACCACGCTCATCAGCATGGTTTTTGGAATTTCGTCGTAGGTCACGTCTCCGATCTTGATGCCGCGCTGCTTGCCGCGCCCGGCAACAGCGTATTTGGTTACGGCCGGATACCCAGCGTCCATAAGGGCGGCGAGGACTTCATCGGCCTTTTCCGGCCGGACAATTGCTCTGATCATTATCATGGTGTATCTCCAGGTTGAGTTGTGGGTGAACCAGGCAGCCGGGCCTGGTCAGGTCGGCAGAAGTTCTCTATGCCATCAGGCCAAAGTCCATCAGGAGTTTCTCAAGCTCCTCGATTTCCAGGGGGGTGGGGACGACAAACTGGTCGTTTTCGTCGATGGCTTTGGCAAGGCCACGATACTCTTTGGCCTGGGGGACGTCGGGATTCCACTGGATGACGGTCTGCCTGTTGATCTCCGCCCGCTGCACATCGTTGTCCCTGGGGACGAAGTAAATCATCTGGGTCCCCAGTTTCTCGGCGAATTTTTCGATCATCTCCTTTTCATTATCCACCTTACGTGAATTGCAGATCAGGCCACCGAGCCGGACGTCACCGGACTGGGCAAACTTGACGATACCCTTGCTGATGTTGTTTGCCGCGTACATGGCCATCATTTCGCCGGAACAGACGATGTAGATTTCCTCGGCCTTTCCATCGCGGATGGGCATGGCAAATCCGCCGCAGACCACGTCGCCGAGAACATCGTAGAAGGCGTAGTCAAGTTCTTCGCTTTCCTCGTAGGCGCCAAGGGATTCCAGCATATTGATCGAGGTGATGATACCGCGTCCGGCACAGCCCACACCCGGCTCCGGTCCTCCTGATTCGACACACCAGGTGCCACCGTACCCTGCTTTGCGGATGTCCTCGAGTTCAACGTCTTCGCCTTCTTCGCGCAGGGTATCAAGGACCGATTTCTGGGCCAGGCCACCAAGAAGCAGTCGGGTGGAGTCTGCCTTGGGGTCGCAGCCAACCACCATGACCTTGCGTCCCATTTCAACCAGTCCTGCAACTGTGTTCTGGGTGGTGGTGGACTTGCCGATACCGCCTTTTCCGTAAATTGCTACCTTTCTCATAATATTGCCTCCTTGTAAAAATGGATGGTCTGCCGGGTGTTCCGGATGTGTACTTGTCTGTGGTGTGCCCTTGATATGGCAAGGGGCGTGCCTGATTGGATGTTTTATTTTTTTACTGTTAAATCAGTATGTTTCCTGTGGTTTGCAGAGCTTGGTTTACCGTGTTCTTCACAGGTTGCAGGATCAGTTTTGTGAATAAGAGGACAACTGTGAACAGGAGTGACATTTTTGTCTGGATGTTGGAGGGGAGTGATAAAGAGTCCATCATACTTTAAAGATGGTCCGTACGGAGAGCGTTTGCCTGGAAGAAAAGGAGAGAGCTGTGGCAATTTGCGATAAACCGGCAGAACTGGCCTGCAGGTGGGGATGATTTTTCTTTTACAGATTGATATTGTTGCGAAATATAAGGCAGGTATGGCGAGTCGTCATAATTATCTTGACATCATAAACTGCTCAGGGTTTTTATTGAACTAATGCTGGTTTTTTTTCTGTTTTATGCAATGGTTGATACTAGCCACTGCAGATTGAAATCATCAGTGGTCATGTAGCCGGAGATTGCAAGACTGTTGAAAAACAGAAGTGTACTGTGCATCCGGCTGCTTCACAGCCCGTGGAAAGAGTGGAGGTTCAAAATGAAGCCGTTTTGTTTGACTCTTGTTGTTTTGTTTTTCAGCGTGACCGTACCGGTTCTGCCCCAGGGGCAAGCTGTTTTTGCCGCCCAGGGGGATTCGGGACAGCAAAACGGTGTTCTGTCCGATATTTTCAATATTTTTGGCGGTGTCGCCAGGGAGATGGTTCAGGAGTCTTTTGACGAATGGCTTGGTAACTACAAGGGAAAAATAGGTCAGGTCAGGCTGGTGGAGCGGCGCGGCAATTCCATCATCCTGGAAGTGGCCTATGAAAACGTTAAACGGGCGGATGGGGTTTCTGTGCAGGCCAAGGTTTTTCGGGGCGGGGTCCCTTTGGATGGTTTTGTCAGCTCTGTTGCTCCGGTTACAGGGCGCCGTGGTCTTGTCCGGCTCACCATCAGCCGACCCCTGCACACCCAGAACGAATGGGGCAATGCGTCGGATTGGAATGAGTCCGGTTTCAGCGACAGTGCACAGACCGTTTTTTCAGACCAGATTCAGCTCTTTCTGGTGCGGGAAAGCAATCCGGACCGTCCATTCGGGCACCTGGTGTTTGATTTTCCCAAGACCTGGACGACCAGTTCCGAAATAGAGATTATCGAGCCTGAGCATCCTGTCCAGGAGGAGGCTGTTGAACTGGAAGAGGGGCAGGTCCAGGAGACGGGCTCAGGTTCTGGCCCTGGAACAGCGATTCCCGGAGGCAAAAAACCGGCCCTAAGGCCTGTTCTGCCTGGCACCATCTTGAAGCCTGTGAATCCGGCAGTGAAACCGGGAGTCGTACAGCAGCCACCCAGGCAGATAGAAGAGAAGCAGGAAAAACCTGTGCTGCAACTCCCTGGCGTTATAGGCCGCTAACTACAGAGATCATGGCCCTACTGTCTCCTGTTATTACTTTGCAGGTGGGCCTCTCATACATAGTTCAACAGGGGAGGGCTTATTTATGAAGCTGCTGAAACTGTTTTCCCTGATTCTCTTTCTGTCAGGCTATTCTCTCTTTTTTCTGCCCTTTTTCCTGCCTGCATCTGCCCAGGATAATGTCAAACCTGTGTATAAACTGCGTCAGGTCCAGACGTTGAAACTGCCGGAAAACAGAAAATTTCTGCTAAAACCCCTGAAGGTAAGGCCTTTTCCCGTCCATAAACTGCCAAGACCTGTTATTCCTGTAAAACCTGCAGAACCTGAAGGGCCTGATCCTGCTGCAGCCATTGATCTCGCAGATGTTATTGAATCTGCAGAACTGCTGCAGGATATCTCTGCTGCTGCCGGATGGGACAGTCACATGATCTTCCAGGACAGGGCTGCAGGTAATGTGTTCTATTATATCCCAAGGGAGTTCCTTCTGGTTTATGACAGGGGAGGATATCATTTATCCGTCCAGTACAACCAGCAGGCTGAGCCTGGAAAACCATCAGTTACCCTTGTGGCAGAGTTGGCAGCCCCCTATCACACCGGTGATACAGCCCTGCTCAAGGCAATACTCAGGGAGTCCTTCAGTCTGAAACCCCAAGACAGGCTTGAGATCAAATCCATCAAGGGACTGGGGGCCTCTGTGGATATGGCTCCCCTGAGTGCAGGTTTTGCCATAGGGCCTGAAAGGATAAGCGTCACCCTGCCGGCCCATCTCAGGCAGCCTCTGCGTATGACCCTTTCACTCTCCCAGGATGAGGTTGAGGCCATTCTGGCCCAGATAGCTGCTGAGGGAGTGGCAGGGACCCTTAACATCCAGGTGGCAGACAGTTCCGTTCCCATCCCTATCCGTATCCAGTACGGGGCATTTGCCGGTGAGAAGATTGCCGGTTTCCGGGACTGGCTGCATGGCGCTGAACTTGATGCCTTTGAGAACATAACGCCATTTCCTGTTACTCTCGAGGGGATAAATGGCTACTGTCTCAAGAACAACAGGTTGGAGCGCATAGCCAAGCGTCTCAAGTCCTCCAGCCCTATACCTCCC
>NZ_JBPMMS010000045.1:0-4989 GCF_054025815.1 Desulfolithobacter sp. | reverse complement strand
AGGTCACCGACGTGCTTAACGAAGGAGATACCGTCCGGGTCAAGGTCCTGGAAATCGATAACCGTGGCCGTATCCGGCTGAGCCGCAAGGCTGCGTTGGAAGAAAAAAAATAAAAACAGAACAGATTCTGGTCCCTGACAGGACCATGAATATGCAGGGGAGTGGAACTTGTAGCCACTCCCTTTTTTTGTGTTTTTTATGGTCCGGGCCTCTGTGCTCAAGCGCCGATTTTAGATACTTTCAGGCTCCTTGTGCGTGTTTGCCCCCAGTGTCTTCCAGGGGCAGACGGATGTGAAAGGTGGTGCCCTGACCGGGGATGCTGGAGCAGACCAGCTGGCCTCCATGTTTTTCGGTCACCACGTTGTGGGATATGGCCAGCCCTTGGCCCGAGCCCTTGCCCACATCCTTGGTTGTGAAAAAGGGATCAAATATCTTGTCCTGGATTTCCGTGGGGATGCCGGAACCGTTGTCACGGATCACTATTTCCGCCCAGCCGTTCCGAACCCGGGTGGAGATATGGATCACTCCCCGTTCCATATCGGTTTTGCGAATCTTGTCGTCAATGGCATGGGCGGCGTTGACCAGTATGTTGAGGATGACCTGGCCCATCTCATCGGTCAGGCAGGGAACCGGAGGTAGACTCTCGTCCAGGGTGGTTTCCAGGTCTGCCACGTACTTATATTCATTTCTGGCTACCGTGGTGGTAGTGATTATGAGTTTGTTAAGATCGGTGGGCTCTTTTTCCCTGCTGCCGGGATGGGAGAATTCCTTCATAGCCTGGACGATCGAGGTTACCCGGCGGACACCCTCCCGTGACTGGTCGATGGCCTGGGGGATCTCTTTTTGGAGAAAATCCCAGTCGGTCTCTTCCAGGGTGTTTTGCAGGGCTTCGAGATCCTCCTCGGAGAGGTCTTGGTCTCTAGCCTTCCTGATACATCGGGTGACCTGTTCCATGAGCCTGGTGATATCAGCAAAAGTTTCGCCGAGAAAGTCGAGGTTGGTACTGACATACTGGGTCGGGGTATTGATCTCATGGGCAATGCCGGCGGCCAGCTGCCCCACGGCCTCCAGTTTCTGGGCATGGAGCAGCTGGGTCTGGAGGTGGTCGCGTTCTTTTTCGGTCCGGATCCGTTCAGTGATGTCGCGTACTACGGCGATAAACCGGCCATCCTCGCCCTCGGGTACCACATACTGGCAGAGGACTTCCACTGGAATCTCTATCCCGTCGCGGTGCCTGAGACGGGTTATCATGGTCAGCGATTCCTGCTCACCCTGGACCAGCGGTGCCAGCATCTTCTGCAGGCTCTCCTCGTCCAGGTCCGGGCTGATATCCAGTGGTGTCATTACGCTGAGCTCATCGGCTGTGAAACCGGTATGTATTTCTGCCCCGCGGTTGGCATAGATTAAATGGAGACTGTCTGGATCAAACATGAAGACCGCGTCTTTTGTCTGGTCCAGGGAGAGCTTGAAGTTGGTGAGCCTGTTTTCGGCCCGTTTGCGTTCCATCAGCTCCCGGTCCAGCCGGTGCATGGTCTGCCGCAACTGTCTGTTAAGGTGGCGGAAGTAGAGGGTTGTCGAGCCGCCACTAATGATCAGGATAAGGAGCAGAAGGATAAAATACCAGTATTTTTCCAGGATGTCCCGGGCAGTGATCTGGTCTAAATCTGCATAAGGCCCGATCCCAAGCTCCTTGAGGCACTCGTGTACCGGCTGGTAATTGAGAGGAATGGTCCAGCCAGCCAGGTGTGCTGCCCTGGCCGCCGGGTCGTCCGGGGACATCTGCAGGAGGGTGATGGCGATCTTCTGGGCAAACTCGGCCGGTACATGTTGCAGCTTGGCAATGGGCCATTCGGGATAGAGGGCTGTGCTCAGGAGAAAGGGAAACGATTGTTCCTTCCAGGGCTGGTCTTGGAGAACCCGGATGTCAGTCAGGTCGATTTTGCCCTCCAGTGCCATTCGTTCCAGGGTGTCCGTACGTACGGCACCGGCATCAACCTCCTGGTTTAAGACCGCATAGACTACGGCATCGTGGGTGCCGCCGAATCTGAGCTCGGCGAAATCGTGCCGGGGATCGATGCCGTGATGGAGCAGGTGACGCCAGGCCACCTGCCAGCCACCGAAGGACTGCCTGGCCACTGCCATGAATTGTTTCCCGCGCAGATCCGCATAGGAGGTGATGTCGCTTCGGTCTGCCCGGGAGAAGATCACCCCGCCAAATCGGGTCAGGGTCCGGTTGAGCCGGCGGTTTTTCAGGGTGGCGATCCGGCTGATATTGAATTCCTCTTCCAGGCTGACATAAAATGATGGGTTGGTCAGGATGAAGTCTACGCTTCCGTTGCTCACCGCCGGAACCAGTTCGTTGAAATCCAGCGGGACGATGGAAAAACGGAAATCCGGGATGTTTTTGTGGAGATACCTGGCGGTTGGGCTCCACTTTTCCAGGCATTTTTCCTTACCTCGCTTTGCCAGTACCCCGATCCTGACCAGGCCCTGGTTGGGCTCAACCTGGGCGCGGACCAGACCCGGGACCAGGAAAAAAGAAGCGATCAGCGTGCAGCAGACAACAGCAGTCGTCCAGACCGGGAAGATTCTGCCCTGGCTGCTCCTGAGCAAAGAGAATATCTTACCCATTTTCATCTTCCATACTCCTTTCTTCGAGCAGGTCCCAGAAATCCTGCCATTGTTCACCTTGTCCAGCCAGCCCGAGTCGGTCCAGGTAAGTTTCGTCGAGCTCTGGTGCGCAGCCTGGAAGCAGAGAGTCATTGTTCTGGTGGTAGAGTACATCGGCAATATGAACGGCCAGGGCCGGACTGAAGCTCTCTTCGGGAAAGTCGCGGAGCCGGTGGTGAAAGCCGATAGCCTCGATCACCGGCGATGGCAATCCCCAGAGTCCGAGCAGATAGGCACCCACGTCGTCATGGCTGGCCTGGAAGATTTCCTTTTCTGCCATGTGCAGACATATTTTCCGATCTCCGGCCAGCCGTACGGCCTGTTCAAACTGATCCGGCAGGGTCGTGAGAAGAATCAGTTTGCCGATGTCATGGAGGGTTCCGGCAATGAAGCTGTTGTCAGCCAGTTCTCTGTCATCGGACTTCGCTGTGGCAATTTCCCTGGCGAGCCTGCCGGTTTTCAGGCTGTGTTCCCAGAGGGCGCCCACGGAAAAGAAGGAGGATGTGGTCTTGAGCTCGGAAAAAACCTGGATCCCGAGTACCAGGGCCTTAATGGTGTCCAGGCCCAGCAGGTTGACGGCCCGGCGTGGGCTGTCGATGGTCTTGTAGAGGCCGAAAAAGGCCGAGTTGACCAGTTGCAGCATCTTGGCGCTCATGGCGAGATCCTGCTCAATTAGGTTGGCCACGTCCTGGATGGAGGAATCTGGATCGCGCAGCAGTCGCTGGAGGTCGGCATAAAGGGAGGGTAGGCTTGGCAAAGAACCCAGCCGCGAGATCAGATTTTTCAGTTGATCGTTGGTTATCAGGTCATGGAGGGCCGTGGCCCTGTCCAGTACGGCTTTGAGCTGTTCAGGGGAACACGGTTTGGAGAGAAACTGATGGACTACCCCGACGGTCCGCAGGATAGCTTCGTTATCGGCCTGGCCTGTGAGCATGATGCGGATGGCATGGGGATAGGTTTCCTGGATCAGGGTGAGCAGCTCGGCACCGTCCATTCCTGGCATGCGCATGTCCGAGACCACCACGTCAAAGGGTTCTTCCGCCATGATCTTGAGTGCTTCCTGGCCGCTGTCGGCAAAAGCCAGGTTCCACTGGTGGCGCATGGGTCGCAGCATGCGGCGCAGCCCGGAGAGAATATTTGGTTCGTCATCGACAAAGAGTATTCTTTTTTTGCTCATGGCTCTTGTTTATGACCTCCTCGGTCTTGATATGAAAGGGAGGGTACTGAGATTCATGATCACCTGGGGGAGCTCAGTGGATGAGACCAGGATCTTTTCACTGTTCATCGGGGATTGATAAGAAATATCTGATTACCGTCAAAATTCAGAAAAATGCTGAGCCGGTAGAGAGGATCCGATAATTTTGCTGAAATCATAGGAAATTACTCTGGTTACCGTACCGATGGCCTCAAGTTTTTGAGCCTGGGGCAACCGGCTGGAACGTTTTTTGATTTATTTTTCCAGGTGGTACTGGTAGCGTCTGTTTTCCCGGATCAGCGAGGTCCGCTCCATGGCCCTGAAGAGATGGTCTGCTTGATGACCTCCATGTCGTCTACTGGTTTGGTGATATAGTCTCGAGCTCTGATACGATACGGTTCGCATTGATAGCATCGATCAGGACACTCATTGCAGCGACGATGATAATCTGGGTGTCCGGGTCTTTCCTCCGGGTATGGGCCAGAATGTTCAAGTCCCCAGTACGCGGTGGTCGGGGAGAAGAACATCGGTCCTGTTGGTCCTGAAGGCATTGAGTCGGCTGGAGGTGACCGGCCTGATGACGGTCTGCTCTGTTCTTGCAGAGACAACGTCATAGCCTTGCGGACGAGTGCCCCATCCTCAGTGACCAGGGTGAAAATTTTCAGGATATCGTTTTTTGGAAGAGTGGGTCCTCGTGTCGCAGGCATGGAAACCGAACCTTCTCCCGGCTATCATGCAAAGTTGTCTTTTCGTTTGATCCAGGTGTTCCGGGAAAAATTTTATTCCAGGAACAACACGCATAGGCCTGTGGTAAAATTTTTTCAATCCTTGATCTCAAAGAAAGTTCTGGTGTTGCAAGAGAGCCTCATGCGGGTTGGCCAATAGGTGGCATGACATGCTAACAACTTCAGAATTGTCGATGCTCAGGGGATGAGACCTCTATTTATTCTGACACATCCTGGGGTGAAAAGGCAAAAAAATTACCTGTGATTATCTTCGATATCAGAGAGATTTCGTTTCAAGGGCCATGGTGCTTCGGGAATGATTCCTCAAAACTGTTGGACTGGAGAGCTTTTGCGTAAGGGGTTACAAGTGGAAAAAGTGACGGTTTCATTTTGTTGGTT
>NZ_JBPMMS010000044.1:0-47730 GCF_054025815.1 Desulfolithobacter sp. | reverse complement strand
CCGAAAATTGACCACCCTGAGCACAGAATCGTCCCGGTGTTATGGTAGGGTAAAAAACCATAACCAGGGGGAGGAGAGGAGTTGCTCACAATGGATCAATATGAATTTATCCGGACGGCCCATCGGGTCTATGACAAGAACATCAGCGAGTTGGCCAGGATGACGGGACATTCGCGCAACACAGTGAAGAAAGCATTGCGTGGGGAGCCTTGGGGATACCGCGAACGTCAGAAGCAGCCGTTTCCGGTTTTGGGTCCGTATATAGAGATCATTGACGGCTGGCTGTCAACAGACCGTGAAGTTCCTAAAAAGCAGCGCCACACTGCGCGGCGTATCTACCATCGCCTGGTCGCCGAACATGACTACGGTGGTGGCGAGTCAACGGTCCGGCGTTATGTAAGTATGGCGAAGATCAAGCTGGGTCTTGATCGTCCCGGGGCGTTTATTCCCTGCGACCCTGAGGCCGGTGTTGAGGCCGAGATCGACTGGGGTACTGCCACGGTTGAAATTGACGGGACGAGGCAGACGGTCAAGATATTCTGCATGCGATCCAAGTATTCGGGCAAGCATTTTGTCCGCGCCTACCCGTGCGAACGGCAGCAGGCTTTTTTTGACGCCCACCTGCATGGGTTCCAGTTTTTTGGCGGGATATTTCCTGTCCTGATTTACGACAACCTGACCACGGCGGTTCGCAAGGTCTTGCAGGGGCGTAATCGAATCGAGCAGGAGTCCTTCACCAAGTTCCGTGCCTACCATAGCTTCGAGGCCCGCTTTACCAACCCTGCTGCGGGTAATGAAAAAGGCGGGGTTGAGGGACTGGTCGGTTTTTGCCGTCGTAACTACCTGGTCCCGATCCCCAGGGTGAAAAGCTTTGAGGAACTGAACCGGCGGCTGCAGGAACATTGCGAGGCCTATGGCGGACACACCATCTCCGGTCGTGAGCATACGGTGGAGGAACTGTTTACTGCGGAGAAAGAGCATCTGCTCAGGCTTCCGGAGCAGGTTTTCAGTAACCATCTGTGCCTGACCGGCAAGGTGGACAAGTTCGGGACGGTTATTGTGGATAAGAACAAGAACCGCTATTCTGTTCCGACTCGCTATGTCGGGCAGGAGGTCACCGTCCTGCTTGGTGTAGACCGGGTCGCCATCTCTTTGAAGAACAAAAAACTTGCCGAGCATGAGCGGGTGTACGGCAACAACAAGTGGCAGCTGAACCCTGATCATTACCTGGATCTACTGCAGCAGCGGCCCATGGCCTTTGAAAGCGCGCGTCCCATGCGCCAGTGGCGGGCTGTCTGGCCTGGCAGCTACGAGGGTCTTTTGCAGCGCTTCCAGGATTCCCAGGGGGAGACCAGGGGTATCAAGGATTTCATAACGGTCCTGATGCTGCACCGTCAGTACAGGAACTCCGAGGTTGAAGCAGCCGTGGAACTGGCACTTGAGCAGGGTCTCAGTTCCAGTGAAGCTGTCCGCCACCTGCTTATTTATGCCAATGAACCCAGGGTGGAAACATGTCCTCTGGATGGCTGGGAATCCATCGCACCCACCGATATCAGCCAATATGGTCAGCTGGGAGGTGTGCAATGAACGAGACCGTGCTGTTTGAGCTCAAAGCCAACCTGAAAGACCTGAAGTTGTCGGCCATGGCCCGGGAACTGGAACCCTGTCTGCGCCAGGCCATGGAAGCCGGCGTCGGCTATGACGAGCTGCTTGTTGATTTGACCCGGTTGGAAATAGCCTTCCGTGCCGCCAACAGGCTCAAACGCAGGGTCCGCGAGGCCCGGTTCCCGCTGATTAAGCCGCTGGAAACCTTTGACCTGTCCGCCGCACCGGAACTGGATATCAGGCTGTTCAGAGAGTTGGCCAGCTGCGAGTACATCCGGGAGCGCCGGAATGTGATTTTTCTTGGCAAGAGCGGTACCGGCAAGACCCACATGGCAACGGCGCTTGGTCTGGAGGCCTGCAAAAACAATTACCGGACCCGTTTTGTGACCTGCTACGGTCTGGTCAATGAACTGATCGAGGCCCTGGAGGAACGCGACCTGCAGCGGCTGCTGAAACGGTATAGCCGGTATGACCTCCTGATCCTGGACGAACTGGGCTACATTCCTTTTTCCAGGGAAGGCGCGGAGCTGCTCTTCCAGGTTCTTGCCGAACGGTATGAAAAGGGATCGGTGATGATCACCAGCAACCTCGGCTTTGCCGACTGGACCCTGGTCTTTGGCGACCAGGCCATGACAGCGGCCCTGCTGGACCGACTGACCCACAAGGCCAGGATCATCAACTGCAACTGGGAGAGTTACCGCCTGAAGCAGAGTCTTGAAGGCAAGGGTGTCCCACAGGAACAGAAGCACCCGGCACAAACAGTATCGTGACAAGGTAACGAAAACAAACGTGGAAGCCATCCGGCTTCAGGCTGTACTTCCGGTCGCCCTGCGGGCTCCCTGCAGTACATCCTGAAGCCGAGAATTGGACATCTTTAATCAAATCTCAGGGTGGTCAAAATTGGGTTAGCACGGGTGGTCATTTTTAGGTTGTCATTACCATTTTTGAGACGGAGAAACAGAAAGATTGATCGGAAAACAGAATTTTTGCCCAGTTAGTCCGCATTTACGGAATAATTTTCCGGAATTCAGGTTGATCAGGGTTTAACCGGCAGTGCGCTATTCAAGGCGCCTGCCGGTTTTTTTTTCATAGAGGTGGATATGTTCAGGGGCCACGGTGAGCGGCAGGATGGATTCGGTGTCTGCGTAATGGGTTCCTGGCAACCGGGCGGTGACGAGGAGGTCGTTATCGGGCAGGCGGCCGTAGATCATGGTGTCGGCCCCGAGAAACTCGGAGTGATCCACCCTGAGCGGCAGGGTAGCCTGCTCCTGGCCGGTGAGCCTGAAATGTTCAGGCCGGATGCCGACAGTCACCTCCCGGCCACCCCTGGTCTGGAGATTTTTCAGCTCTAGTGGAAGATGGAGTCCACCGGCCAGAGTAGCGGATCGACCGTCGCCGGACAGCCGGCTGTCGAGGAAATTCATGGCCGGTGAACCAATGAAGCCAGCCACGAACCGGGTGGCAGGTCGCTGGTAGATTTCAAGGGGGGAGCCGATCTGTTCGGCATAGCCGTTATTGATGACAATGAGCCGGTCACCGAGCGTCATGGCCTCCACCTGGTCATGGGTCACGTAAATCGAGGTTACCCTGAGTCGTTTGTGGAGTTTGCGCAGTTCCAGGCGCATCTGGACCCGCAGCTTGGCGTCCAGGTTGGAAAGCGGCTCATCAAAGAGAAAGACTTTGGGTTCGCGGACGATGCAGCGGCCCATGGCCACCCGCTGGCGCTGACCGCCTGAGAGCTGGCGTGGTTTGCGCTGGAGCAGCCCTTCAAGCTGGAGCAGCTTTGCAGCCTGGTCCACCCGTGTTTTGATCTCTTCCCGGCTGAATTTTCTGAGCTTGAGTCCGTAGGCCATGTTGTTGAACACGGTCATGTGCGGATAGAGGGCATAGTTCTGGAATACCATGGCGATGTCCCGGTCTTTGGGCTCCAGGTCGTTGACAACCCGGCCGTCTATGGAGATGGTACCGCTGGTGATGTCCTCCAGCCCTGCGATCATTCTCAGCAGGGTGGACTTGCCGCACCCGGACGGGCCGACAATGACCGTGAACTCGCCATTGTCGATGGCGGTGTCGATGTTGTGGATGACCTCAGTGTCACCATATCTTTTGGTTACCTTATCAAATACTACCCGGGCCAATTTATTTCTCCGTTTCGGTGAGTCCCTTGATGAACAGTTTCTGCATCCCGACCACGACCATGACCGGCGGCAGCATTGCCAGAAGGGTGGTCATCATGATCAGATGCCATTGGGGCGATTCTTCGGCCGCTTCGAGCATCTGCTTGATGCCCATGACAATGGTGTACATCGACTTGTCGGTGGTGATCAGCAGGGGCCAGAGATACTGGTTCCAGCCGTAAATAAAGAGGATGACGAACAGGGCGGCTATGTTGGTACGCGAGATGGGCAGGAGGATATCCATGAAAAAGCGCATGGGTCCGGCCCCGTCGATGCGGGCGGCCTCGAGAAGCTCGTCGGGCACGGTGAGAAAAACCTGCCGGAACATGAAGGTGGCTGTGGCAGAGGCGATGAGCGGCACGGTCAGGCCCCAGTAGTTGTTGAGCATACCCAGGTTGGCAACCACTTCGAAGGTGGGCAGGATACGGACCTCCACCGGCAGCATCAGGGTGATGAATATCATCCAGAAAAAGGCCATGCGCATGGGGAAGCGGAAATAGACAATGGCAAAGGCGGACAGGAGCGAGATGATGATCTTGCCCACCGCGATCATCAGGGCCATGATCAGGCTGTTTACGAGCATAAGCCCCACCGACTGTTCCCGGGCGTTGCCCACGCCCTGGACAAAGGTTTCCCGGAGGTTGTGGAAGAACTGGTCGCCGGGCCACAGGGGCAGGGGTACCTGGGTCATGCGCACCGCGTCGTGACTGGCGGCGACAAAGGTTACCCAGATGGGGAAGGCGACCACCAGAATCCCGAGCAGAAGTACGATATGGCTCATCCAGCCGATCAGGGGACGGCGTTCGATCATGGCTAATACTCCACCTTGCGCTCTATGTAGCGGAACTGGATGACGGTCAGGCCGATGACAATCACCATAAGGATGACCGACTGAGCCGCCGAGCCGCCCAGGTCAAGGCCTATGAAGCCGTCGTTGTACACTTTGTAGACCAGGATTTCGGTGGCCTTGGCCGGACCACCCTTGGTCACGGCATGGACAATGCCGAAGGTGTCGAAAAAGGCGTAGACAATGTTCATGACCAGGAGAAAAAAGGTGGTCGGAGAGATCAGGGGGAAGATGATGGTCCAGAACCGCCTTGCCGGACCGGCTCCGTCAATGGCCGCGGCTTCGATCAGGGACCTGGGGATGGCCTGCATTCCGGCGAGAAAAAAGAGAAAATTATAGCTGATCTGTTTCCAGGACGCGGCCAGCACGATGAGCGCCATGGCCTGGTTGCCGTTTAAACGGTAATTCCAGTCGTAGCCGATTCCATGCAGCATGTAGGAGACGATGCCGAGCGTCGGGTCAAAGAGAAACATCCACAGCGCCCCGGCCACCGCAGGAGCCACGGCATAGGGCCAGATGAGAAGCGTACGGTAAACAGTGGTTCCCCGGACCACATGATCGGCCATGGCGGCGAGGATAAGGGCGATACTGAGCGAGAGCCCGGCCACAAGCGAAGAGAAGACAATGGTTCGCAGAAACGAGTTGAAATAGATGTCGTCCCCAAAGAGCTGGACAAAGTTTTCAAACCAGACGAACTCGGTCTTCAGGCCAAAGGGATCCTCCACCAGCATGGACTGATAGAGCGCCTGGCTCGCCGGCCAGATGAAGAACACCAGGGTAATCAGCACCTGGGGCGCGACGAGCAGATACGGCAGGACCGATGGTTTGAAATGGGTGCGTTTGATCATGGGCAGAGGACGACGATGGAAGGGAGACGGCCCTCATCCATCGTCGTGTTCCAGGGCTTTGGGAATCAGCGGTTGGCTTTTTCGAATTTGCGCAGCAGTTTGTTGCCGCGCTTGACCGCGTCATCCATGGCCTGGGAGGCTGTCTTGGTTCCGTTCCAGATCGCTTCCATCTCCTCGTTGATGATGTCGCGTACCTGGACGTAGTTGCCGAAACGAAGTCCGCGGGAGTTGGGGGTGGGGGTGTTGAGGCTCAGTTGCTTGATGGCCGTGTCGGTCCCCGGGTTTTTCTCGTAGAAGCCCTGCTTTCTGCTCAGCTCATAGGCCGCGGTGGTGATCGGTACGTACCCGGTCTCCTGGTGCCACCAGGCCTGGACATCGGGCGAGGAAAGATAGCTCATGAACCTGGCCACACCCTTGTAGTCGTTTTTGGGATGCCCTTTGAGAACCCAGAGGGTGGCACCACCGATGATGGAGTTTTGCGGAGAGTCGATGATGTCGGGATAATAGGGCAGCATGGCCTGGCCGAACTCGAACCTGGCCTGCTTCTTGATTCCGCCGTAATAGGCCGAGGAGTTGAGCCACATGCCGCACTCGCCGTTGGTGAACATGGGCAGGGAGTCGCCGCGGCGGCCACCGTACTGGAAGATTTTGCTCTGCTGCCAGCGGCCCACATCGGCCATCATCCGCTTGACATGCTTGTTGTTGAAGGTGAATTCGGTGTCCAGGCCGGCAAAGCCGTTTTCCCTGGTACCCATGGGCAGGTTATGCCAGGCACTGAAGTTCTCCACCATGACCCAGGACTGCCAGCCAAAGGAAAAGCCGCATTTATATCCGGCGTCCAGGAGTTTCTGTGAGGCGGTTTCCATCTCGGGCCAGGTTTTTGGCGGCTCGGTGATACCAGCCTTCCTGAAGGCGTCCTTGTTGTACCAAAGAACCGGCGTGGAGCTGTTGAAAGGCATGGAGAGCAATTCGCCCTCAGGGGTTTGATAATAACTGATCACGGCTGGAAGAAACCCTGATTTATCAAATTGTTCACCGGCATCCTTCATCATCTGTTCCACAGGATATACTGCCCCCCGGGCTGCCATCATGGTGGCGGTACCGACCTCGAAGACCTGGACAATATGGGGCTGTTTGTGCGCCCGGAAGGCGGCTATGGCCGCAGTCATGGTTTCGGTGTAATTACCCTTGTAGACCGGCACGACCTTGTATTCGTTCTGTGTGGCGTTGAAGTCACTGGCTATCTTGTTGACCCGTTCACCGTTGACACCGCCCATGGCGTGCCACCACTGAATCTCAGTCACAGCCCAGCTGTTTCCAGCCTGAATTCCGGTAACCACTGTGGCCATGGCCAGACTCAGGAAAAAGGTTTTGGCGGATTTTCGCATGGTTGACTCCTTTCTGTTGCTGTTGATCAGGTGGGTTGCAGGACCGCAGGATTTTTTTCAGCGGCCAGGGTACACGACTTTTCTGGATATTTCATCACAACATGTTGATTCTAATGAAAAAATAATATTTCATGGTGCTGTGGTATCTTGGATGCGGCCAAGCGTTCTCCGGACCGCGTCCTGCCAGCCCCTGTATTTTGCCCTCCGGGTGGTTTTGTCCAGGGAGGGGAGAAAGCGGTGGTCCTGTTCCCACGAGGCTGCGAAGCGGTCCGGCTCAGGGCAGATTCCCGCCTGCAGGCCGGCAAGGTAGGCGGCGCCAAGGGCTGTGGTTTCAAGGATTCGCGGCCGGTCCACCGGGGCGTTGAGGATATCGGCAAGGAACTGCATAGTCCAGTCCGAGGCCACCATGCCACCATCCACCCGGAGTACGGTTTTGCGGTCAACCATTGCGTTCCAGTCGCGGCCCATGGCCTCCAGCAGGTCCCGGGTCTGGTAACAGACTGATTCCAGGGCCGCCCGGGCAAACTCTGCCGGACCGGTGGAGCGGGTCAGGCCAAACATGGCGCCCCGGCTTTCCGCATCCCAGTAGGGTGCCCCAAGGCCGGTGAACGCCGGCACCAGGTAGACATTCTGGCGTTCATCGGCCTGGCGGGCCAGGGTGCCTGTTTCGGCTGCACTCCCGATGATACCAAGACTGTCGCGCAGCCACTGGACAGCGGCTCCGGCAATGAAGATCGAGCCTTCCAGGGCGTAGGTGGGCCGGCCGCCGAGCTGAAAACCGATGGTGGTCAGCAACCGGTTGGTGGAGCGGACCGGCTGGTTGCCGGTGTTGAGCATGGCAAAGCAGCCGGTGCCGTAGGTCGACTTGAGCATCCCGGGCTCGAAACAGGCCTGGCCCACCAGGGCGGCCTGCTGGTCACCGGCAATTCCAGTGATGGGGATGGGGTGGCCGAGCAGGTCGGGATCCGTGGTGCCGAAGTCAGCGGCGCAGTCAAGTACCTCAGGAAGAATGGATCCGGGTATGGCAAACAGATCCAGCAGTTCCTGGTCCCATTCACCGGTATGGATGTTATACAGCATGGTCCGGGAGGCGTTGGTGGCATCGGTGGCATGCACCCGGCCATCGGTGAGCTTCCAGAGGAGAAAGGTGTCCACGGTGCCGAAAGCCAGTTGACCCCTGGCTGCCCTGTCCCTGGCTCCGTCCACGTGATCCAGGATCCAGGCTATCTTGGTGGCGGAAAAATAGGGATCCGGGAGAAGGCCGCTTTTTGAGACCACCAGCTCTTCATGGCCATCGTTTTTCAGGGCATCGCAGAGATCACTTGTCCGGCGGTCCTGCCAGACGATGGCCCTGTGGAGGGGACGACCTGTTTCCCGGTCCCAGACTATCGTGGTCTCCCGCTGGTTGGTGATGCCGATGGCGGCAATGTCCGCCCCGGTCAACCCGGTTTTTTTCAGGACCTCGTGACAGGTGGCGATGGTGGTCTGCCAGAGGTCGTCCGGCTCATGCTCAACCCAGCCCGAAGCAGGATAATGCTGTGGAAACTCCTGCTGGGCGGTACCGATGATTTCCAGGTTGCGGTCAAAGACAATGGCTCGTCCGGATGTGGTACCCTGGTCAATGGCGAGGATGTGTGGGTTCATGATCTGTGCTCCTGGGTCGGTTCGATAAACGATTCTGGTGCAAGGTTTCCGCGTCCCGGAGAGGCGAGAGGGTACCGAAACCGGCCAGGTGTTCTGTTGTCCTGAAAAAGGTCGGAATCAGAATGCGGCGGCAGGTTTCAAGTGAAAGAGGCGGAACTTTCACAATACCTCAATACGAAAACAGTATCGTAGATTCGTGGGATGTGCAACAAAATCACCCCATGATTTTTTAGAACACCGGGGACCAGGGGGGATCTATCGATTATGGTTGCTAAAATCACCATTGTTTCAAACCATTGGCATTGATTCGGTCTTTCGTGTCCGGATGCTCGTTCTAAAGAGTTGACAGAACTCTTTTTCCTGTCCTAATATGGCGCTTTCCAGGACGGTCTTTATGGGCGTGACGTGGATGGATTTCCGCGTCTGAGCGTGAACCATGGGAAGCAAAAAAACAGTTTTTCTACCGGAGGAAGAACAATGCGTAGACTGGTGATGTTGGTAACGCTGGCAGTGGCCATGCTCTGTGGAGGCCAGGCCCTTGAGGCCAGGGAGATGCAGGTGGGTTTTATTTATGTTTCGCCCATCGGTGATACGGGCTGGTCCTATGCCCACGATCTGGGTCGCCAGGCGGTGGAAAAAATACCCGGGGTCACGACCTCCTACGTGGAATCTGTCAAGGAAGGCCCGGACTCCGAACGGGTCATACTGAACATGGCGCGAAAGGGTTATGATCTGATCTTTGCCACCAGTTACGGTTACATGGACCCCATGCTCAAAGTGGCCAGGCGGTTCCCGGACACGGTGTTCATGCACTGCTCCGGTTTCAAGACCGCTCCCAACATGGGTAATTATTTCGGAAGGATGTATCAGGCCCGCTACCTGACCGGCATGGTGGCCGGCGCCATGACCAAATCAAACGTCATCGGTTATGTGGCCGCCTTCCCCATTCCTGAAGTTATCCGCGGTATCAATGCCTTTACCCTTGGTGCCCGGGCTGTCAACCCCAGGGCCCAGGTGCGGGTGGTCTGGACCAAGAGCTGGTACGATCCGGTCACGGAAAAAGAAGCGGCCAAAAGTCTGCTCGACGTCGGTGCCGATGTGCTGACCCAGCACCAGGATTCTCCGTCTGTCCAGGAAGCCGCTCAGGAAAAGGGTGTTTATTCAATCGGCTATAATTCCGACATGTCCAAGTTCGCCCCAAAATCGCATTTGACCGCAGCCATATGGAATTGGGCGCCGTTTTACTTGGAGATTGTGAAAAAAGTTCAGAATCATACCTGGAAAACCGGTTCCTTCTGGCCCGGTATTGAAACCGGTATTGTCGATATCGCACCGTTCGCCCCCATGGTGCCGGAAGAGATCCGGAATCGGGTACTGGAAATGAAGGAGGGGCTCAAATCGGGTCGTACCGATGTTTTTGTCGGCCCGGTCAGGGATCAGGGGGGAAAAGTACGTGTTCCGGCGGGCCGGAAGGCCGCTGACAAGGACCTGCTCGGTATGACCTGGTTTGTCGAGGGTGTTGTTGGAACAGTGGAGTAGCCGGTTCCGAGTTTCATGTTAGGTTTTTCTATACAGAGGCGGGAAAAGCCGCTGGGCTTTTATTCCGCCTTTGTTGTTCTGGTGGCGGTGGCCCTGGCCCTGCTTTTTTCCGGCGCCATTCTCGCCCTGCGCGGTACACCTCCGGTGGAGGGTATGCGGGTGTTGCTGCAGTCGGCTTTCGGTTCCCGCTGGGCACTGGAAGACTCTCTTGCCAAGGCGATCCCCATCTTTCTCTGCTCTCTGGGGGTGGGAATTGCCTTTCGGCTCCAGATATGGAATATCGGCGCCGAAGGGCAGTACGCAATGGGCGCGATCGGTGCCACCTGGGCCGCTCTGACTTTCCCAGGCCTTCCATGGTATCTGCTTCTGCCCCTCATGGGACTGGTCTCGTTCGGGGCCGGGGCGGTGTGGGGTCTTGTTCCCGCTTTCTTCAGGTTGCGCTGGCAGGTCAACGAGATCATCGTCACTCTGATGTTCAATTACATAGCTATCCTGTTTTTGGAATATCTCGTTTACGGTGCCTGGAAGGATCCGGTCAGCTTCGGCTTCCCCATGACCCCGACTTTTACCGACAACGCCATCATTCCCATGATCGGCGCTACGAGGTTGAACTGGGGCATTCTGATCTGTTTTGCGGCCGGAATCGCCGTGTGGGTTTTCTTTCGTTTTACCAGGCTTGGGTTCGAGCTTGCCGCCTGCGGTGAAAATGTACGAGCCGCCAGGTATGCCGGTATGCCCTGCAATTTTCTTGTTTATCTGGTTATGGGGCTGTCCGGTGGTCTGGCTGGCTGGGCCGCCTGTATCGAGGTCTCGGCCAACCTGAACCGTCTCCAGCCGTCGATCATGGCCGGTTATGGTTATACCGCCATTGTTGTGGCCTGGCTGGCCAGGCTCAACCCCCTGGCCATAGCGGTTGCGTCTTTTATGTTGGCAGGATTGCGGGTGGGAACCGAGAACCTGCAACTTGAGCTCATGGTCCCGGCTGCCTTTGGCTCGATCATCGAGGGCTTGATCCTGCTCACGGTGCTGGCAGGCAGTTTTTTCATTGACTACAGGGTGCGCAGGCGAGGTCAGTCATGAACATGGAGATTGTCGTTGCCCTGTTGGCCGCCGCGGTCCAGTCCGGGACCCCTATTCTCTATGCAACCCTGGGTGAAATATTCACCGAGCGCTCCGGTGTACTCAACCTTGGGGTCGAAGGCATTATGTTTGTCGGAGCCCTGGTGGCTTTTATAACCTCCCGGGCATTTGGCGACCCCTGGCTGGCATTGCTGGCCGGTGGCGCCTCCGGGGCCCTGCTGGCCGGACTGCATGGTCTGGTTTGTCTGAATTTTCTTGGCAATCAGGTGGTTTCCGGGTTGGCGCTCGCTATCCTCGGTACCGGCATGGGCAACTATTTCGGCGCTTCGTTCGTTGGTTTGCAGGCCCCTGGATTCTATCCCCTGGAGATCCAGGGGCTTGCCTCGCTGCCCCTGGTTGGTCCGATTTTTTTTCGTCAGGACATCCTGGTCTATGGCTCCTATCTGCTGATTCCTGTTTTGTGGTATTTTTTTCTGTATACCCGCTGGGGAATGCGCTTGCGGGCCGCCGGCGAGAATCCGGAGGCAGCCGAAGCCGCGGGTATCAATGTGCTGGCCTACCGTTGGGGCGGTATTTTAGCCGGCGGCTTTCTCGGCGGCCTTGGGGGCAGCTATCTCTCCCTGGCCTATACTCACCTCTGGGCGACCAACATTACCGCGGGCCGGGGCTGGATAGCTGTGGGCCTGGTGATTTTCGCATTCTGGAAACCGGGCCGGGCCTTGCTGGGGGCGTACCTTTTTGGCGGTGTCATGGCCTTTCAGTTCCGGCTTCAGGCCATGGGGACGGCTCTGCCTTCTTCGCTGCTGCTTATGCTGCCTTATGTTCTGACGGTCCTGGTGTTGATTCTGGCTTATGTACGGGGCCAGGGCACGAGGGCCCCGGCATCTCTGGGGGTCAACCTGGAACCCCGGGAATAGAGCGCTACCGCTACCGGCGAGCGATTATAGGAGCGGTGAAATCACAGAGTCTCCATAGCGAATTTCCGGTGGTCCGGCTTCCCTGTCCATTCCCGGCCAATGTTGAGGTGTATCGGGCTTCTTGCGAGCCCATCATCCCCGAGACAGGCCATCAAAAAATGTTGCGAGGCACTATTGATGAGTGAAAAATCACGCTACACCCAGACCTATCCCATATCCTGGGATCAACTGCACCGTGATTCCAGGGCCCTGGCATGGAAACTGCTCGAAATGGATTTTTTTGAAGGAATCATCGCTATCACCAGAGGCGGGCTGGTTCCGGCGGCCATTATTGCCCGGGAGCTGGATATCCGGGTCGTGGATACCGTCTGCGTCGCATCCTATGACTGGCAGGACCAGAAAGGCGAGCTCGAGGTCCTCAAGTCGGTTGACCATGACGGCACCGGATGGCTCATTGTCGACGATCTTGTGGATACCGGCAGGACCGCCGACGTGGTCAGGAAAATGCTTCCCAGGGCGCATTTTTCTACGGTCTATGCCAAGCCTGCCGGCAAACCGCTGGTTGATACCTATGTCACCGAGGTGAGCCAGAGTACCTGGATCCTCTTTCCCTGGGATGCGGAGTCCCAGTTTGTCAAACCCATTGTCGGGCACCGGGACTGAGTCAAGACGGCAGGTAGATCATTCTCCAGGGATGGCATGACATGAAAGATGGACATACTCCATCCATAACGCTTGAACATATTACAAAATTTTTTGGCAGTGTACAGGTCAACCGGAATATTTCACTTGCCATAAGGCCGGGACGAATCAAGGCTCTGCTTGGTGAAAACGGGGCCGGTAAGTCCACCCTCATGTCCATCCTGGCAGGTCGGTTGCGTCCTGATGGCGGGCTGATACGGGTGGATGGAGATCCGGTCCGTTTCTCCTCGGCCCGGGACGCGATCAAGGCCTCCATCGGGATGGTGTATCAGCATTTCATGCTGGTTGAAGCGATGACAGTGGCCGAGAATGTCTTTCTGGGTCAGGAAGAATCCTTTTTCCTTCGTCCGTCCGCCATGTATGATGCCGTGGCCGAGCTGGGCGACTCCGTGGGGCTGCCGGTGGATCCCCGGGCCATGATTTCCGATCTTTCCATGGGGGAACGGCAGCGGGTGGAGATTCTCAAGCTGCTCCAGCGCGGCAGCCGGGTACTTATCTTCGATGAGCCGACAGCGGTGCTCACCCCGCAGGAAACCGAACATCTTTTCCGGTCTTTTCGGCGCTTGGCGGCCCAGGGCCGGTCCATTGTCTTTATCAGTCACAAGCTTGACGAAGTGATGTCGGTGGCCGACGAGATCGCGATTCTGCGCAAGGGTGAAGTGGTGGACGAGGTGGAGGCCACCGAAGTTGCTTCTCCGGCCGAGTTGGCCCGGCGCATGGTGGGCCGCGAGGTTCTGCTCAATATCGCACGCAGGCCCGTGGAATTGCACCAGGTGGTGCTGCGGGTCGAGGAACTGGGTGACGACTTCCTCGAAAATATCAGTCTCGAGGTTCGGCACGGTGAAGTGCTTGGGGTGGTCGGAGTGGCTGGCAACGGCCAGCGGGAGCTGGTGGAGACGGTCTGCGGCCTGCGGCGGCCGGGCAGGGGTTCGGTCAGAATCCTTGGCCGGGACTGGCAGGAATTCTACCGTGATCGGCCGTGGCGCAAGGGATTGTCCTGGATTCCCGAGGACCGGCGGGGTTTGGCGACCTGTATCACCATGGACCTGGTGGATAATTTTTTGCTTACCACCCGTCATGGCTTCTGTTCCGGTCCGTGGCTGCACCGGGAGCAGGCCCGGAAAAAATGCAGGACCCTGCTTGGCGAGTTCAATGTCCAGCCTCCCGACCCCACCCTTCGGGCCCGGCAGCTGTCCGGCGGTAACCTGCAGAAAATGGTCCTGGCCCGCGAGTTCTATCGACTGCCGCGACTTATTGTCGCTGAACAGCCCACCCAGGGCCTTGATATCGGCGCCATCGAAGAGGTGTGGAAACTTTTGCTTGGCGCCAGGGAGGCGGCGGGAATTCTTCTGGTCACCGGCGATCTGGGAGAGGCTTTGGAGTTGTCCGACCGGATTGCGGTGATGTTTGAAGGAAAGATTATGGCTCTGTTTGACGCCGACGATCAGGAGATGATTGGCCGGATTGGAGAGTTCATGGCCGGGGTGCGTGCCAGCCCGCAGGAGGATGAACAGGCAAAGTCGCTCCCTTTGCCCTGAGGTTCTCTCACCCGTCAGGCTGCCAGGCAGGACAGTTCCCGGGGCCGGACCTGATGGTAAGCTCCCTGCCTGAGGACCTGGATGAACTCAGATCTCGTGGTGACAGGCGTGAGCAGCTTCGTGGGGACCCTGCCCAGCTCGGCAGGGGCGTGGGCATCGCTGCCGCCCACCAGATTCACGCCAAAGCGTTGCTTCCAGCGTAGAACGGCCTGGTTTTCAAGAAAGCTGTTCCTTCCGTTGATCCCTTCCACAATACGACACCACCTGTGGCGAATGAGATCTTCACTTGTGGGACGTCCGGTCCGGAACGGATGGGCCGCCACGGCAACACCACCGGTATCTGCAACGTGACGCAACACAAGCTTGGCCGGCAGCCCGGGCTTCAATTTCTCATAGGGCCCGAACAGGAGAAAATCTCCTTCAGCAGTGGTATATTCCATGCCGAAAATAACACAGAGACCGTTTTCCTGGATACCTTCATGGAGCTGATGCCGAACAGCCATGGTATCGTGATCGGTGATACAGACCCCGTCAAGCCCCTGGACTTGAGCCCTGGCAAGGATATCGGCCAGCGTCAATTGACTGCATTTTGACAGTGTGGTATGAACATGAATGTCAAATTTCATGAGCTGAACCATGTTATAATGACAGGTAAAAGTCAAACTGATAATTTTAATGTTTGCCATGATTGTCATCGGATATTCCGATGGCAGGAGCGATTGCCGGTATGGATGGGACATCCGGCCATAACCGGGTCTCGACTTCCGTCCGTCTTTCTTTTGCCGCCGCTGGCTCCGTACCTGGTTGTTTTGCGGCCTGATGAACATCATTCATGTCCTTGACCAGTTCCCCCGTTGCCCGCCGTTGCATTCTGATTCTCCTCGATGGCCTGGGTGATCGTGCCCATGCAGGGTTAAACGGTGTAACTCCACTGCAGGCGGCCAGCACACCCAACCTGGACCGTCTTGCCGCCATGGGTGCCAATGGCCTTTTTCATGCCAGCCGTCCCGGCCGGGCTTTGCCCAGTGAAAATGCCCATTTCGCCATTTTTGGCTATGCGGACGACGAGTTTCCCGGCCGCGGATTCCTGGAGGCCCTGGGAGCTGAAATAGAGATCGCACCGGAAGAAGTGGCTCTGTTGGCGCATTTTGCCGCCCTGCGCGAGAGCGACAATCTTTTGCTTCTGGAAAAGGACCGGCCCGAGACAAGCGATGAAGAGGCTGCCCTGGTAACCGAAGCTGTTGCGTCGTTTCGCTCGGATCAGATCTCGTTTCGCTATGTACAGACCGGCCACCTGGACGGCGTTCTGCTGCTCAGCGGCCCGGTCTCGCCCCATATAACGGACAGTCACTGTTTTGCCGAAGGTGAGCCGCTCGTCGAGGTTCAACCTCTGCGGACAGGAGGACCCCGGGCCGCCCGTACCGCCCGGGCTTTGAAATCTTATCTGCTGTGGTGCAAGCGTATTCTTGACGTCCATCCTGTGAACCTGGCCAGAAAAGAGAAAGGACAGGTTCCCGTAAACGGGCTGGTGACCCAGCGGCCTGGACGCTGGAAGCGGGTGGAACCATTTTCGCTTCGCTGGGGGCTTCAGGGGGTTTCCATCGCTTCCGGCCCCATGTACCGGGGCCTGGCACGCTTTATCGGCCTGGATGCGCATCGGGTGGACGATACGGCCAGGCCCGGGATGGATCTTTACGCGCGGCTTCAATGGGTTGTCGATCACAGGGAGCGGTACGATTTTTTTCACGTCCACACAAAGGCTCCTGATCAGGCCGCGCACACGAAAAACCCCCTTAACAAGGTGGCGGTGATCGAGGACCTGGACCGGGGGCTTGGCCTGGTGCTGGACAGTCTCCTTGATGGCGAAACCATGGTGGTGGTAACTGGTGACCACTCCACCCCCAGCGCAGGACCCCTTATTCATTCCGGTGAGCCGGTACCCGTCATGGCCATCGGCCCCGGGATTCGTCGGGACCTGGTGCAAAGTTTTGATGAGATACACTGCGCCGGCGGGGCCCTGGGCCTGCTTCTGGGGCAGGATTTCATGTACTGTGTTTTGAACTGGCTGGACCGGGCCAAGCTCCAGGGGTTGATGGATAACCCGGCAGACCGGCCGTACTGGCCCGGTAACCGGATACCTTTCAGAATCGACAAGGGAGATATTTGATGGGAAAAAGGACCGTTGCCCCTGTCGGTTTCATCCACGGGCGTTTCCAGGTGCTGCATAACGACCACCTGGTGTATCTGCTGGCCGGTATAGAGCGGTGTGAACACCTGGTGGTGGGTGTTTCAAACCCTGATCCAACCTTGACCCGGAAAGACGAGGCAGATAGTGCCAGAAGCAGCCCTGAGGCCAATCCGCTCACCTATTACGAACGCTACCTGATGGTCCGGGCTGCCCTGGCCGGCGCCGGGTTGCGGGCCGATGAGTATTCGGTGGTTCCGTTTCCAGTCAATTTTCCCGAACTGTATCGGTATTATGTGCCCATGGATGCGGTTTTTTATCTGACCATTTATGACTCCTGGGGAGAGAAAAAGCTCTCCATGTTTACGGAACTGGGTCTTGCAACCGAGGTTCTCTGGCGTCGTTCCCGGGAAGAAAAAGGCCTGAGCTCAACGGAAATTCGTCGCCGTATTGCGGCCGGAGAAGAGTGGACCCACCTGGTTCCACCTGCTGTGGTCTCCCTGCTGGAAACATTCAACATCCGGTGCAGACTGGCCAAAACCGATTGATCGATCTCATCCGGAGGCCCCTGTCGCGGCAGGTCGGTCGGACGAATCAGGTTTTCCGGCTGAAAATTTGTTTGACATCTTCGAAAATGAGAAAGAGCGAAGGGACCAGGACCAGGGTGATGGCCGTGGCAAACAGGATGCCGAACCCCAGTGATATGGCCATGGGAACGAGGAAGCGGGCCTGGCGGGAGGTCTCGAAAATCATGGGCAGGAGGCCGAAGAAGGTGGTCAGTGTAGTGAGAATGATGGGACGGAAGCGGGAAACAGCACTGTTGATCACCGCCGCATAGGCTGTCTGTCCCTGGCGGATCTTGCGGTTGGCCAGGTCGATGAGGACCAGGGAATCGTTGACCACCACCCCGGAGAGAGCCACTACTCCGAAAAAGGAGACTATGGAGAGGCTGTAGCCCATGAGCAGGTGGCCGGCCACGGCGCCGACAATGCCAAAGGGTATGGCGCTCATGATGATGGCCGGCTGCACATAGCTGCCAAAGGCTACGGACAGCAGAACGTAGACCAGGACAAGGGCCACCATCATGCCCTGACCGAGGGCCTTCATGGATTTTTTTCTGTCAGCCTGTTTTCCTTCAAAGCTGAAGGCGAGCCCCGGATAGCGCTTGACCAGAGCGGGCAGGATATCTTCTTTCAGGTCGTCACTGATCTGATCAGCCCGGGACGCCGGTGTGACATCGGCGGTGACCTGTATGGTTCGGTGGCCATCACGGCGCTGTATTTCGGTATAACCACGACCGGGAGTGAATGAGACCACTTCAGAAAGCGGTACTTCGACACCCGAGGCTGTCCGCAGAATAAGCTGCTCCAGCGAGTGGAGCGATCCACGTTCCATCTCGCTGAGGCGGACCATGATCTTGAGTTCATTCTGGCCCCGAAGTTGGCGGGTCACCTCAACGCCCCAGTAGGCTGCCCGGATCTGCCGGGCCACCTGGTCCGGGGTCAGGCCCAGGCGCCAGGCCACCGGCCGCAGCTGAAAATCAAACTGCTCCCGTCCTGCCTGAAAACCATCGTCAATGTCACTCACCATGGGGTAGGTGGCCAGGGCGCCCGCCAGGTCCCGGCCCGCCTGCTCAAGCGCTCTGCTGTCACGGTGCTGAAGTTCAATGGTCAGGGCCGCTCCTGAGCCCGGCCCGCCGAAGTTGGACTTGAACTGGATGGACTCCACGCCGGGAAGAGGGCCTACGGCCCGGCGCCATTTTTTGACAAAATCGCTGGTGGAGACTGGACGGATATCCGGAGGCTGCAGATACACCTTGACCCGGATCCGGTTGCCGTCCGCCTCGGCGAGAATACCGCGGACAAGCTGCGCGCCACCGTTATCGATCATGACTGTCCGGGCGGCGTCCGTGAGACGGTTGACCGTTGTTCTGACGTGCCCGTCCGGCACGCCGACCGGCAAGGTGACCGAGACATACGCCTTGTCTGACTCCACCCTGGGGAACATGGTCATGCCCATGCGGCCGCTGCCCACCAGGGCTGCCGTGCACATCAGCACGATAATACCGGTGGCCACACTGACATAGCGGTAGCGCAAGGCCAGGGTAAGCAGAAGAGGAAAGCGGCGGGTTATGGTCCGGGAGATGGCCCTGCTCAACCGCTGCTGCCAGCGGGCCACCCGGTCCAGCGGGGAACAGGATATGGTTCCGGGATGGGCCAGGTGGGCCGGCAGGACAAAGAGAGCCTCTATCAGCGAGATGGTAAACACCACCACAACCACCACCGGAATGGCGCGGAATATCTTGCCCATGACTCCGGGAATAAAATAGAGCGGCATGAAGGTGATGATGTTGGTGAGCACGGAAAAGGTGACAGGTGCAGCCATCTCACGGGCAGCGAGTATGGCCGCCTTCAGAGAAGAGTATCCCTGTTGCCGCAGCCGGTACACGTTTTCACCGATGATGATGGTGTCGTCGACCACGATACCGAGCGACACAATAAAGGCGAACAGCGACACCATATTGATGGACACATCAAAGAACGGCAGAAACAGAAGCGAGCCGAGAAAGGAAACCGGAATGCCCATGGTGACCCAGAAGGCCAGACGTGGCTCAAGGAAGATCCCCAGCAGGACAAAGACCAGCAGCAAACCGAGGTAACCGTTTTTCAAAAGCAGGTTCAGCCGTTGTCTGTACACTTCGGAGCGGTCATCCACTGCGGCCACATGGATGGATTCGGGCAGGACCCCCTGCAGCCTGGCAACATGGGCCCGCACCGTAGCGGCAATCTCGATGGGCCCCTGATTTCCCACCCGGTAGACCTCAATCCCGACCGCCGGCAGCCGATTATAGGTCATCCAGGCGTCGGTATCTTCGAAACTGTCGCGAATGGTGGCAATATCGCCAAGGAGCAACGACGTGCCATCACCAGCGGTGCGGATGGGGATGGAGGCAAACTCCTTACCGATCTGACGGCGCTCCCTGAGCCGGAGTTGTATCTGGCCGCTTTGGGTTTTAATCGTCCCGCCGGGGATATCGAGCGAGGTCTGGCGGATTTTTGCGCTGATTTCTTCCAGGGTCAGACCATAGGCCCGCAGCGTGTCCTGACTGATATCGATACTTATCTCCAGGGGCCTTGAACCGATTATTTCTGTCTGGGAAATAATCGGATCTCTGAGGAGCTGGTCCTGCACCATTTCCGCTGTCTCCCGCAAAACCTTATGTTCCAGGTTGCCATAAAGAACCACGGAGATGACGGAGTGACGCCGCAGCGGCACGGAAACCTGCGGATTTTCCGCTTCTTCCGGAAAAGAGGCGATTCGGTCGATTTCGTTTTTTATATCAAGGGCCAGCTGTTCCGTATCGGTGTCGAGCAGGGCTTCCACCCTTACGGTACCCAGTCCCTCCAGGGCCGAGCTGCGTATTTCGGCTATGCCTTCCACGCCCCTGATTGCCTCTTCCACCGGCAGGATGATAGCCTGCTCCACCTCCTGCGGACTGGCCCCGGGGTAGACCACCTGGATGATCACCTCGGGAATGGTGAACTCGGGGAAGACCTCCTGCTTGATCCTGGTCCCCCATAAAAGGCCACCCAGCAGAAAAAACAGCATGAGGCAGTTGGCGGCCACAGGATTCTTTGCCATCCAGCCAATAGGGCCTCTGTTGCGGAAGGTATCAACCATTGGCAGGGGAAGCTGACTCAGGGATAATGGAAAGGGTGATGCCTTCCACGGGGGCGGCTACCGGCGAAACAATCAACCGGTCGCCCTCGTGGAGGCCGTCCTGGACATAAACCCAGTTCGCATCGCGCCAGACCGGTTCTATATGGCGGATGATGAGCCGGTTGTCCTGATCGGCAAGCAGTACCGTGTTGTCGAGGCGGACAGCGGTTCTGGGCAGGCGAAAGCAGTTTTTCAGGGTCCTGCCGGTGATCAATGCCTGGACCGGTTGTTCAAGAAGCAGTGGCGGAGTGCCCTGCAGTGGGGTGGTCACTTCCACGATCAGCCTGGCCATGATTCCTGCCGGGTCTATGTCGCCCAGCATCCTGAGTATTCGTCCCTGGACTTGAGGCCCTTTGGGGTCGGCGGCATCCCGTAATGCCACGGGTGCACCGGGTTCGTCGCCCCGGGGTAGATCGATGGCCTGAAGTGCCGAGTGCGGTACGGCCAGTCTGACCCAGAATGTGTCGGTGGCGGCCAGCCTGGCCACAGTGGTCTGGGGTGAGACCAGGCTGCCCACGGTTACATTGCGCTCGAGGACCACGGCGTTGAACGGGGCCCTGATCCTGGTTCGTTCAAGGTCCAGCCGGGCCCGGGCCACATCGGTTTCAGCCGCGGCCAGGGCGGCCCTGGCTTTGGCAAGCTGCGGTTTGCGCAGGATCAGGTCCGCGGGTGCTTTGAACGGTACAGGAGTATCATGTTCCCGGATAAGTTCAAATTCCCTCCTGGCAACAGCCTGGCTCCCTTCTTCCAGGCGCAGATCCATACGGACCTTTTCCAGGTTGTGGGTGCTCCGTTCCAGGGCCAGCTGGTAATCGCGGTCATCAATTGCCACGAGAATATCGCCGGCCCGAATCCTGCCGCCCGGTACCAGGTTTGGGTGCACAGTCCGGACAATACCTGTGACCTGGGACATCACAGCCAGCTCCCTCGAGGGAATGACTGTGCCCATGGCCTGGACAATTGGCTGCGTGTCCATCCGGTACAGGGACAATACCTGTACCGGAAGCTGCATTTTTTCCGGCGGGTTCCGTTTTATGGCAGGCCGGGAGTGGAGAATATACCTGGAAGCCATGAGACCGGCAGCCAGCAGGCCAAGGATGATGCACAGCGCCAGGGCTTTTTGCCAGGTTGTCCGTTTCGGGGTGGGTGTATCCGGCAAAATCGGGTCTGGAGATGGATTTGTTCGGGAATCAGTCATATGTTGTTTTTTGCAGTTGTTGTCTGCCGGCGGATGGTTGGAGAACGGTTTTTCGGGGTGCCGGATCGGCTGTCCAGGTTCCGCCCAGGGCTTTGTAGAGAGCGATGCGTGTTTTGAGCCGGTCAGCCCGGGCCCTGACAAGATCGAGTCGCAGGCTGATGGTATCGGATCGTGCCTTCAGGACGGACAGTGCATCTTCCCGGCCGTTTTGATAGCGCCAGACAGTTTCTTTGTCGGCCATGTCCAGGAGTTGTAGCTGTGCTTCCAGGTTTAGTATGGTCTGGTGAAGCTCATGTTCCCTGCTCAGGGCGTCTTCCACTTCCCGGATTGCCTCCAGCACGGTGCTCCGGTAGGCGGCAAGATGCTCATCGATCAAGGCCCTGGTTCTCTCCTCTTCAGCCTGACGCCGGGAGCCATCAAAGAGAGGGGCCGCAATTTCAGCAGCCAGGTTGAGCAACCAGGAGTCCAGCAGGGTATGAATGGCCTGGGAACTCAGGTTCAGGGAACCGTTTAACCGGAGCTTTGGCAAACGTCCGGCCTTTGCCGCAATATTCGTCAAGGTCGCACCCTGCAGGCGCAGAGCCGCTGCCCGTACATCGGGACGCCGGGTAAGAAGATCGGCGGGAAGACCTGGATCCGGGATGGGCGGGGTGGCGGGAAACTGTTTCTGTTCAAGCTCCGGTATGCTGCCCGGCGGCTGTCCAGCGAGCAGGGCCAGTTGATTCTGCAGGAGTTCTTTTCTGCCCTGCAGGGCGATCTGTGCTCCGGCAACGGATTTGACGTTCCGGCTCCGCAGAAAGATATCCCGGGCCGATGCCTGACCCGCGGCAAAGCGTGTTCTGGTTGCTTCAAGCAGTTTCTGGTTGACACGGAGCTGTTTTTCCAGAAGTTTTTCCTGCTGCAGGACTGCAATCAGGTCAATCCACAGATCACTGATCCGGCCGCTCAGGCTGAGGGCCATGGCTTCCATATCGGCCCGGCTGGCCTGGACCTCAAGCCGGCCCCGGGCTGCGTCGGCCCGTACCCGTCCCCACAGGTCCATTTCATATCCAGCTGTAAGCCCAAGGGAAAAAGAATCCGTAGTCCAGGTGTTTCCGGCCTGATCCCTTCCCTGGTTCCGGGCCGCGCCTGTCGACACCTGCAGATCGGGATACAGGGGTGACCGTGCCGTTCTGGCAAGGGCTCTTGCCTGGTTCAGGCGGGCCCAGGCACCCTGGAGATCGAGGTTTCCGCTCAGGGCCATCTGGATCAATCGGGTCAGCTCCCGGCTCTTGAAGTCTGTCCACCAGGGAGACGACGGCGGACTGCCGTCACCGCTACGGGAATAATGTTCCGGCAGGATTCCAGCCAGGGGATCTGGTGGAACCGGTCCGCGATTCCGGCAGCCGGTGGCCAGGATCAGGCATAGGGAAACAAGGGAAATAAGCCGGATCAGAGGCATGAATCAGATGGCCGTAAGCCTTGGGCCGGACAGGACGCGAATGGGCGGGTTGCCGGAAAAGTCCGGAATTTGACAATTGACAACTGCGCTAAAATACGATAAATTATCAGGTTTCAGATATCCGCTTGCGCAGAGCATCCATTGGATTGCATTCATACTATGATTTTAACAAAGGAGAAAACAAATGGCAATGACGGTTAAGGCTATTGCGGAAAGTATCAATATCATGGGTAAGAGAAGCGGTGGAGCCATGAAAGAACGTAATCCCGGCCCGATTCAGGAGATGGCCAGGGAGGAGACCGATGCCGGTGCCAGCTATCTTGACCTCAATATCGGCCCGGCCCGCAAGGATGGCACCGATCTTATGCCGTGGGTCGTGGAGACGGTACAGGAAGCAGTCGATACGCCGCTTTGTCTTGATACCACCAATACCGATGCCATGGCTGCAGGTTTCAAGGTGGTCAAGAACAAGACCCAGGCCATCATGAACTCCATCTCGGCCCAGCCTGAGCGGATGGAGGCCCTGATTCCGGTGGCAGCCGAGGCTGGTTGCGATGTCATTGCCCTGCTCTGGGGACCCGATGGCATGCCGCGTGATTCCAATGAGCGCGCCGCGATGGCCGTGGACCTGATGATGGCCCTCAACGAGGCCGGTATCCCCAACGAAAAGATCCTTTTTGATCCCATCGGTACGCCCATCACCCTGGGGGCTGACCAGATCGCTTCCGGGCTCGAATTCATGATGATGCTTCCCGATATTGCCCCGGGCGCCGGATCCACGGTCGGACTCTCCAATGTTTCCAACGGGGTGGCCGAGCACCTGCGCAAGTATCTGGATCGGACCTACCTGATCATGCTGATGAAGTATGGGATCACCACCGCCATCGTCAACTCCTATGATTCGGAGCTGATGGCCATCTGCCGCGGAGAGCGTCAGGAGCTGGTGGACCTGGTCCACGGGATGATGGACGGTAACGATCCGGACCCGTCCACCCTGGAAGGTACAGCCCTTGAGCACTACAAGACCTACAAGGCCCTGTCCGGCCAGACCGTGTTCTCCGAGTCCTGGCTTGAGCTGTAAGTATCTGTTCAGGAGGGTCAGAATGTCCGGGGTGCCGGTTCTCCCGTGGAGACGGTGCCCCTTGCCGGTTTTTGAAAGGCCATGAATGATATTCCCGGCCATCATCTTGTCTATGGAACCCTGACCGATTATCTGACCGGCGAAGAGTTGACCGATACCGATGATGAACGAATCCGCCAGCAGTTGGCCCGGTTCATGGTCGAGGAAAAGGGTTATGAACCGGGCCAGCTGGAACCAAGGTTGAGCCTGGAGACGGTTTTCAACAAGACCTATGTCAAATCGACCATTGACCTGACGGTTCGGCTTGACGGGAAAAGGGTCATGATCCTGCGCTATGGACCGGGTTCCCTGGTCACCCGGGAACGCTCTGCCGTGGCGGCGGCCCGGCTGCTGGATCCGGCCTGCCGGATACCTCTGGCGGTGGTGACAAACGGCCGCGATGCCGAGCTCCTGGACACGCACACCGGCGCCGTGCTGGCCAGGGGCATGGAAGGGATTCCGGCCCGGGACCAACTGCTGGCCATGCTGCCTGAACTGCTCTTTGAACCCTTTACCGATCCAGAGAAGAGGGAAAAGGAAGAGCGGATCCTCAATGCCTTTGACCTGCAGGTCTGCTGCCGGGGGATGTCCTGCCCGGCTCCGAAAGCCGGGAAATGAGAAGCTGGCCGGTGGCAATGAAACAGGTGCCGCAAAGGACACGAAGAGCTCGGAACGAAAAGTATTCCACGCCCTTCGTGTCCTTTGTGGTTTTCAAACAAATTGCTGAACGGGTGCATCGAACATCTCGATGCCGGTTCAAATAAAACAACGTAGATACGAAAAGAGACCGTGAAATGACAGAGAAAACAGACTGGACCAAATCAAGCTGGCGCAACTTCACCGCCCTGCAGCAACCCAACTGGCCCGACGAGGCCAAGGTGGACGAGGTACTGCAGGCCATCTCCAACCTGCCGCCGCTGGTTTTTGCCGGCGAGATCCGGGACTTGAAGACGCAGCTGGCCAAGGCTTCGTCCGGAGAGGCGTTTCTGCTCCAGGGAGGAGACTGTTCTGAAGAGTTTGCCCGCTGTACGGCGCCCAATATCCGCGAGACCCTGAAGGTGCTACTGCAGATGGCCGTTATTTTGACCTATGCCGGCGGCAAACCGGTGGTCAAGGTCGGCCGTATCGCCGGTCAGTATGCCAAGCCGCGCTCCAGCGACACCGAGATGGTCAACGGCATGGAGATCCCCTCGTACCGTGGTGACATGGTCAACTCGGTGGAACCGACCCCTGAGGCACGGATTCCAAACCCCGAAAACATGCTGAAAGGATACTACCTGGCGGCTTCGACATTGAATCTGCTGCGGGCCTTTACCAGGGGTGGATTCGCCGCCCTGCACCGGGTTCAGGCCTGGAACCAGGAGTTTGTCAAACAGTCGCCCATGGGACGTTCTTACGAGCGGCTGGCCAAACAGATCAGCCAGGCCATCAACTTCATGCAGACCATTGGTATCCCCACCGACACCCCGCAGTTCCGCCAGGCCCAGTTTTTTACCTCCCACGAGGCCCTGCTCCTTGGCTACGAGGAAGCATTGACCAGGGAGGATTCCACCACCGGCGGCTGGTATGACTGTTCAGCCCATATGTTGTGGATCGGCGACCGGACCAGGCAGATCGACGGGGCTCACATCGAGTTTCTCCGCGGGGTTCTCAACCCCATCGGCATGAAGGTGGGACCCAGGCATGATGTTGACGAGATTCTCGCCATCATCGAAAAGCTCAATCCTGACAATGAGCCTGGCCGCATGACCCTTATCACCCGTTTCGGAGCCAGGGAAATAGAAAAGCATCTGCCGCCGCTGCTGCGGGCGATCAAGAAAGAGGGGATCAACGTGGTCTGGAGCTGTGACCCCATGCATGCAAACATCCGTAAGACCAGTTCGGGTCATAAGACCAGGAGTTTTGACGATATCCTCTCCGAGCTGCGCTGTTTCTTCGAACTCCACTGGGCCGAGGGCACGGTTCCCGGCGGAGTACATTTCGAGTTGACCGGCGACGACGTCACAGAATGCACCGGTGGTGCCCGTCAGCTCCTCGACGATCAGCTTGGCCAGAATTATCTCACCACCTGCGATCCGCGTCTCAATGCCGAGCAGTCCCTGGAAATGGCCTTCCAGATTGCGGAGATGATCCGCAGTTGACGCTCTGTTTTCTGTTCGGGACAAGGTTTTGCCGGTACCGGTTTTGCTCCGGATCAGACCCATGCCGATAACCCCCCGCCAGGCCTTGCCTGGGCATGGCAGGGGGCTTTTTCTTCCTGGGCCCCAAAATTTTTCATGAATGGAAAAAGAAAACAGATGTTCATGCCGCTGGACTCTATCCTGCTTGATTTTATTCTGCCAGGTGCTATTCTTTGGCTATGAACCGGAAAATTCCCAAGCCTGTCAATCTCCTGCTTTTGCTCTGCCTGGTCGTCTGCATTTTCCTGGCAGTCAAGATCTATTCAGAATACCGTCATATCAGTGATTTTGAAATGGAGGTACACCTGGACAGCGCCCGCAGTGTCCGCGAGCTGCTGACCGCCTACCAGACCACCTATTACCGCTGCCTTGCCAGCGATTCCATTACCCTCACCAGTGCCACATCCCTGCTGGTGCCGGCCATCGGCACCAGGGAGATCTCAAGCATGTTCAACCGCCAGGCCGGCCACCGCATGTCCATCGGCATGGTCAGCGACAGGCCGCGCAACCAGGACAACTTGGCCTCAGGGTACCAGCTCGAGGCCCTGGAGTATTTCCGGGCCAACCCCGAGGCCGAAGAGTTTGCAAAAGTTTATCCTGGCCCCGGCGATGAAGACGATGATCTGTTCGTGTACGCCTTTCCTGCCCGGGCCAGCACGATGTGCCTGCAGTGCCACGGAAACAAAGAGGATGCGCCGGCATACATCAGGGATACCTATGCCACCGGATACGGCCATGAGGAAGGGGACCTGCTCGGCATAACCTCGATTTCCATCAGCCGTCACAAGGTCCATGACGAGTTGATGCGCGGTTTTTTTCTCCGCGCCGCCGGCTCCACCCTTGTTCTCGGTTTGCTGGCCATGGGGGTCATTGGTGTTCTGCTGTGCCGGATTCGCAGGAAAGACTTGCAGTATACCAGGCTCCTGCAGGAAAAGGTGGACAGCAAAACCCGGGAACTCAGGGAGAAGGTGAAGCTGCTCGAAGAGTACAAGCGGGTGCTTGACGAGAGCTCCATAGTCTCGAAGAGCGACCTGGAGGGAAATATCACCTACGTCAATGACAAGCTCTGTGAACAGACCGGTTACAGCCGTGAGGAACTGCTTGGCAAGCCCCACTCCATGCTCCGTCATCCCGATGTCCCGAAAAAGGTTTTTGCCGACATGTGGAAGACCATCCAGAGCGGCAAGACCTGGAAAGGGGTCTTTCCCAACCGGTGCAAGGATGGGTCCACCAGCTGGAATTCAGCCACCATCTGCCCGATTTTCGATATCGACGGTCATATTGTTGAATACATAGGGGCCCGGGTCAATGTCAACGAACTGATCGAAAAAAGGCAGCAGCTTCAGCGGTTGCTCAATTTCGACAAACTCACCGGCCTGCCCAACCGATACAAACTGATCCAGGACTTGAAGAGATACGACCGTCCTTCCCTGTTGATGGTCGATATCCATCATTTCAGCGATATCAACGATTTTTACGGAATCGACGTCGGAGACCGGGTGGTTCAGGAGCTGGCTGACCGGGTGGCGCAGGTGATCGACAAGAATCCTGACCTGGTCATGTACAGATTTTACGGCGATCAGCTCGCCATCCTCCACCACGGTTACTGTCGACCGGAAGACCTGGAACAGCTCTGCTATCGAATCATGGAAGCGGTCAGCGGCCAGCCGTTTGTGGTGGACGAGCATGAAATTACGGTCCAGATCACCTGCGGTATAGCGTACCGCCAGAAGAATCCGCTCATCGAGGCCGATATCGCCCTGAAACAGGCCAAGCGCAATCGCAGTTTCGTGGAGATCATCGAAGAGAGCGGTGATATCAAGAAGGAGCTGGCCAAGAACTACTCGTGGGGCCGCAAACTGCAGGATGCCCTGCACGAAGGACGAATCGTGCCCTATTACCAGGGAATTGTCGATGCCCGCACCGGCAAAATAACCAAGTATGAGTGCCTGGTCCGGCTCATCGAGCGCGACGGGAACGTGGTGTCGCCCTATTTTTTCCTTGATATCGCCAAGAAGGCCCGTATCTACCCAAAAATTACCCGGGCGGTCATCGATCAGGCGGCCAATGTCTTTGCCCACAACGAGTTTGATTTTTCCATCAACCTGTCCAGTGAAGACATCATGGACATCTCGGTGGTGGAGTATATCCGGGAAAAACTGCTCGAAACCCCGCTTGCCAGGCGGGTGATCTTTGAGATCCTGGAAACCGAAGGACTGGAGAATTTCGAGCAGATCAAGGAATTCATCCATGATGTCAAGCGGTTCGGCAGCCGGATCGCCATTGACGATTTCGGTACAGGCTATTCCAATTACGAGCGGCTGCTCAACCTTAACGTGGATTTCCTCAAGATCGATGGCTCCATTATTCGCAAGATATGCGAGGACGAGGTTTCAGCGACCATTGCCCAGACCATTGTCATGGTCGCCCGGGAAATCGGAATTCAGACAGTGGCGGAGTTTGTCTTTGACGAGAAAACGGCCAGGGTCGCCCGGGAAATGGGCATTGATTACCTGCAGGGGTTCTACTTCAGCGAGCCCCTGCCCGCCATTGACATCCTCAGCGGTGGTTGAGGACTTTACTCCGGGTCCTGCGAGAAGATTTGCTGTATGGCCCGGCAGTCCTCGGCCCGCATAAGCCGACTGCGGGTCTCCGGGTTTTTCAGCAGCCGGCTGACCTGACCCAGGGTTTGCAGGTACTCTTCGGCCATGGATTCCGGAGACAGGATCATCACAAAGAGGTGGACCGGCTGGTTGTCCACCGCATCGAAGCTGATACCATTGCGGCTGCTGCCGAAGCAGAGCAGAATGTTGTCCAGGTCCGGCACCTTGCCATGGGGAATGGCCACCCCGTTTCCCACGCCCGTGGACCCCACATGTTCCCGTTCCAGCAGAATATCCAGCAGGGTCTCCTGATCAACAGCGGGGCAGTACTCCTGCACGGCAGCGGTCAGCTCCCGGAGCACCCCCTCTTTGCTTGTGGCTTCAATGTCGAGGAGCACGCATTGTTCCTGTATCTCCAGCATGGATCCTCCTCTCATCCGGTGCGCGCCTTGCGTCGGTGCTTGACCGGCATGATTTTGAGTTGATCGCGGTATTTGGCCACAGTGCGGCGGGCAACTTTAATTCCCTCCTCGGCCAGGAGCTGGGAAATTTTATTGTCGCTGAGTGGTTTGGCCGGATCTTCGTTATGGATGAGCTGCCGGATCCGGTTCTTGATCGACTCGGCGGCCACGGTGTCGCCGCTGGTGGTGGATACGGCCGTGGAAAAGAAATACTTCAGTTCATAGATGCCCTGGGGAGTATGGGCATACTTGTTGGACGTTACCCGGCTGACCGTGGATTCGTGCATGCCGATATCCTCGGCCACATCCCGCAGGATAAGCGGCTTGAGATGGCCCGGCCCTTTTTCGAAAAAGTCCCGCTGGAAGCGTAGCAGGCTCTCCATGACCTTGTAGATGGTCCGCTGGCGCTGCTGGATGGATTTGATGAACCATTCAGCATTACGTTTCTTTTCGCGCAGGTAGCCGCGAGATTGGGGATTAAGCGCTTTTTTCTCGGCCAGCAGCTTCTGGTATTCGGCCGAGAGCTGCAGGTGGGGGAGCCCCTCGTCGTTGAGCTGGATGACAAACTCGTCGTCGATTTTGTAGACATATACGTCCGGGACCACGTAGTTGGTCTGGTCGTTGGCGAATTCATTGCCGGGATAGGGGGTCAGGCGGGTGATGACCTTGACCGCGGCCTCGACCTTGCGCACGGGTTGGCCAAGCTTTCTTGCCAGGACGGAATAATTCCTGGTCTGAAGCAGGTTGAGGTGGTCACGGACAATGATGCAGGGGAGATCGTCCTCCTCGTAATCCTCGTATTCCAGCTGGAGGAGAAGTGATTCCCTGATGTCGCGGGCCGCGATCCCCGGCGGATCCAGGTGTTGGATCAGGTTCAGCATGCCCTGGGCGGTTTCCTCGTCGCAGTGGGCATGGCGGCAGATGTCCTCGATATCGGCTTCCAGGAAGCCGTGGTGGTTGAGGTTGCCGATGATGAACTGAGCGATTTCCAGGTCCTTTTCCGACAGGTCGAGGTGAGAGAGCTGCCATTGCAGGTGGGAGTCCAGACCAGGCTTGGCGGAAATGAAATCGAACTGGGACGGGGCGTCTGCCGGCGGGGTTTCGCGGGCAAAAGAGAAATCGGCGGTATCGAAGTTGTTGGCATAGTCTTCCCAGTTGATCTCCGCCACCTTGGCCGGGTCGTCACCGGCCACCTGTTCGGTGACGACGGGCTCGGGCACCTCCTTGACCTCCTCGGCAGCAAGCGCCTCGGGGTGCTGCACCTTCTCCTCCGTGTCTATGGCCTCTTCCAGCAGCGGATTCTGTTCAATTTCCGCCTGCAGGGCATCGGTGAGTTCCATGCGGTTGAGCTGCAGCAGCTTGATGGCCTGGCGCAGCTGGGGCGTCATGACCAGCTTCTGGGCGAGTTTGAGTTGCTGTCTGAGCTCAAGTACCATGGTTAACCGTTTATTTTCTTCGTTTCCTGAGTTTTCTACATGTGGAAATGTTCACCGAGATACATCTTCCGGGCCACTTCACTTTCAATGATATCTTCCGCTACTCCGCTGGTCAGGATCTGGCCTGCATTCATGATATAGGCAAAGTCACAGACCTGGAGGGTCTCGCGGACGTTGTGGTCCGAAATCAGCACCCCGAGGCCCTTGTTCTTGAGTTCGCGGATGATCTGCTGCAGGTCGGCCACCGAGAGAGGGTCGACACCGGCAAAGGGTTCGTCCAGAAGGATGAACCTGGGCCTGGTGGCCAGGGCCCGCATGATCTCCACCCGGCGCCGTTCGCCGCCGGAAAGGGCGTGGCCCTTGTTGTCCCTGAGGTACTCGATTTTCAGTTCGGCCAGCAGCTCGTTGATCCGGCCGGATACCTCGTGGGGCGGCAACCCCAGGGCCTCGAGCACGATGCGGACGTTTTCCTCCACTGTCAGCTTCCTGAACACCGACGGTTCCTGGGCCAGGTAGGTGATCCCACGCCGGGCTCGCTGGTGGATGGGGAGATGGGTTATCTCTTCGCTGTCCAGGTAGATGGCGCCTTCGGTAGGGCGGATAAAGCCGACCAGGGAGTAAAAGGTGGTCGTCTTGCCGGCTCCGTTGGGTCCGAGCAACCCCACGATGGAGGAACTTCGGACCTGGAGGTTCACCCGGTCCACCACCTTTCGCTCGCGGTACTGCTTGACCAGTCCCCTGGTTTCAAGGATTACCTCGTCCATCAGGGGGTTTTCTGCTTCTGTTTCTTTTTTTTGGTTGCTTCCGGATGGATGACCGCCCTGACCCGGCCGCCGGTCTTTGTCTTGTCCTGTTCGACGATGGAACGGCCCTCGTCAAGGTAATAGGTGATGGTCTTGCCAGCCACCATGTTTCGGCCCTGCCAGGCTTTGGCATCACCGATGAGCACCACCTTGCGTTCATCGGCAAGGTAATCCATCCGTCTTCCGGTGCCAAGCCAGTCATCCCTGGTGATTTCCACGTTGCCCCGGCAGACCAGCCTGTGTACCTGGCTCGAACCGGGGGCTTCCCTGTCCTTGCCCGGGGTGTAGAAGACGGTCATCTCGTCGGCCCGGATAACCAGGTCACCCTGGCGCGCCTCCACGTTGCCCATGAAGACCACGGAACTGTCCTTCTCCTGGGAGACCATCCGGTCCGCTTCCACATGGATGGGCTCCGGGGCTGTTGTGGTCGCTGCGGAAAGAAAAGGCGCTGCTGCGAGGATGAAACTGGTAATGACTATGGCCAGCAACGGTTTCAGCGCTGACCGTGGTAACCCGAACATTGCTGCGCTCCGGAAAAAAATGTTCAGCCTCAAGGCCGGTTTGTTTTTTGCAGGGATTAGCAGGATAGTACCTGCTGGCGGAAAAAATGTAAAGAGCTTCCACCGACAGGCGGGTTGATCGGGTATGGGCAGACAGTTGTTTACAGCTCTTTGCCGCAGGGTTAGTATGTATCTTTTTACAAAACGGTGACGGCCGCGAGGCAGGCCGTGGTGCCGGAAAATTTCTGAATGTCGAACTGGTTGTGCGACAAAGGTTATTCGTTTTTGTTTTTCGCACGCCTGCGATTGTTCCACTTTAAATCATGGAGTGCAGATATGCAGCAGTCCCTTGCCCGGGCCAAGGTCCTCATCGAGGCCCTGCCCTATATCCGTGAGTTCAACCAGAAGACAGTGGTCATCAAGTATGGCGGTCACGCCATGGTCGATGAGGAGTTGAAAAAAAACTTCGCCCTGGATGTGATCCTTATGAAGTATATCGGGCTCAATCCGGTGATTGTGCACGGCGGTGGTCCGCAAATCAATCTTTTTTTGGAGAAAATGAGGATAAAGCCCAGTTATATCCAGGGCATGCGGGTGACCGACGGCGAAACCATGGATGTGGTGGAGATGGTTCTGGTGGGCAAGGTGAACAAGGAGATCGTCGGCCTGATCAATCACTGTGGCGGCCGGGCTGTGGGGCTTTCGGGCCGGGACGGTGATCTGGTTCAGGCCCGCAAGATGACCCTGCTCTCCAGGCCCGAGGTGGAAAACGCCCCGCCCGAACTCATCGATCTTGGCCGGGTGGGCGAGGTGACCCGGGTCAATCCCGAGGTCCTGCGGACCCTGGACGAGCAGGACTTCATCCCGGTCATCGCCCCGGTGGGGGTTGGTGAGGACGGCCAGGCATACAATATCAACGCCGACCTGGTGGCCGGCGCTATTGCCGCCAGGCTGAACGCGGTCAAGCTGATCCTGCTCACCGACGTGGAAGGGGTCAAGGACGCGGACGGCCGCCTTCTTTCATCCATATCCAGGGATGCGGTGGAACAGCTTATAGCCGACGGAGTGATTCAGGGCGGAATGATTCCCAAGGTGCGCTGCTGCCGCGCGGCCCTTGAAGGAGGGGTCACCAAGGCGCATATTGTCGACGGCCGGCAGGAGCATGCCATTCTGCTGGAAATGTTCACCCACGAGGGGATAGGTACGGAGATAGTACAGTGACAGGCAATGCGGAATACATCAAACGGGGAGAGCGGGTGTTTGTAGCTACATACAGCAGGTTTCCAGCGGCAATGGTCAGGGGCAGGGGCTGCCGGCTCTGGGACGCTGACGGCAGAGAATACCTGGATTTCCTGGCCGGAATTGCGGTCTGTTCGCTGGGGCACTGCCATCCGGCGGTGACCGAGGCGGTCTGTCGTCAGGCCGGGGAGTTGATGCACGTTTCCAACCTCTTTCATACCAGGTCACAGATAGAGCTGGCCGAGCTGCTCACGCACAACTCCTTTGCCGACCGGGTGTTCATGGCCAACTCCGGGGCCGAGGCCAACGAGGCGGCCATCAAGCTGGCCCGGATCCATGCCGGCGAGAACCGCTTTCAGATCATCTCCCTGTCCGGCTCGTTCCACGGCCGGACCCTGGCCACGGTGGCAGCTACCGGCCAGCCTAAATTTCATCAGGGATTCGAACCCTTGCCGGAAGGATTCATCCATGCCGGGTTTGGAGACCCTGCCGCCCTGGAAGAGCTGATCACCGACAAAACATGTGCGATCCTCTGTGAACCGCTCCAGGGGGAGTCCGGGGTTCGGCCGCTGGAGAAAGAATACCTTCTGGCGATCCGCGAACTCTGCGACAAATACAACCTGTTGCTTATTTTTGACGAAGTCCAGACCGGAATGGGCAGGACCGGGACCCTGTTTGCCTATGAACAGCTCGGGGTGACCCCGGACATCATGACCCTGGCCAAGGCCCTGGGTAATGGCCTGCCCATCGGTGCCATGTTGACCACCGACGATATCGCCGCCTCGCTGGGTGTGGGCACCCATGCTTCCACCTTCGGCGGTAACCCGGTGGCAGCCGCCGGCGCGGTGGCCGTGCTCAAGACCATGCTGACCCCCGGTTTCCTGGAGCAGGTCCGGGAGCGCTCGGCATATTTCTCTGAGCGCCTGGAAGAAGTCGCCGCCCGTTTTCCGCACCTGGCTACCGGGGTCAGGGGCCGGGGACTGCTGTTGGGGCTGGTGTTGACCGAGAAGGGATGCGGTCTGGGCATGGAGATCGTCAACCAGCTCTTCGCCCGTGGTGTGCTGATCAACTTTGCCGGTGGCCGGGTCCTGCGCTTTATCCCGCCCCTGATTGTCGATACCAAAGACATCGACCTGCTGGTCGATCGCCTGGTCGAGGTGCTGGACGGTTGCTGATGGGCTGGTTTTCGCTCCTGGCCCTGGCGACGGCCCTGGCCATGGACGCCTTTGCCGTGTCCATGGCCGCCGGAGCTCTTCTGCGGCCTGTTTCAAGGCGTCAACTGTTCCGCCTTTCATTCCATTTTGGCCTGTTTCAGGGGCTGATGCCCATTGGCGGCTACCTGGCCGGCCTGTCCATCGCCGGGTTCATTGCCCATTGGGATCACTGGATCGCATTTGGCCTCCTGCTGCTCATCGGCGGCCGGATGATCCTGGAAGCCCTGCGTCCCGGCGAGGACGAGGCTTCCAGCGTTGATCCCAGCCGCGGTTTAACCCTTGTCATGCTGGCGTTTGCCACCTCTGTCGATGCTTTTGCCGTGGGGCTCACCCTGGCTCTGATCTCGGTCACCATCTGGATCCCCGCTCTGACCATCGCTGTGGTCACCACTGCCTGGTGCGTGACCGGGGTGCTCCTGGGGGCTCGTTTCGGTTCGATATGGGGCCGGAAGGTGGAGGTCCTGGGAGGGTTGATTCTGGTCGGGATCGGGTTCAGGATTCTCTTTTCTCATCTTCATCCGGCTTTTAACTGATACCTGAATTGAGCGATTTTCATGGTCTGTTGCGGCGGAAAGAACCTCAATATGGTTCATCCATGTCGGTTTCGTCGCCCCTGACGATGAAATTTCTTTGCAAAATCATCCTTTTTTTGTATCAATTGTAGTTTTCGGCCCAGCAGAAAATGCGCCAGGCAGCGATTCGTTCCAGCGCAGGTTCAGTCTGGGCTTGACCTGGTAAAAGGGAACGATATCATGAACAATCATCTGTTGGCACTTAAGGATTTTGACGCTGCAAGGCTGCGGTCCTTCATCGACCGGGCCCTGGTCCTCAAAGAGGAAGCGGCCCGGGGCATCCGCCACGATCAGCTCGCCGGCAGGACAGTCTGCCTGCTGTTTGAAAAACCTTCCACCCGTACCAGGGTCTCCTTCGAGGCGGCCATGTACGGTCTCGGCGGCCAGGTAATCTTCATGTCCGCCGCCGATTCCCAGCTTGGCCGGGGTGAGCCCCTCAAGGACACGGCCAGGGTTCTGAGCCGTTACGTGAACGGGTTGGTGGTTCGCACTTTCGGTCAGGAAGTGGTCGAAGAGCTGGCCAGGTATTCCGGTGTACCGGTGATCAACGCCCTGACCGACAAGCACCACCCCTGCCAGATTCTCAGCGATATCATGACGGTGATAGAGAAAAAGGGTGAGCCGGACAGGTTGAAGATCGCCTGGGTGGGAGATGGCAACAACATGGCCAACTCCTGGATCGAGGCGGCTTCGGTGCTCGGTTTTCCCCTGACCCTGGCCTGTCCGGAAGGGTATGAGCCGGATCGGGATATCCTGGCCGCTGCCATGGCCCGGGCCTCGCAGCCCATAACCGTGGTCCGTGATCCGGCCGAAGCGGTCCGTAATGCCGATGTGATCAACGTGGACGTTTGGGCCTCTATGGGCCAGGAGGCGGAACAGGAGGCGCGGTTGGCGATCTTTCAGCCATACCAGCTCGACCGGGCTCTTTTGGCGCAGGCCGCCGATGACGCCATAGTACTTCATTGCCTGCCCGCCCATCGGGGCGAGGAGATCACAGAAGAGGTCCTGGAGGGGGAGCAGTGTGTGGCCTTTGACCAGGCGGAAAACAAGATGCACATCCACAAGGCCATCCTGGAGGCCTTTCTCGCCTGAACCGCTTTTTTAGGGCCACCGGTGGAACGCGGAGGAGTGGTCATTGCGGCGGCAGTGTAACAGGATCAATACCAACCTTGGAGTCTGAAAAAAAGACATGGCAGTAAGCAAGATAGTTTTAGCATATTCCGGCGGCCTGGATACTTCGGTCATTCTCAAGTGGCTGGAAGAGAAATATCAGTGTCCGGTCATCGCCTTTGCCGCCGACGTGGGCCAGCAGGAGGATTGGGACGCTGTCCGGGAAAAGGGTCTGGCCACGGGGGCGGAGAAGGTTGTCATTTCGGACCTGCGGGAGGAATTTGTCCGCGATTACATCTTTCCGGCCTTCAGGGCCAATGCCATCTACGAAGGCTCCTACCTGCTGGGCACTTCCCTGGCCCGACCGGTGATCGCCAAAGAACAGGTACGGATCGCCGAGACCGAGGGCGCCGACGCAGTGAGTCACGGGGCCACGGGCAAGGGCAACGACCAGGTCCGGTTCGAGCTCACGTACCTGGCCCTCAATCCGAGGCTGACCATTATCGCCCCCTGGCGGATCTGGGACCTGGATTCCCGCAACAAGCTGTTGGCCTTTGCCGAGAAGCACAACATCCCGGTGCCGGTCACCAGGGAGAAGCCCTACAGCTCGGACGAGAACCTGCTCCATATCAGCTTCGAGGGCGGTATTCTGGAGAATCCCTGGAACGAGCCCGAGGAGAATATGTTCAAGCTCACTGTCTCGCCGGAAAAGGCACCGGACAAACCCACCTATGTGGAGATTGAGTTCGAGCAGGGCAACCCGGTGGCCATCGACGGCGAGCGACTCGGGCCGGTGGAGATGATGACCCGGCTCAACGAGCTCGGCGGGGCCAATGGTATCGGCCGGCTGGACATGGTGGAGAACCGCTTTGTCGGCATGAAGTCCCGCGGAGTGTACGAGACCCCGGGCGGCACTATTCTCCGGGCGGCCCACCGCGATCTGGAGACCATCACCCTGGACCGCGAGGTCATGCATATTCGCGACTCCCTTGTTCCGCGCTATTCAGAGCTGATTTACAACGGGTTCTGGTTCTCGCCGGAGATGCGGCTCCTGCAGGCCACCATGGACGAGGCCCAGAAAACGGTCAATGGCGTGGTCCGGCTCAAGCTCTATAAGGGCAACTGCATGCCTGTTGGCCGCAAGTCGGACAACTCCCTCTACCACGAGGCCTTTGCCACCTTTGAAGAGGACGAGGTCTACAACCAGGCGGATGCGGCCGGCTTCATCAAACTCAATTCGCTTCGACTGCAGATCCAGGCGCTCAGCAGGAAGTAACCCTGTTCCGGAGATTTTTTGGCTGATTCACTCAGTAGCCGGACGTAACATGAATATCCCTCCCCCCGGCACACCGGGGGATCGAAAAAGACAGACATGGCACAGGACAACGGTCAACCAGGCCAGGCAGACAGCAACAAAAACAAAAAACTCTGGGGTGGCCGGTTTGCCGGGACCACGGCGGCGTCGGTGGAGGCCTTCACCGAGTCGATCAGCTACGACTGGCGTCTCTATCGCCACGACATCCAGGGGTCCATGGCCCATGCCCGGATGCTGGCCAGGCAGGGACTGATCAGCGGGCAGGAGCGGGACGCCATCCTGCAGGGTCTGTCCGAGGTCGAGTCCGAGATCGAGCAGGGTCGTTTTGCCTTCCGGCCGGAGCTTGAAGATATTCACATGAATATCGAAAAGGCCCTGACCGAGAAGATCGGCGCTGCCGGTGAAAAGCTGCACACGGCCAGGAGCCGCAACGACCAGGTGGCCCTGGATATTCGTCTTTACCTGCGCGACGAGGGCCGGGTTCTGGATGAACTGCTGGCCGGGGTCCAGAAAAGTTTTGTCCGGCTCGCGCGCCGGTATCTTGGCGCGGTCATGCCCGGGTATACCCATCTGCAGCGGGCCCAGCCGGTATTGCTCTCCCATCATCTGCTGGCCTACCATGAAATGTTTGGCCGCGACCGCGGCCGGGTGGCCGACTGTGTCCGGCGTCTTGCCGTCATGCCGCTGGGTGCTGCGGCCATGGCTGGTACCGGATTGCCCATCGACCGGCGTTTTGTGGCCCGGGAACTCGGTTTTGACGAGATCACCGCCAACTCAATGGACACCTCGGGCGACCGGGATTTTGCCATGGAGATGCTGTTTTGTCTCACCGTGATCCAGCTCCACCTGAGTCGGCTGGCCGAGGAGCTGGTGCTCTGGTCGAGCAAGGAGTTCGAGTTCATCGACATTGGCGACCGCTACTGTACCGGTTCGTCGATCATGCCGCAGAAGAAAAATCCCGATATTCCCGAGCTGATCCGCGGCAAGACCGGCCGGGTGGCCGGGGCACTGGTGGCGCTCCTGATGACGGTCAAGGGCCTGCCCATGACCTACAACAGAGATCTGCAGGAGGACAAGGAACAGCTCTTTGATGCCCTGGATACGGTCAAGGCCAGCCTGTCGATTACCGCGGAACTGCTTGATCACACCACCTTCCGGACCGACCGGATGGCGGAAGCTACCCGGGGCGGCTTCATGACTGCCACTGATCTGGCGGATTACCTGGTAAAGAAAAGTATGCCGTTTCGCCAGGCCCATGGCGTGGTCGGGCGGATCGTGGCCCACTGCCAGGAGCGGGGTGTGGAGCTTGACGAGCTGGAGCTCGACGAGCTCAGGCAGTTCTCCGACCTGATCGAAGAAGATGTGTTCGAGGTGCTCTCGGTGGAAGGTTCGGTCAACAGCCGGGTCTCCGAAGGGGGCACTGCCCGGATACGGGTGGAAGAGGCCCTGGAAAGGGCAGAGCAGCAACTGGGAATGGGGTGATGTATACAACCAGGCGATCAGGCATGGTAGCGGGGATGGTGCTGTTTCTGCTGGTCCTGCTGTCCGGGTGCGGTTACAAGACAGATCCGGTGCCGCCTGGCGAGGTGATGCCGGAACCGGTGACCGATCTGCGCTATCAGCTCAGTGAAAAGGGCGTCACCCTGAGCTGGACCTATCCCGCCAGGACCGTCACCGGCGATCGACTGGAGCAGATCGATTCCTTTGCCATCTACCGTGCCGTGGTGCCGGCAAAGGACTATTGCGACACCTGCCCGATTCCCTTTGGCCAGCCCATCCTTGTTCCCGGTGGCGCGGTCCCGGCCGAAGGCAGCAGAACCGGTCGCTTCGAATCCACCCTGTTGCGGCCCGGCCATCTCTATTTTTTCAAGGTCCGGGCCCGCAGTGGATGGTGGGCCGAGTCCGGCGATTCAAATATTGTCTCCTTTCTCTGGCATATCCCGCTCAAGGCACCGACCGGTCTGCGGGCGAGGGCCGAGGACAGTCGTATCGTCCTGTCCTGGCAGCCGGTGGTCTCCCATCTCGACTCCAGCCCGGCAACCGGTCCGGTGGAGTACCAGGTATACCGGTCCACCGACGGTGGAACCTTTGAACCCCTGGACGGGCCGGTGAAGGAGACCCGGTTTGTCGATACGGATGTGGTCAATGGCCGTAAATATTTCTATCGCGTTCAGGTCCTGGAAAGGTTTGAACGCAGTGCTGTGGGTGGCGGCACCAGTGCGGACGTGGCGGTCAGTCCGGTGGACCGGACTCCGCCGTCCTCGCCGACCGGTGTGCGGGCCATCCGCACCTCCAAGGGTATCAAGGTGTTCTGGGAGCCGGTGCCGGACCGGGATCTCAAGGGCTACCGGGTCTACAGGCGCTTGTCCGGGGATCGGGCTCCTGAGCTGGTGGGCGAGGTCAATGCCCCCTACACCATGTTTGTAGACCGGACTCCGCCTCACCGGGGACAGCGGCTGTATTATTCGGTATCAAGTATTGACGGGGCCAGGCCGGCCAACGAGAGCGTGAGCTCACCAGAAGTGATGATCAGGAACTGACAAATGCACCATTTTGAATACAGGGACGACACCTTATACTGCGAAGACGTTAGGGTGCCGCGCATCGCCAGGGAGGTCGGAACCCCTTTTTATCTTTACAGCCACGCCACCCTTGAGCACCATTTCAAGGCCTTTGACTCCGGGTTTGAGGGCTTTCCGCACCTGACCTGTTTCGCGGTCAAGGCCTGCTCCAACGTCTCCATCCTCAGGCTGTTTGGTCGCCTTGGCGGCGGGGCCGACATTGTCTCGGGCGGCGAACTGTTCCGTTGCCTCAAGGCCGGAATCGACCCGGACAGGATCATCTATTCCGGCGTGGGAAAGACCAGGTCCGAGATGCGCGAGGCCCTGCTGGCCCGTATCCTGATGTTCAACGTCGAATCGGCCCAGGAGCTGGATCGGCTGCAGGGGGTTGCCGCGGAACTGGGAACCACTGCACCGGTGGCCTTCCGGGTCAACCCGGACGTGGACCCGAAGACCCATGCCTACATTTCCACCGGGCTGGCAAAGAACAAGTTCGGTATCCCGGTGGATGAGGCCCTGGCCGAGTATGAGCGGGCCCGGAAGATGGAGAATATCGAGATCCTTGGTGTGAGCTGTCATATCGGCTCTCAGTTGACCCAGATCGATCCGTTTGTTGAAGCGCTTCGCAAACTCAAGATGTTTGTCACCCGGCTGAAAGAACGGGGAATCGAGATCAGGTATCTTGATCTTGGTGGTGGGGTCGGCATTACGTATGACGATGAAACTCCTCCCCATCCCCATGACTATGCGGCGGCGGTCCGATCCGAGCTTGGAGATATGGATGTCAAGCTGGTTCTCGAGCCGGGCCGGGTGATTACCGGCAATGCCGGCATCCTGGTCACCGAGGTCCAGTACACTAAGGTCAACACCGGCGGGGAAGAGGAGAAGCGGTTCGTTATCGTCGACGCGGCCATGAACGATCTTGCCCGGCCAAGTCTGTACGGAGCCTATCACGAGATCCAGCCTGTGGTCCGGTGCGATGGTGGCGGCGAAGAGGTGGTGGATATAGTGGGGCCCATCTGCGAAACTGGAGATTTCATGGCTCGGGATCGGCGCCTGCCAAGGGTTGCCCAGGGAGATCTGCTGGCGATCATGAGCTGCGGGGCCTATGGTTTTTCCATGGCTTCCAACTACAACTCCCGGCCCCGGGCGGCCGAGGTCCTGGTCTGCGGAGACCGGTACCATGTGATCCGGCGACGGGAGGAGTATGACGATCTGCTTGTCGGGGAAGTGAACGTGGAGTGCAGCTGATGGAACGTGGAATGGATGGCAGCATGGCCGGCGGGCGGCCTTTGCCCTTTGTCAAGATGAGCGGTACGGGCAATGATTTCATCATTATTGATCACCGCAAGCCGCTGATCGATCCCGGTGCCCAGTCTGCCTTTGCCCGGCTGGTTTGCCGCCGCAAATTTTCCGTGGGAGCTGACGGTCTGATTCTGATCGAGGAGTCGGAGGTGGCGGATTTCCGCTGGCAATTTTATAATGCCGACGGGTCTCTGGCTGAGATGTGCGGTAACGGGGCCAGGTGCGCGGCCCGTTTTGCCTTCATGCACTCCATTGCCCCGGCCCGGATGCGGTTTGAAACCATGGCCGGTATCATCGAGGCCGAGGTGGTGGATATCGATGTGTCGGTGAAAATGACGGAACCGGGACGGGCTGTTCTCCACCGGAGCCTCGAGGTGGAAGACGAAAAGATCCTGGTTCACTCCGTTGATACCGGAGTGCCGCACGCAGTGGTCTTTGTCGATGATATCGAGTCCATGGATGTCAACTGGCTTGGTTCGCTGATTCGCCACCATCCCGAGTTCGCCCCGGCCGGGACCAATGTCAATTTTGTCCACCGGGAGGAAGACGGGGCCTTCAAGGTCCGGACCTATGAACGTGGAGTGGAAGACGAGACCATGGCCTGTGGCACCGGGGCTGCGGCCGCAGCCCTGGTGAGCGCCATGCTTGGCGAGACCGCTTCACCGGTGGAGATCATTACCTCCGGCGGTGACCGGTTGACCATTGTTTTCGACCTTCAGAGTGGCAACCAGGCCTCAAATGTTTTTCTCAAAGGCCCGGCCCATATGATATACAGGGGAGAGCTGAACGCCGAGGCTCTGCTCTAACCTATTACTTTCCCACAGAGTTTCTGATTTGCAGGAGGAAGCAGATGAAAAAGAATATCCAGGGAGCCATTACCGCCATTGTCACTCCCATGCGGGACGGCAAGGTCGATGAACAGGGACTGGCCGACCTTATCGAGTTCCAGGTTGAAAGCGGCATCCACGGTATCGTCCCATGCGGAACCACCGGCGAATCCGCCACTCTGGATTTCGACGAACATAAACGGGTGATCGAGCTTACGGTCAAGACGGTCAACGGCCGGGTACCGGTTATTGCCGGGACCGGGGCCAACAACACCCTGGAAGCCATCGACCTGACCGAGTCGGCAAAGGCCAGTGGTGCCGATGCCGTGCTGTCGGTGGTACCCTATTACAACAAGCCGAGCCAGGAAGGGTTGTATCAGCATTTCAAGGCCATCACCGAGGCGGTGGACATCCCCATGGTGCTCTACAACGTACCCGGCCGCACAGTGACCAACATGGCCCCGGCCACTGTTGCCCGGCTGGCCGAGCTGCCAAACGTCATCGGCATCAAGGAGGCCTGCGGCAGCCTCAACCAGGTGTCAGAGATTATCCGCCTTTGCCCAAAGGACTTCATAGTCCTGTCCGGAGATGATTTCACAGCCATGCCCACGGTTCTGGTTGGTGGCAAGGGTGTTATTTCCGTGACTTCCAATGTCATGCCTGGGGCCATGGCCAGGCTGATGGAAGCGGCTCTTGCCGGCGATCTCAAAAAGGCCAATGAGCTCCATTACCATCTCTTTCCTCTCATGGGTGCCATGTTCTGCTACCCGAGTCCGGCGCCGGCTAAAAAGGCCCTGGAGATACTGGGTCGGATCAAGTCCGGCGAGGTCCGCCTGCCCATGACTTCCATGGACGAGGGGTCCATCGAGGTGCTGAAAAAGGCCATGCAGGGCGTGGGTTTGCTGTAGTAAGGGGCAGAGAGGTACAGGCTGCGGGTTGTCTGTGGTGGCACGGGCAACAGGAGTCTGAAAATTATCAGGTACGCGCAAGAGAGACGTTATGACAAAAGTAATCGTTGCCGGAGCAGCCGGCCGCATGGGGCAGCGGATCAGCTACATGGTGACCCGGAACCCGGACCTTGAACTGGCGGCAGCCTTCGAGCATCCCGACAATCCGGCCGTGGGTCGGGATGTGGGCGAGAATGGCGGGTTCGGCACCACCGGAGTTACCATCGAACCCGGCCTGGACGCGGTCATCGACAAGGGTGATGTGATCATCGATTTTACCTTCCACAAGGCCACCATGGGCTTTGCCAGCACCGCGGCCGAGCACGGCCGGGCCATGGTCATCGGCACCACCGGGTTGTCGGCCGAGGATCTGGCCACGCTCAGGGAGTTGGCCGAGGCTCATTTTCCCTGTGTCCAGGCTCCCAACATGGCCGTGGGAGTCAATGTTTTGTTCAAGCTGGTCGAAAAGGCAGCCTCCATCCTGGGCGATGCCTATGACGTGGAGATCGTCGAGGCTCATCACCGGATGAAGAAAGACGCCCCTTCGGGCACAGCCCTGAAGCTTGGAGAAATGGCTGCCGGTGCTCTGGGTCGTGATCTTGCCAGGGTCGGCGTTTTTGAGCGTAACGGTATCATCGGTGAGCGAACCGACGAGGAAATAGGTATTCAGACCATCCGGGCCGGGGATATTGTCGGCGAACACACGGTCTATTTTGCCGGGGCCGGTGAACGGATCGAGATCACCCACCGGGCCCACAGCCGCGACAACTTTGCCCGCGGTGCGGCACTGGCCGCGGCCTGGGTGGCAGGTCGGCCCAATGGCATGTACACCATGTTCGATGTCCTGGGTCTCAACGAGTTTTAATCTGTTTCTCCGGTGAGAAAGCCTGCCATCTGCGGCGGGCTTTTTTGTTGATGGGATCCGTGATGGTGTTCTTTGCTGTGAAGTTGTATCTTGGGGGCAAAAAAGACATGGTGGTTCAAGATACTTTTTCATCACGGAAATCAGGATGATCACAGCCTGTATAGGATTTGGCTCCAACCTGGGTGATTCCCGCCAGATTCTCCAGGATGCCTGGAACGATATGGTCTCCAGGGACGGAATCGAGCCAGTAGCCCTTTCCCCGCCTTTTCGGAGCGAGCCGGTGGATATGGAGAGCGAGCACTGGTTTGTCAATGCGGCTGCCCAGATCAGGACGTCGCTGTCCGCCCATGAATTGCTCGTCCTCCTGCTGGAGATCGAGGCCCTCTTCGGGCGCCGGCGGGAGCGGCTTGCCGGGCACCAGGATCGTACCCTGGACCTGGATCTCCTTCTCTATGGTGACCTGGTCCTTTCCACGGATCGGCTGACTCTGCCCCATCCGCAGATGCACGTCCGCGGTTTTGTCCTCGAACCCCTGGTCGAGATCGCCCCCGGGACAGTTCACCCAGTCCTGGGCCTGGATATCCGTACCCTTTGCGAGCGGTTGCGGGCCAGGTCGGACCAGCCCCTGGTCGAGCGGATTTCCTGGTAGAGGTTACCGGCAGTTGAAAGGGAGCAAGACGGTGGTCGGGACAAAACAAGCTTTTTTCAAGGTAGCCTTTTATGATTTGGCGGCTATAATAACCGTATGTGTGAGTTGATGATACCAGGCCCGGTGGAAGACCTGGCGGCAGAGGCCGGGGGGGCGGCCGTATGAGTCCGGTACGGCTTGTTGTTCTGGCCATCCTTGTTTACATTGGGTACCGTATGCTGCGCGGACTGGGCAGCTCCGGTTCCAGCCAGGTCGAGCAAGGGAAGAAAGGTCGGGCAGGAAAGGAACCCGGTGTCCAGGACGTGCTGGTTGAGGATCCGGTCTGTCATACCCTGATACCCAGGCACCAGGCCGTCCGCCTGCGGCAGCAGGGCAAAACCTGGTATTTCTGCAGTGAGGCCTGCTGCGACAGGTTCGTTGAAGGGAGTGAAACACCACGGGACGATGCATGACAGGTTGTTGTGCGCAGGAAATGGCATGAGTCCTGCGGTATTCATGGAAAGCCGATACAGATTTTTCTTTCAGGAACAAAACAAGCTGGCCCCACCTCGGCGCGGGGCAGGGCCGTTGACAAGGAAGTGCGGAGGAGCAACGTGAAATTTTTTATAGATACAGCCAATATCAACGAGATCAGAAAAGCCATGGACCTTGGCATGGTGGACGGCGTGACAACCAACCCCTCGCTGGTTGCCAGGGAACAGCGTCCCTTTGAGGAGATTCTCAAGGATATCTGTGACCTGGTGGACGGGCCCGTGAGCGCCGAAGTGATCAGCCTCGATGCCGGGGGCATGGTTGCCGAAGCCCGGGAGCTGGCCCGGCTCGGAGACAATATTGTGATCAAGATCCCGATGATCGAAGAGGGCCTCAAGGCTGTACGGATGTTGACTGCCGAAGGAATCAAGACCAACGTGACCCTGGTTTTTTCCTCTTCACAGGCCCTGTTGGCCGCCAAGGCGGGTGCCACGTATGTCAGTCCCTTTGTCGGCCGGCTTGATGACATTTCCCAGGCCGGTATGGACCTGATCAGCGACATTCTGACCATCTTCAGGAACTACGGCTTCACCACGGAGATCATTGTCGCCTCCATCCGCAGCCCCATGCATGTGGTGGAATCGGCCCTTATCGGTGCAGACATCGCCACCATTCCCTACAAGGTCATTGCCCAGCTGGCCAAGCATCCGCTGACCGATATCGGAATGGAGAAATTTCTCGCAGATTGGGAAAAGAGGCAGAAATAAGGGTGAGTTACATCGTTCGATTTTTCGCACTGAGCGGCTGTTTTCTCTTTTTGCTGACCGCACCGGCCAGGGCGGACATCTACGGTTACGTGGATGACAACGGTGTCTGGCACTATACCAATGTACCGGCAGACAGCCGCTATCGGTTGGTGCAGCGTGAAGAATCGGCAGCCCGTCCATCCCTGGCCGTGTCAGGGAAACGGTCCCTGCTCCAGGCGCCCCTGGACAGGATACAGCCGCGCAAACGTAAGATTACGGTCTCGGGCGGTGATCTGGAGCGCCACATCCGGCGGGCCGCCTTTGAACACCAGGTCGATCCCCACCTTATCAAGGCCATTATCAAGGCAGAGTCCAACTTCGATCCCTATGCAGTGTCCCCGAACGGCGCCCAGGGTCTTATGCAGCTCATGCCGGGCACGGCGCGGGAACTCGCGGTGGTAAATCCCTTTGACGCGGCCCAGAATATCTGGGCCGGCACCCGGTATTTCCGCAAGCTGCTCGATGCCTACCACGGCGATCTGGCGCTGAGTCTGGCTGCATACAATGCCGGCCCGGGCAGGGTTTCCCGCCACGGGAACATTCCCCGTATTCCCGAGACCAGGGCCTATGTCCGTAAGGTGATAGATCTGTACCGGTCCTACCAGAAAGGAGCCGTACTTTCCACCTCCATCAACGTCCGCCGTCTGGTAACCGTCAACTGAGCCCGTGAATCAGGTTGTCAATATTCCCAATGTTGTGACCGCACTCCGTTTTTTTCTTTCCGGAGTGCTGGCAATGATGCTGATGCTGGAGCAGACCACAGGGCTTGCTTTCTGGTCCTTTCTGGTCTTTGTCATCGCCGCCGCCTCGGACTGGGTGGATGGCTTTGTGGCCCGCCGTACCAAGGCGGAAACTGTGCTGGGCAAACTCATGGATCCGTTGGCCGACAAGGTTCTGGTGGCCACGGCGCTCATCATGCTCATCCCCCTGGAACGGCTGCCGGCCTGGCTGGCCCTGGTCATTCTCTGCCGGGAAATGATCATCACCGGCCTGCGGGGAATCGCCGCCTCGGCCGGTATCGTGGTCTCGGCCTCCGGCCTTGGCAAGGCCAAGTCGGTGACCCAGTATGTGGGGCTCGCCACCCTGATCTTCCCCGCCGACCTGCTGCCCATCCCGGCCTTGCACCAGGTTGGGCTGGGTATCCTCTATGTGGCCCTGCTGCTGACCATCTGGTCCGGCGTGGACTATTTCCGCAAGCTGAAAAATATCTTCCTCGCCCCGGCCGATTGAGGTGTTGCCCGACCTGGCCGGTCCCCCCATGGCCGCTTTGTCGGCTCATCCGGTTACCATCATAATGCCCATCGCGATCAGGAAGCAGTAGATCAGCCGGATGTAGGTATCCCGCCGGATTCTGCCATACACCTGCGAGCCCAGAATGGTGCCGGCGAGCACGCAGGGCGCGGCAACGGCGAAATATCCGAGAACCGTGCGTGTGGTGATGCCGCTGGCAGCATGAACCGTCACCGTCACCACACCATTGAGAACAAAGAAACCGCTGAGAGTGGCCTTGATCACATCTTTTTTCCAACTGGTCATGGATGTATAAATGATGACCGGCGGTCCACCGGCGCTGAAGGCCGCGCCAATGGCTCCGGTAAGAAAACCGGCCAGTATGGCCCAGGAGCGTCCCGGGTTCACCGGCCTGGGGCGGACCAGGAGGTTGAAGACAGAGTAAGAGATCAAAAGCAGGCCGATACCGGTGCGGATGGCTGCCGAGTCAACTTTTTTGAGCAGGGTCACCCCGGCCAGAACACCGGGAAGGGATCCCAGCAGCAGGGGCCAGATTCGGTGCCAGTGGAGATGATTCCGCAGCCGCCAGCCGAGATACATGGTGATGATCATACCGTTTAAGGTGCAGAGCGGCACAGCGGTCTTGACGTCCATCAGCAGGCTGAGAAGGGGAATGGCCACCAGGGC
>NZ_JBPMMS010000043.1:0-19550 GCF_054025815.1 Desulfolithobacter sp. | reverse complement strand
AATCGGGGCATTGTTTGGAACGTATCTCCACGAGCTGAAGAGTTCAGAGAATGGTAGTCGTAATCCCCTCTAATCGGGGCATTGTTTGGAACGAAGACCACAGTAGCACTTCTCCAGAAGGTTGTTGAGTCGTAATCCCCTCTAATCGGGGCATTGTTTGGAACCCTTACCCTAAAATCAGGTGTAGTTGCGAACGGTTACAGACAGTGATTCGCGCATGTCCATCAAAATTGGGTTCCCGGTGTACAGCAAGCTGAATCAAGGTACCCGCAAAGCGCACAACTACATGAAAACACTCATAAAAACAAAACTCGCGCATCTCTACTTCCACCGCATGGCGCAACCTACTGTATTTACGAAAAAATATGTCTTTCCCACCTTCCAGGGAGTCTTGGAGGCCGAGATACGCGAACCGTCAACAACCACGTCTCCTGTATCATTCTTTTACAGATGTTCCGCCAAACAGTCAAGGATGAAAACCGCATCCTCAAAATGGCCAAACAGCCTGTGGGCCGCCTTGTCTGCCCAGGCATCCATTTCATGGGTTGACGGCGGGCATGGCCCGCCCCGGAGCGGCTTGAAGTCAAGAGAAGCCGGGCTGGCTTCGGTCCGGCCTCCGTTTTCGAGATGGGCTGCAAGCTGGTCAATCCTGCGGTTGAGAATTCTTTTCCGGTCAGCAGGCTGGCTGGCCACGCTCTTCAGAAAAGCAGGTCCGTAGCAGAGACGTTCGGACGGGGATGGATAGATCTCGCGACCATATATATCATCCCGGGTCTGGTTCCAGACCAGCTCACCCCACGCGGACAGCGCATACTCTCCATCCATTTCCAGGTACATGGTCTCGGCCAGACCATGTTCCGGCCTGGCCGCCAGGTTGCCGGCGGCCCGACGGAAGAAGATGAGATGCTCGAGAACCATAGGTTCCGCGTCCATCCGCACCGGCAGCCTGGGGATACGGAGCAGGCCTCCGGCCTCGAAGATATAGACTGCCTCATGGGCATAAAACGACGACAGCGTCAGGAGAAACCCCTGTACGCTCTTGAACCCCCCGGTCAGGTTGAAGACAACGTGGTGGCTGGGCAGGTAGCCGGCCACTGTCTCAGCGCACCAGGCCGTCAGATCGGACAGCGCCCACTGGAAGGAGGCCATGTCCGCGGTCTGCAGGTCTTTCTGACCCCTGATGTCCACGGTGGCTCCCTGCCCCTGCAACCAATCCCTGACGATTTCCGCCGTGACCCGACCAAGGAAGGTATCCGTACACAGCAACTGATGAAACACGCTGCCAGGAGGACGAGATCCCTTGAGCAGGCTGAGGATCCCATTCAGTTCGGCGCTCAGGTGCTTTGCCTCTGCCGGTCCTGCTCCCGCCAGGGCAGACCCGGCTCGCCGGATCACCTGTTCCAGGATCTCAAGATCGGCTGGTGGTATATCCTCCCGCCTTGGGCAGTTACTGTTGCGGATAACAGCCGCACGTTCCCCCTCACCCGCCACATTGGTCAGGAGGCTGGTGCCGCAGGGCGTGAGGATATAACAGGGGCGTTTCTCTATTCCTGTTTCTTCCGCAGCCCATGCAGATGGCTCCTTAACAGTTTCCATGCTTTCTGCTTGTCTTTCTTTGCTTTTTTATTGGTACACCCCCATTCCCTGAACTTCTGTTCAAGGATCTCGGCCGCAGGCAGGGAAAGCTCCTCGATTATCAGACCGGACAAACGGAAATCACCCCATGACCGGAGGTCTGCCATGCTGTCGATGACTGCCTGCTCAGCCGGAGGAACTTTCCTGATATCCGGGTGAGACTCATCAAGAATCTCGACGAGCCGTTCAACTTTTTTCCATTGACTCTCAGAGCATTGTTTTTTCCGCCAGAGTTTTTCCTGGCTGCTCCACGATGCATAAAAAGCACGGGCCACTTCCTTCTGCTCCCTGGCTTCCAGGCTGTCGAGCTTCGGCCAGACATCCCGCAGGGCGTCTTTTTCCGGGACCTGGGCTCGGGCGATGTCACTGCCCTGGACAATGGCAACATACTGTTCAACCTCGCTCATTTGCTGCCATTGCCGCTCTTCTTCCTTTCTGGCGGCTTCTGCTTCGGCAGCCAGTTTTTCCTGGAGCAGCCGGTTTTCTTCCGCCTCCCGCGCCTTTTGCCGTTGGATTTCCCGAAGTTTCTCCTGCTCTTTCCGCTCCCGGACAAGCAGTTCATTTCGCTGGGACTGCATCTGCTGCCGCTGTCTGTACAGATCCTGCTGCTCCGCTTCACCAAGCGGAAGAAACCGTACCCAGCCCATGGCGGAAAGGCCGGCAGGATTGCGCGGATTTCTACTGTCCGAGGCCAACCACATTGTGGTGGCACCGCCGTCAGGATCTGAAAATCTCGCTCTTTTACCCGGTGGGCTGATCTTGATACGCCTGTGTCCATTCACGGTCATACACTCGGCCCCTGAGTGTTTACCCAGGCGCAACGGGATTGCCTGCTCAGGAGCAAAACCGGCCGGGGTAGCATTGATTTTCCCCAGTTCCATGTCTTCCCGTCTTTTTTCATCGCCATAAAATTTCCGAAGAGCATCTATTATTTCTTTTGGAGAGAGCGCTTTTTCTCTGCTTATGGCGGAGGTGCCGGGCATTATAGTAATACTCCCCCAGAAACTGCTTCCCGGCTCAATCATCTCCTGCATCTGGTGCAACTTTTTCTCCCCGGTTTTTTTGGAAAAGCTGACCGCATACTTGATCGTCCTTCTCACCTCGCCCACGGGCACAAAATCCGAGACCTTGAGCAGGCTGAACGGATCATGGTCAAAGGAACCGCCAAGAAGGTGCTCCTGCAGTTTCCTATTCCCGTTGTTGCCCGTGAAACGGGGGAATTTCCTTCCCTTGTTTCTGAAATTCAAGACAGCGGTACGAATCGCCCCTTTGATGGCAGACCCGGGTATAACAGGCTCGTTATCGAGAGGGTTGAAGGCCGTGCGGTGAATCGCAAAATCAGTGACTTCTTTTTGAAATCTATTTTCCGGTTTTTCAAGCACTTCCTTGTAATGCTTGTAAAACCCGTTGGAAATGGCGACTCGCCTGCCGGTTGCCAGCCTCTGGTGCAACCGCATAAACTTATATACCTGCTGAACGGATGCTACCGTACCCAGCCGACAGATAGCAGAGTATTTTTCGAGTTCATCACTGCTGAGCCGGGCCAGAAAATCGGAGGGCGCAAAACTGACCAGTTCTCGTTTGTCCTCATCGACCACAAACCCCACAGGTTCATACACTTCCCCACAGCCTACATGCAGGGGCGCGGCCAAGGTTATCTGAAAATAAACGGTTTCCGCTTTCATGATGCACTCCTTGGGTATGGGAGATACAGGCTGTACCCCTGGGCAACCGTTTTTTCTTCTGCCAGGGAAATTCCTGAGATGGCTGTTCCTATATAAGGTGTGGCGGGCAACCTGTCGTCATCCGGAATGAAAACAGCGCCCTCGTCTGCCATGACAACAGGATTTTTAAAGGGGTTCCTGCTCAGGACCAACAGATCTCCATGTTTGCCAAAACGGGTAAAGGGCAAGGCGAACTGCTCGCGGAATCTGCCCTGCTCAGGGACACAAGGGGCCAGGGTGAAACACCCATCACCCTTTTTCAGCAGCGGCCAGTCGATTTCCCCGACGTTACCCAGGCTGAAACGCCCAAGCCCGGTGGAGGCATCCCGGCCAAAACCGAAACAACCAATGGCCTCCAGGCCGCGGCATAGACGATCCTGATCCAGGGCATCCTCGTCAATGGCGGCAAAAACAACCAGCTCTAAGCCGGGCAGGTAATGGAAATTCTCCATGGTAAACGGATCAAACCCCTTACCGGTGGTCATGGTACGGCGGTCTATGGAGTTATGCGCGCGGTTGACGAATATAATCGGTTTCTGCTGACTTTCCGGTACATACTGCAACAGGCGTCTTTCCTCACCTGAAAGTGTTGCCAGGTATCGTTCAAACACTTCCAGGTCTGTTACCGGCGAACAACCACGAACATCCGGCAAACTGTTTTCCTCAACCAGCAGCCATTTCCGGGATTTTTCCAGTTTACTGGCTTCTGCACGTTGTTTTCTGGACATGCTTTGCGGAAAATCCATCGGCATGGACGGCCTGGGCAGGCAGAACAAAGCCGTGCCGGACGTATCCACTATTTTCGGGAAGGCCGAGGAAAAAACCGCAAACGGTCTTTCCGTGTAAAGGCGAATCCAATGATCAAATCCATGATCGAGCAGATCGTCCTGAAGCACTGCCTGCCAACAGAACTGTCCAAACAGGGTATCTCCCTTGAGCGGGGTGCCGAATGGCGACTCCGGCTTTATGGTTACCATATATATTTTCATCTTTTCCTGCCTCAGGCAAAGGAGATTGCATCAAACTGCCGCTGTATCGAATCGTCATCAAATGCAAAGGCAACCCGGCCATAGCCCCTGGAGCCGCTGCCACCAAGGGCATCCAGCTCCAGCATCTTCAAACCTTCAAGCAGCAACCCGGTATAGTCTTTGTCCTCGTCGCCTTCCATTTCCTTGATGGAGATCGAAAAAGAAAAGGCCACACCGGCCACCACCCGTTCGGTCTGGCGGAGACTGCCGACCTGGGCTGTGCCGGAGATCCGGTCGATGGCGGTCTCGGCCTTTATTTCCGTCAGGGCAACATCCCGAGCCTTTTCCATCCAGTCCGGCGTAAGGCTGCAGTCGGCAAAAGAGACCCTGGCCGGACCAAGTTCCCGTGCATCTTCGCCATCCGCCCCACTGGTACCGAACAGGGAACAGATTTTCCTGGCCTCCTCGAGCTGCTGGCCCTGGAATTTTTTCAGATGGGCAAACCGCAGGGGCTTGCCTCCTGTTTCGGCCATGCAGCCGGAGCGCATTTCCAGCAGGGAGCGAACCTTGCCCTTGAGTGATGAACCGGGTATATATGGCAGCCTGGTGTGGGGGTGGCTGACCACGGAGTTATCGGTACCGCCAATGTGCATTTCCGTGTCTCCGGCGCCGATATGCAGGCCACTGAGAAGTGTAATCCGGCCAGTGATCTGTCTGATTGCTTTCAATTTCATCGAACTCTCCTCTTTTCTTATTTCTTGCGGTAGGACTTGTAAAAGCCGATAAAGGTCTCAAAAAAGCTGGTAAAGGTCTGCAGATCATCCTTGTCCTTTACCTGGTCCCGAATGGTGTCGCCAAACAGGCTGACAAAAGAATCCGTGACCAGATCCCTGCCCTTGGCGTATGCGACCTTGGCAACCATCATGTGGACCTGGGGCATGATCAACTCCCAGGGTTCAACATCGTCCTGCGCCTTGATGTTCAACCGGGTTATTTCGTCGAAAAAACGACGCAACTGGCTGCTTGAGTTCTTTTTTTCCCTGCCTCTGTGATCAAGTCCTTCCTGATGAATTCTTTTCGCCAGCTCATCTGCGGTCCTGGAAAAGAGATAGGGGTCGACCAGTCTATTTTGCTTGTCTTTCCAAAGTGTTATGGTAGCCATTCCTTCTCTCCTGTTTTATCGTTGTTCATAAAGTTGGCTCCAGAGCGCTATCTTCAACGCCGAACCATATTCTTCCAGCCAGTTTTTCACGATGACAACCTCCCGCATGGCCGCATCTCTGTCCACGCCCTTTTTTCTGATATTTCTCTCCAGGCTGTACCTGAGAAGCGCCGGCCACTTCAAACATTCCATGTCACGCATGTGTACGGGCTGGCCGCCGCCGGTTACCCGCCTGGCCTTGCCGGCCATATCAATGAAGGCATTGAAACGATACAGCATGACCTTTGAGATAAGACCACGATCCACCCAGTCGGCCATGGCCTGCTGTTGCTCGCGCAGGGTTGCAAACTTATCCCAGGTCACGCTTTCCCCGAACATGGAAATCCGGTTACGACCGTTTCCCTTGGCCTGTTTCAACGCTTCCTCTGCCGTGTCGGCAAGTTTGTCCACCGGTTCATGGGTCTTGTGCAGGGTGATCCCTGCGGAAAAAGTCAAACCGCTGTCCTGGTCATTGCCGCTGACATACCGGCCCCATTCCTTTCTGAGCCTTCGGGCCAGAGAGGCCATGGTATTCCATGGGCCGATGAGAAACAGATCATCACCACCTGCGAACACGGTGTATACTGTGTTGTATTCCTCCGTTGAGCGTAAGAGATGGGGAAGATATAATGTAAAGAACTGGTCCAGCCGCCGGGAAAGAGTCGCCATGCGCGATATGGTAAAACGTCCTCTTGTCATACCGCAGGACATGAACATGCCGAGATGATCAACATCGGCCTTCAGGACGCCAAGTGCCGCTGTCCCCTGACCATCTCTTTTTGCCAGGGCGGCAATGGCATTGAAGGTCAGCGGCACTCGGTCTGCGACCAGTCTGGCGGGATCCTCCGTATTCTCCTCTTTTTCCAGTGCATCCAGCACAGCCTTGTTTTTCAGCACCTGTTCCGTGTAGACCGGGACATACCCGTTCAACAGACGCGTGGTTCCTGCCCCTGGCAGAGAACCGTCATGCTGTACATTAAGCTGGCAAAATTTTATAAGCGACTTGTCTTCCGGCACGGCCCTGCCTTCCATGAAGCGAACCTGGTAGCGGCCAAAAAATGGCTCCTGCAACAGCTCACTTTCCTGCGCCTGCACATTGCCGTCAAAGACGGCCAGTGTTTTCCCCTTCACGAGGTTGGCGCCAAGCATAATGTGGTCACGGCAGACGGTACAGGCACTGCCTTTCCGGTCTATCCATGGATCCTTTTCAGCTTTTTCTCCGGAAGGCCGTTTGCCACAGAAAGGACAAAGCGGCTTTTCAAGATCAGTGTTAAAGCCGCTGAGAAACGTGTCCACGACGCCATAGCTTTCAAGCGGCATTCGCTGATACTTCTTGCGTACCATTGCCTGTAAATGTTGATCCCACAACACGGAGAAACCACCCTGGCAAAATCCGGTCGCGGCTGTTGGCGTGGTTGTCACACCAAGGCTTGCCTGTCCGTAAGAAATCTTGAACAGCCATTCGTTCAATTTCCCTGTGGTTTCAACAATGACTTCTTGTGCATTATCCGTATTGGCGGCAAGCAGGTGAAATTTTCCCGCAGCATTGAGAAATACTGCCGTAAATGGAAGGTTCAGTGCCCGGCACAAGGATTCTGCGGCCAGTTCACTGAACATGGAAACCGCAAACGACCGGCCCCGAAGCAGTTTGGCCCGCAACCGTTGCTGCTCGCCCCCGGAGGAGAAGATAAAGTCCTGGATACCGTAAAAATCCCCGGAGACCAGGAGGAATTTCTCCGGCCGGAGATCCCGGATGGCCTTTGGCTCCAGAGTATCGGTTGCCTTGTGGTACACATACAGGGGGACCGCCAATGCCGCTGTTGTTCGGCAATGATCATAAAGAGAGACATCCGGAACCACCCCGCCGACCCTTGCCGCCGGAATATGAGAGATAAAACGGGAGAGCAGACTGTCAAAGTGCTGGACCCATATTTCCGGCCGTGTCCTGTGCGGCAGCACCTCAAGTTCTTCTGTGAATTCATTAAATAATTTTTGATATTCCTTAACGGCTTCTCCTTTGGGGATATTTTTTTTAGGAGCGGGAAATATGGAGGTCGCCGAAAGAGATTCAAGAGGATACGCGCTGGTGTAGCTGTCTGACTGGCCAAACATCTGTTGTCGCGGGTCACCGTCAAGAGCCAGCGCCTCGAGGACGGAAAGCAGCCTGGTGGAACGAAACTGCGTAAAAGGGATATTCGTCTGGTCGGAAAAGTTGGCCCGATCAAGACCGGCGCTCAGGCAGTCTGCCTGGGAGATACATTCCTGCATTGCCGTTTCCGGCTTGTGGTGCCCGGCAGCCAGGTTTATAAAACTGTCGCCCTCTCCCCAGCCAAATTCATTGAGGCAGGCAGGGAGTTTTTCGGCAAACTGCTCAATAAACGCCGCAGTGTACAGGACATGGACATGCGTATGGCGATTGTTGTAGAAGGGCTGATATTGGGCGGCATTGTCAGTGGCATATTGAGGCGGGATCTCCATGGTTTCCTGGGCAAATTTGCCGATGTCGTGCATGAGCGCCGCCAATGCAATTTTCAAAACCGTCTGTTCCATAAGGGACCTCTCTGCTCTCACCACCTTTCAGTAGTGGCGATCATCTTTGTTTGTCATTCCGCTTCCTGGCGGGACTTACCCCGAAACATCGGAGTACTGATTTCACATTCCATCTCCTGTCGTTCCCACCTGTAGGTATCGGGCGCTGTCGAGTTCCATGGTTTTCTCCGTCGTTTTTTCTGTCGTATTGCCGTTGTTCATGTCTGCGCCCCATTCAGGCCTTACTCCATTTTACGGTCACAACCGGATTTTTTTCAAAAAAATGTTTTCCCGCTGAAGAAAAACTACGCTCTGGCGGCGTGGGTCAACCGGCCGGGAGCTTTGGAAATCTACACAGCTCAAATATCGAAGCCGGCCTCCCGCAGCCGTTGCATCAGGCTGTATTTCCGCTGGTGCTCCCGGACCAGTTCGGCAAACCTGTTGCCGAACTCCTCCAATCCGCCCGATTCCCCGGCCAGGGCACGGAGGTCCCGGAGAAGGCCGACGGCCTCGTCGTAGTCCCGGGGCCGTCTGGTTGCCACCAGGGTGTGGACAAACGGCCCTGTTTTTCACCGCGTGGCCAGTTCCAGGGCCAGCCGGGACCAGGGCTCGAACTGATCCTCCCTGGCCCTGATGTCTCCGGCACGCAGCCATCCCAGCCCCTGGAGATCCTCGCCGCCGGGCCGCAACCGCACCTGGCCTTCATTTTGTACCCGGCAGAGATGGACAGCACCCAGGTGTACCCTGCCTACGGAATCGGAATCATCGTTGATCCAACCGATGAAGCGGGAATGGATCGTGCCCTGGCAGATAAGCTCCTCGTCGCGTTCCCGCAGGAGTCCCTGTTCATAGTCGTCTTTTTCCATGCTGCCATGGCCTGCGTCCGCGTGGTTCAGGTGCCCCCCGATCCCCAGGGAACAACACCCGGACAACCGTTGCTCGCCCACACCCCCGCCCCTGCGAAAGGCAAAAAAGCGCTCGCCACAGCGGAAAACCTGGTAGGGGATAATCTGCTTGTAGGCAGAGTTCTGTTCTGCCACATCCCGGGCGAGGAAATGGTGCGGCAGGGAGAGTACCGTTTCCAGAGGCGGTTCTGCCGCTACGCCGGCAGGCAGCGGACCGGAAAAAACCCTTTCAAGGTCTGTTCTGGCGATACAGAAAACCTGTTCCATCAATTCCGGGTCTCCCTGAAATAATCGTTGAGGATAATGTCGAATACCTGGGCATCCACCTCCTTCAGGAGCCGGTCTTTTTCGTCTTTGGGCAGAAAGACTGCCCGAAAACCGTTGCGGATCAATTTAAGTATCTGCCAGCGTGACAAGCCGTTTTTGCTGAGGTTTGCCGCAACCAGGTACTCCCGGGACAGATTGGTGGAGGAGATTCCCGGGTTGTCCGTATTGACAGTGACCGTGATGCCATGTTCCAGGTATTTTTCGAGCGGATAAGGATCGCCCTGTCCCGCCTGGTTCCTGACCCGGAAGCTGTTGGTCTGTATGTTGGAGGAAGGGCACATCTCGATAGCGGTGCCGTAATCGCGCACCCAGTTCATCATCTTCCTGTTGTTGATCAACTTGAGACCATGACCGATCCGCTTGGCGTGCAGAAGATAGAGGGCCTGCCAGATCCTGTCGTCGTCCTCCATTTCACCGGCATGGATGGTGATATTGACGAAATGGTGATGGAGCGGCATGAACAGATCCCGGAATTGGACAGGGTCGTGGTCTTTTTCCTGCCCGGCAAGGTCAAACCCGACCACTCGGGGCGTCTTGCCGCCATTTTTTTCCTGGTGTGAAGAAAAACAGACCGCTGCGCTCACGTGACTGACCATGGCGGCCCTGGACTTGTGCCGGGTGGCCATGAGGAGCAGGTTGACGGTGAAATCTTTGTGGCGCTGCATGAAGTTGCGGCCTTCATCAATGAGAATATTCAATACGTCCCTTATCTCCAGGTCGCGGTGGCAGTAGTTGGCCGGCGAACAGCGGACTTCGAGGTACCGGACTCCGTTTTCCCGGGAAACGTGCAGCAGCCAGTGCATGGCCCGGCGCAGACAATCTTCTGACTGCAGCAGGACCGAGCCGCCCAGGTCGCCGCATTTCATGTACCACTCCAGCTCCCTGTTGCGGCAGTCCCTGATGTTCCTGCCATCATAAGAGAGATCCTGTATCTGAGTTTCATCGAGGCAGGAGACAAGAGCCGGAACACCCTCGTTGCGGGACAGTGGCGAAAGCAGCAGCTCCAGATTGTCCAGGCAGTGCACCACATCCGGCTTCAGGTCCCGCAGAATTTCTGCGTTCAGCTCCGCAAGGGGGTGGCCTGAATTTTTTTCCACCACTTCCTGCAGCCTTGCAATGTCGAGGTTGGACTCCTGGACCATCGACCGGGCCAGTTCCCTGAGCAGGGCAGGATCAAAGGCGCCGCCGAGGTGACAGTGCAGGTCGGCCTTGGGCAGCCGGGTGAGCCAGGCCAGTTCCATGTCATATTTTTCCGGATCCACGCCTATCCGCTCCTCCTGGAGTTTTTTCTGCACGCTTTGCGGAAGAATCGAGAGAGACCGGAAGTTGTCTCCAATGCCGTCCCGCAGGGGTATGGCGTCGCGGCGTTCCCGGTAAAACTGCCGGGCCGGAATCCACAATACATTGAAGGTGAGAGTCTGTGGCCTTCTGTCCTGATCTCTGTCTGTCCGCCCGGAGTCGGTAATGGCCAGGTAGCCCTCGCAGCCGTGCAGCAGGCCGGCCTCGATCAGCCGGTTGGTTATGGTTTTCCGTCCGCCGGAGGAAATGATGAGCCGATGGGTGCCACTGGCCAGTTTTCCGATCAGGTCATAGACCGCTTCTTTCATCTCCTTTTCGTCGTTGGCCGTTTCAATGTCCTCGCATTGCAGGAACAACGGCTCGACGACAACCCCGGGATAGTCGGCAAGAACCTTGAGCTTCAGTTCCTCCAGTTTTTCTTCACTGCCGGCTGTACAGATCAGGTGCAGTTCGGTGATGCCGGAGCCGGAAAACGCCCGGCGGACCTTTTCGGCTTCCTCGGTATAGGGAAAGCGGGCACCGCCATTGAAAAAATCCAGGTATTCGAGGATCAGCTCCACATTGCCCAGGGCCGCGACAAGGACTACGTTCTCCGAGCCAGATTGTTGGCTGTCATTCATTGTCGGGTATCTTCTGTTCGATTTTGTTTTTGCTGCCAAGGGTAAGCCTGAATTTTCCCAGGCCGAACATGGTCTGCTTGCCAATGTTGACCTGTTGGGCATAGCGAAGAATCGGGAGATAATCCCGGAGTTCTCCCCGATAGGTGATCGAGCCGGCCAGGCCGCTTAACGAGGTGTTCTGCCGCTGACGGCTGGACCAGCGGAGCAGCTTCTGCCAATGGATATCCTCTGCCGCTGTCTGCACCTGTTTGGCCCTGTTGACCAGGCCATGGTAGTCGAGAAGGGGCTCGCCCCCGCCATAGGCGTTTTCAAGCGCTGCAATTCTCCGCAGGCAGGCCCGGACCAGGATATGAAAGGGCAGCGTGTGGTTGAGCCGGTTGCTCTGTTTCAGGCGAAGTGGGGTGGCAAGGTCAACCTGTATCCATGATACAGGGGCATCGTCAGGGTTTGCAAGCCGGAGGCGGTTGATCTTTTCCGGCTGGCACAGCACCTCGTTTTCCGCCGAATAAATGCTCTGCCCTCTGGCGGCAACCTGCTGCAGCACAAACCTGCCCATGCCATGCCTGCGGCCGGAACCGATGCCGGATTTCCCCATGAGCTGAACCGCGTAGACAACCTGCGGCAGCAGGTCGTTGGCCCGGTCCAGGAGAAGCAGGGAAAATGCGAGCGTGTCGCCGACGTTCTTTTCTCCGGCCACAACCTCTCCCGGCTGCAGGACAAAGGGATGCGGCCGGGCATTGACCCTGTGCCCTTCCCTGCTGCGACAGGATTCGGTCTCGAAGATCCAGGCATAGGCGCACTGCTCCCGCAGCAGGCAGTCGGCGCACTGCTGCCGCCTGAGCGCACAGCTCGTCTTTTTCAGGGCCCAGCCCAGGGCGCCGCGCAGGGTGGAGCCAAGATAGCCCGGCAGCCTGGCTGCCGAGGTGAACTGGCAGTGGCAGGTATAGATCTGTGCTTTGATGGCCATGGTATCACCAGTCGGTTACCGGCCTGGAAGCAAAAAAACTTTCCAGGTCCAGACCGCCAGGACCAATGATCAGGGGGTGTGTTTCCGGATAGTGGTCACAGAATTTTGTCAAACCTTTCATGGTTGCTGATTTCCCTGATTTCACTTCGATGGCCCAGGTGGCTTTTGGCGTTTCCAGGACAAAATCCACCTCAAGATGGCGAGCACGCCAGTAATAGAGCGTAAAGGGACGCCCTGCCAGGCTGTTGAGGATATGTGCTCCCACTGCGTTTTCCACCAGCCTTCCCCACCAGGACAGGTTGGCCCTGCTCTCGGAAAACGAGTCTCCGGTCACGGCATTGACAAGGGCGTTGTTCCAGAGGATGAGTTTCGGACTGCTCCCCCTTTTTTTCTGTTTACCCCGCTTGAACAGTTCCAGGCCGCTGACCAGAAAGGCGGATTCCAGCAGTTTGAGATAATGGGCAAGCGTTGTTGTGTTGCCCGCGTCGTGGAGCTGCCCCAGCATCTTGTTGTACGACAGAACCTGCGACGGCGTGGTGCAGGCGAGCAGAAACAGGTGGCGCAGCAGAGCTGGCTTGGCGACTGTCTGCAGTTGGAGAATGTCTTTTGCCAGCACTGTTTCGATGAGGGAATCGGTTACGTAAGCACTCCAGGCTTCTTCCTCATCAATCATTTCCGCCGCTCCTGGATAGCCGCCGTAAAAAATCCATTGATCAAGGTTCCAGCCAAAGGCCTCCTTCATTTCCGGATACTGCCAGTGAGAACAGCGATACAAAAAGAAACGTCCGCTCAGGCTCTCTGTCAATCCCTGCTGCAGCAGGAGCGAAGACGACCCTAACAGCAGCACCTGCAGGCCGGCATTGTTTTTCATCTCCACATCCCATAATAACTTGACAACTTCACTCCAGCCCCTGACCTTCTGAATCTCGTCCAGAATCAGGAGAACATCATTTTTTCCTTTTTCGGATTCCGCCAGCCTGACGGCACGGTCCCAGTTGCCCTGGATCCATTCCGGACCCGGCGGGATGGGCGAGTCAGCCGAGAAGGTCAGAACCTCTCCGGGCCATTTGTCGGCAATCTGCTGCGCGGCTGTTGTTTTGCCCACTTGACGCGGCCCGATAATGATGTGGAGCAGTTTTTTCGTTCGCTGCAGGCCCTGCATGACATCGGAGACAACTCTTCTTTCAAACATGTGATTTGCCGTTTCTTTTATGTTTTTGGCAACCTGATTACCAGGCATCACTCAGCCACTGAGTAATATTACTCACTCATTACTCCTTATGCCGCAACCTCTCCCGGTTGCAGTTCTTTCCCGATCTTCGCACCCGGCGACGCCATCGTCAACGTACAAAGTACAATGACGATCATATCGACGAATTACAATGTCCGTACCGTCCACACCGTTCCAGCCTCTGCAAGACTTCCCGCAGTGTCTTGTGGAAATATTGCCCTTTTTGCTCCAGGTCGTCTTTCATGCCTGCCTTACCGAGCCAGGCGTGGTCAAAGCCGTTTCTGTACGAGGATAACTCTTTTGCTAACAACGGGTTGGTGCTAACCAAAGGCTCAAGGATTCCATCCTTCTTCAACTCCCGATAAAACGGCTCAACTCGCTGGTGCTTCTCTTCTTCCTCACCCTTGAAGTTCCATTTATTTTCGGCATACTGGAGCATATTGAAGAAGGTGGCCCCATATCTGATACGCTTCCGGCGTTCCTTCGCCTTCATGCTTCCCTGCTGCTCGAAATAGAGCATGACGAGCGAACTGAGCCACTCACGCATGACCGTGAACGCCTGCATGAGAAGGCCATGCTCGAGAAGCAGGCCGGCCAGGTTGAGCTGGAATTCGTAATACTTAAGGGAATAGCCGGTTCTGTCCGGGTTGCTGATGTCCATATCACCAAGAAAAGAAAACTTCTCCCTGACCATTTCCAGAAGCATGCTGGTGACCGGCGAGCTGGTGCTGTCGAGTTGCTCGATACATGCCATCAGCCTGGAAATATCATCCGCAACATTGTTGACATCGACGTTGATGATTCTCCTGGTCACCTGTGTGCAGGCAGTGGTGAATTCCCGGTCTGACAGCTCGACAAACTGGTGCCTGTTGGTGGTTGCGGCAGCTTCGGCCAGGCCGCGGGCATCGGCGTCACGTGTCAGCCGTGTCACTGCATCGGCCCAGATATTGATGTCGAAGAAGGAGCGCATGTCCACAAGGGGCGCCAGTTGCCGGTCTTTTTCAAAAGCCCCATAGAAAAGATGGACCAGGCGGACCTGTTTTGTTTTCTGAAGAAAATTGATGGCCGCCGAAAAGATAACCGGAATGGATCGATAGCCGTGGGTCAGGTCGACACAGAGCTCGTCACCGTCGCGAACCACAGCAAAAATCTGTTCAAACCATTGCCACTGCCCGGCATTGCTCATATCCTCGTCGAGTTCAATCAACTGTATCTCCCCACGGCATCGTCCGAGCTCCTGGCACAGGGCGTCAAAATGTCTTTCTTTCGAGGCGCTGGTCGCGACAATATAGAGAATATCAAACCGGTCCCATCCCAGAAGCATCTGTTCTGCAACCTGGACAAAACGTGTTGGCTTAGAGGGTTGACCATTCAGTTCATAGACGGTTTCCTCATATCGGCCAAGCCCCAGGAAACTCAGATATACGCGTCGCATTGTATTCTCCTTACCTGCCATAGATTCTGAACCGGACATGCCGGAAGGTGTGGGTGATGTGGACTGTGCTGTCGTCCACCTGCTGTTCGGCAGCCTCGCGCCTGGTGGTCGAATAGACCGGGGTGATGCCCCTGCCCGCCGCATGGAGGACGACCAGGAAACAGGCCCCGAAATCGCCCTGGACGAGCAGAAAGGAGCCGGCTGGCACCGCCATGTCGATCCAGGAAAAGACCGGCGCAAGAAGCGGGGCGATGGCCTCGGGTTCGGGCGGAATCGCAGCCCAGCAGCGGCGGACATCGTCCGGTGGCGAGACGATTCCCGCCACGCCGAGTTCCTGCCTGGCATCATCTGCCTGGGCAGCGGTCAGCTTGTGGTTGAAGAGAAGGAAGAGATCAGGCATTGGCATGTACCCCTATGGTATCCTGGAAAAAAATCAGCCCCATTGCCAGGAGCGCTGCAACAGTTATGATGGCGTGTCGTGATGCTCTCTTTCCTCCTACGGCCGGGAGACAGGAAGTTTCGGAATATTTTTTCAGCACCCGGAAAAATTTTCCCGGGCTTTGGTCCTGTCACCTGTAGCTGAAGGGAAAAAGTCGGCCACGCTGACAATGCACGCTCCGCAGCAGGTCGCCGCCGTCCGTCAGGCCGAGGATCGTCTGGAAATGGGGCCTGTGCAGGTCATCTGTGCGCCAGAGCCAGGCCCGGATCTCCCCGGCCTTGCGGAAATCGGCCTCCCCGGCCGATCCAACCGCATGCAGTTCCGCCAGTGGCAGAAGGGCCATGGGGCGCATGGTGGCGCCGCCCTTTTCGCAGATTGCCACTGCCTGGCGGAACAACCGCTCCGCCGCCTGGAGCTGCCCCCCGGCGGCCAGGATACGGCCGAGATTGAGGGCAATGAGCTGCCACGGGTGTGCCTCTGCCCGGACAATGGTGTCGATGATCTCCCGCAACCGGCTCCCATTACCGGTCTGCCATCCGGTATCGGCAAGGAGGCGCAGAACGAGCGTGGCCCGGAAGATCACGTCGTTGTCTGTCTCGCGCAGCAGGCGGCAGGCAGTGGCAAACCAGCATCCCGGTCCGCTGCCCTGCGCAACTCCAAGGTAGGCGGGCAGCAGGCGGGCCGCCTCCTCCGGCTTCCCGGCATCGAGCAGGCCATAGATACGGTAGTTGTACATCCGCCGGCCTTCCTGCCAGTGTTTCCTGCCAAAGGCGTCCTCGGCCCTCTTCGCAGCATCGAACAACCTGCCAAGGCAAGCAGAGCCGCAGAAACCGTAATTCTGGGCCAGGGTGCCATACATGGCGCCCAGCAGCGGGTTGGCGCGCCGGTCGATCTGCCAGCGTTTTTCTTCCACCCGCAGGGCCTCTCTGAATTCCTCCGGCGGATCGGGCCGGAACTCATACCGGTTGAACCGGCCGGTCACCATGTTGCGCGTCACCAGGTGACCTATCTCTTCCGGATCGACCCGGGGACGAAGCTGATCTGCCACGTCCGCCCAGGTGGTGCTGGCCCGGACATCACCCTGGTGGTTGGCAAGGCTGATCCGGGCCAGGCACCACCTGAAGGCGGCATAGACCGGGTCCGGCGGCGGATCGGCATGGCCTGCCGGCAGAACACGGATATCGTCGGGGCTCAGCAGGTCGGCCAGGATGGGACCCCGCAGCATATCACTGCTGCAGCGCCAGAGAGTGTCGGCAAGCAGGGGCAGGGAGCCGGGGATCTCCTCTCCGGCCTGCCGGAGCAGCTCGGCGCAGGCCGCGCTGCGCAGGAAGGCAAGGGGCAGGCGATGGAAGCCGGCCATAAGTTCACGGACACTGCAACAGGCGGCCCGGCAGAGGGCGATGCTGCCGGCGCCGACACCACCTGCATGGAGGCGCACCGCGAACCAGGCATCATCGAGGCCCTGGCAGGCAAACCATGCCGAGGGCCTGTCGGCATGGAGCCTGCCCTCGACCGGGAGGAGAAAGAGGCGGCAGTCCTGGCCCGCGGCCCGGTATTTTTCCCGCACATGGCCGACCGGACCGATGACACCCCCGTCAGCAAGGGTTCCGGTGGCATACAGGCCGCCGGGCCACTCTTTTTTCTCCTTCAGCAGCAAGGCCGCCAGGACGACAGGCAGGGCAAGGGAACCGCCGCTGACCGGTGGCGCACCATCCTGCTGCAGGAACCAGTAGCAGAAGCCGTGCTCCGGGTCAGCCTGCTCCAGGGCGCGACGGACATCCTCCCTGGTCCCGCTGTCCGGTACAGGCCTGCCAAGACACCGAACCTGTCGGCCCTGCGGCAGCCGGGCCAGCAGCATCCAGACCAGGCAGGCTTTCCTGCCCTGTACCGTAAGAATGGGCACCCGGATCCAGTGGCTGCCCAAGGCCATGTCCGGGTCCATATCCTGCAGCCGGCGGAGAATCGGATCGCGGATCTCCCGCGGGCAGGTCATTCTTTCGGTAAGGGGCGTAAGCAGCAGGCCGGCCAGCAGGTGTTTTGCCAGGAGTTCCTCCAGCCCTGCGCTGCCGGCGATCTCCGTCAGGGCATGGACGGTTTCCGGGTCCGGGATGGTGGCTGGTGGCGTAAGCAGCAACGGGGCGGCGAAATCGGGCTGCCGGCGCAGCAGCACCTCAAGCTGACCCCAGTGGCGGGTTTCGGGGCTGCAGGGACTATTCTGTGACCAGGACACGGATCACCAGTTCTCCCTGCGACGGATCAGCCAGAGCGTTTACGGAAAAAGCGGCCTGGAACACACCACTGTCCACGCCATGCTGGCCGGCAGAGCCACCTTTCATGCCACAACCAGCTTGCAGCCGAGAGCGCGAGTGATCCTGCTGATGGTACTGAACTTGGGATCACCTTCTCCGGAGAGTGATTTATAGAGGCTGGCCCTGGTGACGCCGGCACGTCTGGAGACCTCGGTCATCCCTACCGCCCTGGCCGCTGTATTCAGGGCAATGATAAACTCTTCAGGAGAACCTTCCTCGGCGGCAACCTTGAGGAACAGCTTGATGTCTTCCGGTGTTTCCAGATGCTCTGCAACGTCGAATCTTTTTGTTTTTACAGTCATGTTTCAGTCCTCCAGGTCGTTGATAAGTCGCTTTGCAAGTTCGATGTCTCTTCCCTGGCTCGACTTGTCGCCTCCGGCAAGAATAAGGATAATTGTTGTAAGATAAATCGTAAAATATACCCGGTACCCAGGCCCAAAAAACATGCGAAGCTCGACAATGCCGTCGCCGACTCGCTTGTGGTCGCCAAAAATTCCTTCTGCGGCATTGTTGATCCTGTTCAGGATCCTGGCCCAGGTCAACCGGTCTTTCTTTTTAAGCCCAGCCAGCCATTTATCGAATTGTCTCGTGCTGCGCAGTTCATATTTCATAGTCTTACTGTATCCCGCAGGATACAAAATATCAAGCCCTACACAAATCCGCAAATCCGGACACAAATCCGGGGACACCAAATCCGCAAATCCGGGGACACCATACTTATTTTATACTTATTTTCTGGAAAATAAGTATGGTGTCCCCGGATTTGGTGTGGTGTCCCCGGATTTGGTGTCCCCGGATTTGTACGAAGTTGGAACTGGCGGATCTTGAGAACAGCGATGTCGGTCTGTCGGAAATCGAGGTCCTCTTCGACGAGGTCGCAGAGGTAAACCCTATTTATGCAGCCGCAATGGAGCGGCTGTACAAGGCGGGGATCAGGTCGATCGAATAGACGAGATCGCCTGCCGCCTCATCCTACTCGGTCATCATCGGGTCTGGGATTACGGGTGGAGCCTGTTTCTGGCTGCGATCAGGAATACCGCCGATTTTTTCTGAGTCCGTGTTCATGGTCGTACAGGAACCTGTGCACATCCACGAAGCAGTTCATGGCGCAATAGCCGAGGAAACCGAAAAAGGCCGCGGCAAAAAAACAGGCCCCGCATCCATGGCTGACAGTGTCGCTGAACACGGCCCAGCAGAGCATGAGAAAGATGGCCAGGCAGACCGGCGTATCCGTGGTGAAGAACGGTTTCTTTTTTTTTCGACGGCGCATTGTTCACCTCCTGCCTGATTCTATGATTTTTCGACGCCCCTGTCAACAGTGCTGAGATCGCCATGGGTGGAGACAAGATAAAAAGCAAATCCGGGGACAAATCCGGGGACACCATACCTATTTTCCAGAAAATAGGTATGGTGTCCCCGGATTTGTCCATTTGGTGGTGTCCCCGGATTTGGTGGGGCGGCGAAATCGGGCTGGCCGGCGCAGCAGCACCTCAAGCTGACCCCAGTGGCGGGTTTCGGGGCTGCAGGGACTATTCTGTGACCAGGACACGGATCACCAGCTCTCCCTGCAACGGATCAGCCAGGCCATCGACGGAAAAAGCGGCCCAGAACACACCATTGTCCACACCATACTGGCCGGCCAGCGGCGACACCGACCAGCGGGCCGACTGCCAGCGGAAGAGCCACTCTCCCGTTGCCACCTGCTGTGGATCGCAATGGCCGCTCACCAGCATCACGCCATCTTCCTCGGCCTGCAGGGTCACCATGGCCGGCACGACCTGGACATCCCGGATCCTGCCGCGGCTGACGATGAACTTGAGAATCCACGTTTCCTCCTGTTTCCGGTCCGCCGCTGCATGGGGCAGCAGGTCGTCCGCCGGCATGGTATGTGCCAGGAGGGTCGGCATGGAACCATCGGCCACGCCGTCCGGCAGGATGAGCGGCAGTCGGCCCAGGTCCCG
>NZ_JBPMMS010000042.1:0-161063 GCF_054025815.1 Desulfolithobacter sp. | reverse complement strand
CGTCGGGTAGGCAGAGACGCAATGAAGGAGCGTGATGTCGCGACAACCTGCTTCCCGTAATGTCGTGACTGCCTCGGCAATTTCCTCCATGGTCGCCATGCCGGTGGAAAGAACAACTGGCTTGCCGGTTTCGGCACAGGCGATCAGGAGATCTTTCCAGAGCAGTTCGTAGGATGCGATCTTGTAGAAACTGACAAACGGAGCCAGCTCGTTCACCGCTTCCAGATAGAATGGCGTACATGAAAAAGCAATATCATGTTCCACGCATTTTTCATGGAGAAGAGGAAGAAACTCGGTGGGCAGTTCCCACTGTTTTCTTTTTCGATGCTCGGCACTGCGCCGGAGGACAGAGGGGGCAAAAAGTTGGTCTATTCTGAACAACTGAAATTTGACAACGGTGCACCCTATCCATGCGGCTGTTTCGATAAAGCGATAACAGCGCTCGAGATCCTGATTGTGGTTGCTGGATACCTCGGCAATGAAGCTGACAGTCATGTTATGGCTGCTCGAAGAGTGACTTTATTTTACGCACAATGTTCGGGGTGCCGTCTTTCATGGTGTCTCCTGTCTGTTCGCCCAGGGCCATGTTGATTATCCTGGCAAGTTCGTCCTCACGCAGGTCATCTGGCACCATGATTGGTTTGAGTCCAAGGTTTCTGTAGAAAGATCGGGCATCACGATCATGGGCAGCGGAAAACGGCCAGGTTACCGGATAGGTGCCCAAGGCAACAGCCTCGTAAAAGGAGACTCCAAATCCGCTCAGCAAGACCCGGCTCCGGGCCAGGAGATGATGGAAATTGGTACATTGTTGTTCTATGACGTGCACAGAGAGATCCGTCTTTCCTGCGAACTTTCTGATCACGTCTTGCTGCCATTTGTGGTGCAGATAGACCAACAGGTCAATGTCCTTTGCAACCTTGTTCCTTGTCATCCTGCTGATCTCCCGGCGAAGAATCACATAGTCGCGGCCCGCAAGGATTGCAGGGTTTTCGCCGGTGGTTTTGTTGGTCAGGATTTGCGCTGTAACGCCCGGGATAATAACAAGATCCGATTCTTGGGTCCAGTCGTCGATCCTGTCCAGGACGACGACCTTTGTCTCGTTTGAGAGAGCTTCTCTCCACCTGCATGGCAGGGTATTATCACTGTTCAGGTCCAGGATTATAAGATCAAAGGAAGGAAGCCGGACGTTTTTTTCAGGATCGAAAAGATCCGATATCGTGATGTCCATGGGAAGAAGAGGAAACCCCACTGCCTGAAGAGAGCTTCGTGCTTCCTGGTCACCGGACAGGAATGTGCACGGCCATCCAAGCCGTTCCGTGATCTGCAGGGCCAGCTCACGGCTCCGCATGAGATGTCCGTATCCGTAGTCTTCACCGGCATCCACCACCACAAGAACCTTTCTGCTGCTCTCCTCAACCCCTTTCTGGTGGACGTGACTGTTGATGTCCAGAAGAGAGTGGTCCTGCTGCAGGAGACCAATGGCTGCAGAGAGGCTGTAGGCAGAACCCCGGGCGGCAAGAGCATTGTACAACGCATTGTGAAATTCGAGATCCGCCCAGGTGTCAATAGAATATCGATGGTGGAACGGGGCATGGATTTCCTCTGGCAACGTGATCCTGTGACAGGTGAAAAGATCTGGCCGCTGATGAAGAATCGGGAAATGATGTTCCTTCAGGGCCGGACGATCCGACAGATCATCGGCACGTTGCCAGGCTTTAATTCTGGCAACCAGGACACCTTGCAGGGCAGGGTAGTTTCCTGGTTTGTTCTGTCCGGCTGTGACAAAGTCCGCCTCAGGATGGCACTTGATTGCTGAAATCAGTCGATCAATGGCCGGAGCATGGATCAGGGGGCAGTCGCCGCTGACAAGTACGCATATGTCTGCCGAGAATTTTTCCGCTCCTTTCCTCAGCCTGGTGGTCACACGATTAACGTCTCCCTGGTAACTGTACGCAGAGATCCCGTGCTTTCTGGTCCAGGACAAGAGGGGGATGTTTTCAGGTTCGTCTGATGTGGCAAGGACTATCTCATCGATATGTCGGCATTTTTTGAGTTCATCAAGAAGGTGGTCAATGAGTGTTTTGTGGCCGATTTTCCGGAACTGTTTTGCCGGAAGTCTGGATGACCCGAGACGGGCCACAATAAATGCGACTGTTCGTTCCGGTTGATTTGTATCCTTGCTGTGACCCTGCATGCCTGCCTGTTCAGCTCAAGTTTTGAATCGAGGATCTTGGGGGGCGTTGGGAGCAGAGCCGGAGTCCTCAATTAAAGTGGAAGTTTTCAGGACTCCTTGCTGGCTCTGTTGCCAGCAACATCATCCTGGTTCTTTTTGCTTTTTACTTTCCAGAGGGTTCCACCCTGGGCAGCGGAGTCCTGACATCATAGGGAGAGTTTTCCAGTATCACCTGGACCGCACGGTTGCTTTCGGGAGCAAATAAGAGTGGGGCTTTCAGGTTCAGGGTGATTTGTTGATCCGGGTGCACTGTAACTATGGCCAGAACGAAAAGCTTGGACTCCTGGTCAGACTCAAGCCTGCTGAGGATATCTTCACCTGGTTCCGGGACTGCGTAATCGGGAAAAAAGTTGGTTGGATCGGTTACGACAAAGGCAAACTCCGGGTTGTCGACGCACTGGATCCAGAACAGGGGCCCTTCTTTCTTGTTGGGCATGACAATGAAGTGCTGGAGATCTTCGAGCCCTACGAGTCCTTCCGGAAAATAAATTGTTTTTTCAGGGTCGTATTCCACCTCGCCAAAGCGGGTTATTATTTTTTTAAGCGTCATTTTTTTACCGTCCTGGTTGCAAGAGAATCGCTGAGATTATCGAGGTCTGTAATATCCCAGCGGGCAGCTTCTATGTTTTCCTGGCAAATCCGGTCGTAAACTTCCTGGCGGTATATTTTCGTCGTCCGGGGAGCTTCAATACCGATCCGGATGGAGCCTCCCTTGGACTCGATGATTTTGACAACAATGTTGTCGCCGATGACGATACCTTCTCCCGGCTTTCTGGTCAGAACCAGCATGATGGGGTTACTCCTGTCCGCACCTCAGTTCCAGGTGCTGGTTTTGTATTTTTGATACGAGCAGCAGTGTTGACGCATTGACATCTCTGAATGGTCAATGATTCCTGATACCAGGATGGAGGCGGTGGAGAGTTGTTCTCCTTTGTGAAATCGCTGCTCCCATGCGGTTACCGACCGGTGATCTTCCGGCACCTGTGTGTCTGCGGCCGGGCGCGACCGGTGACCGCCTTTCATTACGTATCCTGATATGATGCGTTTTTTCATGTCCTTACAGTATGGGATAGATTTCTTATAATTACAACCGTATTCTCAATCTCTGCACCAGGAGTTTGGAGAAGGGGCCTCAGCGCAGTGCGTATTCGGAGAAAGCGGTTTCGCGCGATTTGCGAGTATTGGTCAGGCACAACCGTGCAAAGATAGGGCCCCTGTGAGCGTTTGCGTTACATGAAATCAAGGATTGATAGCCTGGAGATTTTAGAAGTTATGCTGAGAGCCGCCTCGTAAGCAGTTTCCTGTTCCATGATTGCGTTGAATGCCTCGATGGCATCTGCGTCTTCGTATCTGGAAAGGATCTGTTTAAGGTCAATTTTAACCTGTTGCTGGTGCAGGATCGCTTCATCTATTCTGGCGGCCCTGTTGCCCATCTGACTGCGAAGCCGCCGGTTTTGTTCGGCCGCCTTGTCAAGCTGGATTTGCTGAACATTGAGCGCATCCATGTCGCCTCTTCTGATGGCGTCCTCGGTCAGGGCCAGAACAGCGAAAATATCGACCCGGTCACTGTCAACGGAACCGTCCAGGTCTGAGTCCCCAATAAACAGTTCCGCCCCGGTCAGGTTTGTCTGTATTTTTTCGCCAGGTGAAATTTCAAGATAAACGTGGTTGTTGTCTCCCTGGTAGGTGTAGGGCCAGGTGGTTGAGTCGTTTGGATCATACAGGTCCGGGTCGAAGGAATCGTTTTTGACAAAAGGGATTGTTTTGTCTTCAAAGCCGGAGAATATGTATCGGTCGTTTATGATTCCATTGGCTGTGTCGGCCAGTTCTTCCTGGATATTCTTCAGCTCATCGGCCAACACTGCCCGGTCTTCGGAGTTAAGGGTTGCGTTGGCCGCGTTGATGGCTATTTCCTTGGCTCGTTGCATGATTCTTTCCACATGCTCCAGAAAACCATCTGTGGCCTGCATGGTATCTGCCGAAGTAGCCATGGTTTCCAGGTAGCGGTCCACATTGCTGATCTGTTTTCGCATCGAGAGAACCGGACGAATGGCCGAAGGATCATCGGAAGGCTTGATGAGCCGTTTGCCGGTTGCGCCGATATTCCGCAGTTCTTCAAGACGGGTCGTGATATCGTCCAGGCGTGAGCCCAGCATTCTGTAGGTGGTTCCCTGGGTGGCCTTCATGGTTTACCTCTTCATCTGGAGGAGAGAGTTCATCATTTCGTCAATGGTGCTCAGGAATTTTGCCGACGACTCGAATCCTCTCTGGTACTGGACCAGGTCAATCATTTCTTCGTCCAGAGATACGCCTGAGTATCCATCCCGCAAGTTCTGCAGCTGGACAAGGGCGTCTTCTGCACCATTACGTGCCAGGTCGTTACGGTTGGCCTCGATTCCTACGGTTGAAACCATCTTGGAAAAGTAGGCATCATAGGTGTCCCCGTTCAAACCTGCGATTGCCTGCCGCTCGAGAGCTGCCATGGCAAGGGCGTTGGTGTTGTCTCCGGGAGGAGCAGGGGTTCCTGGCGGATCGGTGGGGCCACCGGCAGCCAGCTGGCTGGCATCGGTGATTTGTACTGTCAGGTTACGGCTGGGATGATCTTCTGGATCCAGGGTTGCGGGATCGACAAAGAAGTTCAGTCCTGTGGAACCATCCAGTCCGGTACCGTTTTGATGAACCTGGTTTACTGAGTTGGCGATTTCGGTGGCAAGGGTGTCAAGGTTGTCGCGCAGGTCCCCGATGAATACATCGCGCATATAAAAAAGGCCTTTCATCTCTCCGCCAAGCTGGTTCAGGCCTATGTCCTGGGTTGATCCGGCAATGTTGACCTGCAGGTTGACATCGCTGCCATTCATGACAACCTCGATCTTCATTGCCTGCCCCCCCTGGACAAGAGGCAGCCCGCCTGGCAGTTGCACGTTCAGCATGCCGTTGCTGTCGGTATATGTCTGTACTCCCAATGTCTGGGAAAGATCCTGAATCAGCAGGTCTCTCTGGTCTCTGGCCGCGTTGGCGGTTTGACCTGATGTTTCCACCTGGCGGATACGATCGTTTACTTCCGCTATCTGGTTCAGTTGTTCGTTGATGGTGTCTACCTTGGAAAGAATGGAGTTGTTGATGTTTTGACGGACATTTTCCAGTTCGTCGTAACTGGTTTTGAAGGCGTCACCAAGGAGCTGGCCCCGCTGGATAACCGTGTCCCGTTCCACGAGACCGCTCGGGTTGGCTGCGAGCTGCTGCCAGGCGTCGAAGAATCGGTCTATTTCCGAGGCCAGGTTGTCTTCCGAAATGCTGAATATACGCTCGAGCTCGGCCAGGGAATTGGATTTTCCCAGCTCCTCGCCATAATCAATGTTTTTTTCCTGGAGCTGGCGATTGATGAACACATCGTAGTCGCGCTTCACATCGGTGACCGTTACGCCCTGGCCGACGAAAAAGTCTCCCCAGTTCACCGCCGGGATCTGTGTCAGCTCGGCCCGTTGCCGGGAGTAGCCCGGCGTGTTGACGTTGGCGATATTATTACCGACAATTTCGATGGATTTCTGATTAACCGACAGGCTTGTCTTGCCTGCATTCAATGCTGTGAGAAGTCCGCCCATGTCTTTGTGTCCCTGTTAAGGATATCGAGGCTTTTTGGAGACCCCAGCGTCAGTCATGGGGCCAGAGGCACTACCTGCCTATCATATCGGCAGAAAAGAGGTAGATGTTTAGAGCAGCTTTGATTTGCAGCGGGACTGGAAAATGAAAAAAAAGGGAGCGAAGAAGGAGAGAGCTACAGTCGAGACAGCTTTGCAGGGGTCGGTGAGCTGCAAAGGCGACAGCTGGGACTGATATTCTTTTTGGCCCGTGTCGGGCCAGGCTATATGGTGAAGGCTGGCAGCGGGTTGTTTAGATTTTGCCGGAGAGCAGACGACCGTTGACCGGTGGGGCCATGGTTTGGCCAGTTTGGCCGTAGATGGCTGGCACGGTCCTGCGGCCGAAAAATTCCATGGTCTCCTGGATCCAGTTCAGTGTTGACTTGAAAAGATAGGCGTTGCGCCTGTTTTCCATCCTGACCTGACGGGCGTATTCATGATCGTCGGGATGCAGGTCCTTGACCGTATCGAGAACCTGGATCAGGGCCTCTTTCTCCTTTCTCAAACGGGCCATGGCCTCAAGGTCCATGTTCTTGGCATGTTCCCGTTCTTCACGGATGAGGTCCCGCAGCCGGATGAGATGCTGGCGCACGGTTTCCCTGGTCATGGCGTTAACCTTCCTCCACCAGAAACTTGAGCAGGCTTGAAGCCACCCGGTCGAGATCCGGCTGGTACGAGCCGTTGCTGACCTGTTCTTTGAGCGCCTGTACCCTGGCTGCCCGTTCTGTGTTTTGTGTGGGGGTCGTTGCCTGCATTTCGGATGCACCCTGAAGTGCGGTGGCAAAGGTGGTTGATTGTCCTTTTTCACCTTTTTCTGCTTTTTGAGGACCTCCGGGGGAATCTGTCTTGCGGACTCCGCCGACCTGGCCAAACCCTTGGACTCCGAAAAAGTTGACTGTCATGATGCTCACCTTTAATTTACTGAAATCAGGTCTTTTTTTGTTTTAAGAGCTTCTTGCTTTACCTGATTTTCATCCTGTCTGTGATTCGATCTTGCGAATCACTGCAGTTTATTTTCTTTCTCTTACTTATCGTATCGACAGCAAGAAAAAATATCTTTATACAAAAAAATTTTTTTTTGGCTGAGTCATTTCGGCTGGCAGCGCTCCAGCATTCCCGGCAATATGGGTTCTGGAATGTTTTGCAGTCATCAGAGTGTATTTTCGTTTTTGTCCAGCAGTCTCTGCATTTGCCGGTACATGGTGTCTGCCATGCCTGTGCTCTGGGTCCGGGCCATTTCAGCCGCGAGTTGGCTGTCAAGCATGTCCTGGTAAATATCATGGGCATTGTCTTTGTCGAACAGGCCGCCCTCCGGTACGGTCTTTCGCATTGATTTCAGGAGGTACTGGATAAAGATCGCCTCAAAATCCTGGCAGAGCTTTTTCAAGGTCTCAGGATCATTTTTTGTCTCCTTCGGCGCAGGATTTGTTGAGGGACTGATAACGGTTCGGGGATCAATCTGCAGGTTCATGGTTTTCACAGTATGACAAGTTCTCCCTGAAGGGCTCCGGCGGCCTTGATGGCCTGGAAAATAGCGATCAGGTCGCGGGGTGTTGCGCCTATCGCGTTCAGGGCCTTGGCGATATCGCCAATGGAGACGCCCATTTCGAGCACCACCATGTTTCCCTGATCCTCGCTCATATTGATGGTTGTCCGTGGCGCAGCCACTGTCTGCCCCTCTCCCAGGGGGTTGGGCTGTGTAACTTCGATTGGCTCGGTGATCACCAGGTTCAGGTTGCCATGGGACACGGCTACGGTGGAGATCCGTACGTCTCTGCCCATGACGATGGTGCCGGTGCGTTCATTGACCACGATTCTTGCAGGAGCATCGGTCTGGACTTCGATCTTTTCAAGATCGGCGACAAAGGACACCACATCGCCCTGGTATGCCGACGGCATTTTGACCCGGACCGAACTCGAGTCCATCGAGTGGGCGGTATCCTGGCCAAACCGGGAGTTGATCGCTTCTGTCATCCTGGCCGCGGTGGTAAAGTCCGGCTGCCGGAGCTGGTAGAGCAGGTTGCCGGTGTCTGGGAGTCGGTAGTCGATCGGCCGCTCGATAACCGCACCGCCCGGAATGCGGCCCACGGTGGGGTGATTTTTCTGGACCTTGGCCGTCTTGCCTCCGTACGAGATCGCTCCAACGTTCAGCGGGCCCTGGGCCACAGCGTAAACCTTGCCGTCAGGCCCCTTGAGGGTGGTCATCAGGAGTGAGCCGCCGGCCAGACTCGAGGCGTCACCCATGGAGGAAACGGTTACGTCAATGGCTGTTCCGGGACGGGCAAACGGGGGCAGGGAAGCTGTGACCATGACAGAGGCCACGTTTTTTGTTTTCATCTGGTCAAATGTTTCCGGGGTCAGGGCCAGGCCCAGTCTCTTGACCATGTTGATCATCGCCTGTTTGGTGAAAACAGATTTCTTGATGTCATCTCCGGTTCCATTGAGACCGATGACCAGGCCATAACCGATCAGCTGGTTTTCCCTGACACCCTGAATATCGGCGATGTCCTTGATCCGGGCAGCCTGGCTCCATGATTCGGCAAGCAACGAAAAGAGTATCGTCAGGACCACCGTATACATTTTAAATGAAGTCTGTTTCATGGCCATATCAGTTGTCGTCTGTCTGTCCGGGAAAGGTCATTTAGAAAGGCCATACATTGTCGACAATCCGCATCAGCCAGCCCGGTTTCTGTTTGTCGGACAATGCTCCTTTTCCGGTATATGCTATCCTGGCATTGAGGATATGACTGGAGTCAATGGTGTTGTCTGCTGTTATGTCTTCGGGCCGGACGATTCCTGTCAGATAGATAATCTGCTCCTCATTGTTGACGATGATGGATTTGCCGCCCCTTATTTTCATGGTTCCGTTGGGGTAAACTTTGATTACCTGGGTTGTCAGGGTGGCAACCAGGTCCTCTTTGCGCATGGTTTTGCCAGATCCTTTGAACTGGTTGCTGAAAGTTGCGTCAAGCAGAGTGGTCATGTCCACTTTCTGATTTTTGGCCATGATGGATTTTTCAAGGCCGAAAAGAGCGGGAATACCGGCAGACATGGAAGTGTCGCGTCCGCTTTGGGTGGAAGCTTCCTTGCTGGCCCTGGCTTCTTCCTTGATCGTGATGGTGACAATATCTCCAACTCGCCTTGCTTTGACGTCGGCATACAATCCCTCACGCTCACCGGGCCATAACGAGCCGGGCGACCTGGTGCCTGGTGGTGCACTCATAACGGGTTCGAGGGTGTCCGGAATTTTTACGATCCGAGGTTCTCGGGAAGCGCAGCCGGTGAGCACCAGAAGAGATGAGAAGAAAAGAATGAAAAGCTGTTTCATGGTTAAAACTCCACAGAAACCAGACCAGGGGCATCCACCCGGCAGTAGATCAGTTTTCCAGAATTCATGTTTTGTACCCGAACAACATCACCGGGACGACCATCCATGCGCGACATGCCGGTGGCCGTCAGCTGGAGACCGCTGCGGCTGGCAATAATCTTGACCAGGTCTCCCTTGCGGATAACCGGTGGCTCTTCAACATGCCGATGCTCGATTGCTTTTCCCGCGTGCAGGGTATAGCGGACCTGCATCCCGATGATATTGTCAGGGTTGAAGAAAGGGTCCTGCAGGGAGGCGATATCTTGTCTGGTCATGCGAATTTTGTCTGCGGTTACAATCTGTCCCCGGCGCAGGGTAACAGCAGCGGTGGCTACCCTGGCCAGGACTTCAATTCTGCCCCGGACAGTGCAGTTACGCACAGTGGTTCCGTTCACTTTAAAGATGATCGAAAAACTGGAGCTGCCGATTATTTCAGGTCTTGAAGGGACGACCTTCCAGTTCAGCCTTCCGGACGGCAATGTGAATGGGGCCGGAATGCGTAGAGAGGAAAAACGTATCTGGCCCCTGGGCAGTTTGTTCAGGTTTTGCTGGAGGTAGTCTGCCAGAATCTTTTGTATTTGTTTCCTGTCTATGACAATGCCGTCACGCTCCACGATGATATTGCCGGATCCCTGCCAATATGCGTCTTGCAGCCGCTGGTCACCGGCCAGTCGGCGGATCACGTCTTCAGCCTGAAGTTTCCTGGATTGGCCTGGTAGAGGTGCGCGGCCGACCAGGAGGCTGGCAATGGAGCGGGTCTGGTCGTTCTCCGGGTTCAGAGTGGCTATGTCCCCCAGGGTGATTTTGTCCGCCTGTACCACGGCTTTTTCCCTGAAGGTCACCACCAGGGATGAAGCCTGGGTTATAGCCGGGAGAACAACAAGAAGAAGGAGAAAGACAGATTTAACCAGAAACATTTCAGGTTACACCATATTGACCGTTGTGCGCATCATTTCGTCTGTGGTGGTTACGGACTTGGAGTTGATTTCAAAGGCCCGCTGAACGGTAATCATGTTGGCCATTTCCTCGACCATGTTGACATTGGAACTTTCGAGATAGGTCTGCAGAAGAATACCGAGACCGTCGGTCCCCGGCGTGCCAACCGTGGCGGCGCCCGAGGCGTCGGTTTCCCGGAACAGGTTCTGGCCGATGGCGAGGAGGCCCGAGTTGTTGGTGAATGTGGCCAGGTCGATGTTTCCAAGCTGGGTGGCCGTGGTGTCATCTCCCAGGAGAGCGCTGACAATACCGGTTTCGCTGATGGTGATCTGTCTTGCATTATCGGGGATGACGATTTCCGGATCCAGCGGGTAACCATCGGAGGTTGTCAATCGACCGTCGCCGTCGCGTTTGAGTGCCCCGGCCCTGGTGTAGCCGGTAATACCGTTGGGCATGGCAACCATGAAAAATCCTTCCCCTTCGATGGCCACGTCAAGGGGGTTGCCGGTCTGGATCAGTTCACCCTGGCTGAACACTTTCTGGACAGCGGCGGTGCGTACTCCGAGACCGACCTGGATGCCGGTGGGGGACCTGGTTTCCTCCGACGTCGGGCTGCCAGGAACCTTGATGGCCTGGTAGAGCAGATCCTGAAAGTCGGCTCTGCTTTTTTTGAAGCCGGTGGTCCCGACATTGGCCAGGTTGTTGGCAATAACATCCATGTTGAGGTTTTGAGCCCCCATGCCGGTAGTTGCTGTCCACAGCGATCTCATAATAGTTGTCTCCCGTGAGTTTCAAGCAGTTGGCTGTCGTTTACGCTGGTACTTTTTCCTGTCATGCAACAGTGCCAAGCTCGCTCTGCTTTTCGCCCAGCTTCGAATAGCTTTTCATGGCCTTGTGATAGGCCTCGTATTTACGTAATGTATTGATCATCAGGACCATCTCCTCCATCATATTGACGTTGGAGAGTTCAAGGTGCCCCTGGACTACCCGGCTTTCAGGGTCCGGAACCGGTATGGCTCCATCGAAGGTAAACAGGGAATGTCCCGCCTTCTTAAGCTGGTCGGGATCATCCACGGTATAGATCTGCACCCTGCTTTCAACCGTTCCGTCCACCGAGATATTGCCGTTGTTGTCGATAATGATGCTTTTTCCGGAATAACCACTTATCTGCACCGGTCCGCCACCGTCATCGAGCAGGTTGTGTCCGGCAGGGGTTTTGATGAAACCATCCTGATCGACGATGAAATGACCCTGGCGGGTGAGATAGCTGGTGGTTTGGTCCTGGACCATAAAAAAACCCTTTCCGTCAATGGCAAGGTCAAGGGGGTTATCTGTCTGGCGCATGGGGCCAGGGGTGAAGTCTGTCCCGATCTTACGGATTCTGGTGAAGTTTATCCCTTTGGCTTCGTTCACCTGCTGGCGGCCACGGAGCAGGGATTCAAAAGAAACCCGGTCTTTCCTGAAGCCAGAGGTTGATACATTGGCAAGATTGTTGCTGATGGTGGACATGGCCTGTTCCCTGGCCACTGCACCTGAAAGAGCACTGTATTTTCCTGATACCATAACTCTTGTGTCCTGTTTTGTTGCCCGGGTTCTCCGGACACGTGGAACCTGTGACAGGTTGCTCTTTGATTCTTTCGTCACTATCCCGGGTAATCTTTAGCCGCGCGAGGCCATTCTTGCCAGGGTGACCAGTTGCCTTGCCTCCGCTCGGGCAATGCCCAGTATGGAGGAAATTTCGTCGATGGTCATACCGTTTTGGACCATGCTGGCTGCATAACGGTACTTCTCCGGCGGCTCTGCGCTGCCGTTCTGGTGCAGGGCGAGGCGGGGTTTTTGCAGCCTGGTGGTGATTTCCGCACTTGCCAGGGTGTCGATGAACTCTTCCTGTTCCCGGCGGCTGGTCTCGAGCCGGTTTATTTTTTCCCGGGTTTCCTGCAGGGTTGTTTCCAGCCGGGTGATCTCTTTGTGCTGCTTTCGCACTGTTCTTCGAAGAGAGAAAATCACCATGACAAGAAGAAGAAAGAGCACGAGGAGCCAGGATGTTGTCCACAATTCGGAAGAGGTGGTGATCATTGGAGTCATGACGTCTAGTTGGGACTCTGTTAACCGTCGTAGAAGTCCGCGTTGAGCAGCTTGACACGCAGCTTCAAAAGGGCCTGGCTGTGGAGCTGTGATACCCTCCCCTCAGAAACCTGAATGACCTCGGCGATTTCTTTCTGGGTCAATTCTTCATAATAGTAGAGAGCGATGACCAGCCGTTCCTTTTCGGTCAGCTCTTCGAGCAGTTCGGCAAGCAGTCTGGTCAGTTCCTGATTTTCGATCAGCTCCAGGGGGGTCGGGCCCTCGTGATCTTCCAGGCTGTCGAGGAAGTTGCGGCCCTCCTCGGTGTGATCCAGGGTCTGGTGCAGACTGACGCATCCAAGATGGCTGACCTGGCCAAGGAGATCGTGATACTCGTCCAGGGTCATGTCCAGCGCTTCAGCCATCTCTTCTTCACTCGGTGACTGTCCGAGTTGACGTTCGAGTCGGAGCATGGTCTGGGTGAGGCGGTTCTGTTTCTCCCTCAGGGAACGGGAGAACCAGTCCTGTTTACGCATTTCGTCGAGTATGGCCCCGCGTATCCGGTACTCGGCAAAGGTTCTGAACTTGACCCCCTTGGATTCATCGAACCGGTTGGCGGCATCGATCAACCCCACCATGGCGGCGCTGGTCATGTCGTCTCTGGACATGAACGAAGGAACTTGCGGGACCATCCTTTCCACAAGCAGCTCTACGAGAGGCATGTGCTCGCGGATAAGCAAGGAACGATCATCCAGTGGCGGGACTTGAGGAATCATTTTTATACTTGTTGATGCAACAGGTTTACGTTTTCGTTTTTGAATTTTGGTTTGTCGCAATATCAAACCCCTTGGACTCGGTCCCGATTCGGGGCTTATTTGCCGAAATCCAGGAGTCTTTTCCAGAAAAACTGTATGGAACCTTTAGGTTCGAGATGCTGTGTTTCTTCGATCATGGCCCGGGCTATGTTTTCAAAAGCCGCACTGGTCCTGCTGGCAGGGTGCAGTTCGACTATGACTTTCTGTTTGCGGATGGCGTCGACCATTTGCCGGTCCATGGGGATGGATCCCAGGTAGTCGATGGATATGTCAAGATATCGGTTGGCGACCATGGTCAGCTTGCGGAACACATCCAGGGCTTCGTCTTCACTGCGAATGCAGTTGACTATGAGGTTGAAGTGTTTTTCATGATACTGGGTGGACAGCAGTTTCATGAGAGCATAGGCATCTGTGATGGCGGTCGGTTCCGGGGTGGTGACCACCAGGATTTCCTGGGCCGCGGTGTTGAAGTAGGTCACGTTTTCGGAGATACCCGCTTCGGTGTCAATCAGTACGACATCGAATTTGCTGTGCATGGAATCCAGGGCCTCGAGCAGGCGCATTTTCTGCCTGGAGTCAAGCTTGGTGAAACGCTGGACCCCGGAACCGGCCGGAAGAATCATTATGCCTTCCGGTCCGCGGACCAGAATTGACTCAAGGTCGATGTCGCCGGAAAAAAAATGATTGAGGTTATAGCTCGGAGCCAGGCCGAACACCACATCTATATTGGCAAGTCCCAGGTCTGCATCCAGTATGAGGACGCGTTTGCCCATGCGGGCCAGCAGAACGGCCGTGTTGGCAACCACTGCTGTTTTGCCGACCCCGCCTTTACCGCTGGTGACGGAAAAAACTCTGGTCGTATGGCCGGCCTGGCCGGATAAATCTGGATTGTCGAAGTTGCGGGCCCTCAGGGTTTGGGCCTGGTCGTTGTAATCTACTGCGTTGTCAGCCATGATGCAGAGTCCTGTTTGTGTCCATGATCATCCCTGCGATGGTCTCGGGGTCCGGGGTGATGATGTCTTCTGGCACGCGCTGTCCGTTGGTCAGGAACGAGATCGGGGTTCCTTGCCTGATGTGCAGATTCAGCAGTACACCCAGCTGGGAACACTCGTCTGCCTTGGTAAAGATAAAATGGTCTATGGGCAGGCTTGAGAAGCGGCGGATAATGGTATCGAGCTCTTCGTCTCTTGTGGTCGCCGAAAGGACCAGGTGGTTTTCAATTTCAAAATGAGGCCGCAGAAAGCCGGCCATTTCCTCGATATCCATGCTGTTATGTGGGCTGCGTCCGGCTGTGTCAATGAGTACAAGTTCCTTGTCCCTGTGTTTTTCAAGGGCTTTTTCCATGTCTTCGGGGCGGATGACCACCTCCACCGGCAGTTTCATGATCTCTCCATAGACTTTGAGCTGCTCGACCGCGGCAATGCGGTAGGTATCAATGGTGACCAGGGCGATGCTTGGCGAGTGACGGCTCAGGTAGTTTGCCGCGATCTTGGCTATGGTGGTGGTTTTTCCCACCCCGGTAGGACCTATGAGGGCCAGACGCTGTTGCTTTGTTTCCCGGACCGTCAGCGGGTGGCTGGTCCGGAACAGGCCGGTGATGGTTTGGGTTAGAAATTTGTCAAGAGTGGCGGGGTCCGGCAACTGGTCGCCAAAGCTCTGGCGGGTGTATTCAGCGATGGTGGCCGCAGCTCCGTTGTTGATTCCCAGTCTGGCCAGCCGATCCATGACCGGGTGTTCCACAGTTTCCTTCCTGCGGGAGTGGATATATTCCGGTTCCACGTATGGACTGGCGACACTTTGACTGGTTATTCCGGCGAGCCGTTCGCTCAGACCGTGTATCAGGCTGCGCAGTTCGCTCAATTCCTCACGCATTGAGGCGTCCGGCCTGTCCTGGGAGGAGGTGGCGGTGTTCCCCGCACCTTTTCCCGGCTCAGGGGCAGAGTTTTTCCACAACGATTCATAGGTCAGCTCGGTGCCAACCGGTTCCTGTCCGGCCGGGTCGAGAAGGGCCTGGCGGTCTATGCTGTCCGGTTCGGTCCTGCTTTCAGGCCATGGTTTGTCAATGGCTGCTGTTATTTCAAGGACCGGCTTGCCAAGCATTCCCAGTTTCCCCCGACGGACGGTTCTTGTGGAAAGAATAAGGGCGTCCGGCCCGAGGGCTTCTTTGACCTTTTTCAGCCCGCTCGCCATGTCCCGGGCCTCAAAAACTTTAACCTGCATCGATGGTCACCGTGTCGAGTGATTGGATTTTCATGTTGGTGGCGATCTCGTTATGGGAGAGTACTGCCAGGTTAGGATAATAGCGCTCAGTCAGCCTTCTGACATGGGGGCGGATCTGAGGAATGACCAGCAGTACAGGTTGTTGGCCGGGAGGAAAATTGTTGAGAATTGTGCCCAGGCTGTCGAGAATTTTTTGGGCAATCTGCGGATCCAGGGCCAGAAAACTGCCGTGTTCCCGGTGCTGGATGGATTTCTGTATAGTTTCCTCGACACTCCGGTCCAAGGTGATCACCGGCAAAGTGTTGTCAGGCTGGACATACTGGGACGAGATGGAGCGGGCCAGGGCATGGCGGACATACTCGGTCAGTACGTCGGTGTCCTGGGTCATGGGGATGTAGTCAGCCATGGTTTCCAGGATGGTTCGCAGGTCTCGGATGGACACACCCTCTCGGAGAAGGTTCTGGAGTACCCGCATGATGGTGCCCAGGTTCAGGACACCGGGTACAAGGTCCTCGACCAGTTTGGGATAGCTTTTTGCCAGGTTGTCAATCAGGTCCTGGGTCTCCTGGCGGCCAAGCAGTTCGTGTGCGTGCTGTTTGATTATCTCGCTTATATGAGTGGCCATGACAGTTGTGCAGTCAACAACCGTGTATCCTGCGATCTGGGCCTGTTCCTTCTTGTCTTCGGTGATCCAGACCGCGGGCAGGCCAAACGCCGGCTCCTGGGTCGGTATTCCCTTGATGGTTTCAGTGACGGTTCCCGGATCCATGGCCATATAGTACCCCGGCATCATCTCGGCCGTGGCAATCTGAACGCCCTTAAGGCTGATCACATACTGGTTGGGACTGAGCTGCAGGTTGTCTTTGATGTGGACTGGCGGGACGATGAAACCAGAGTTCATGGCAAACTGTTTACGGATCCCCTGGATCCGCTGGAGCAGTTCACCGTTTTGCGCGGCATCGACAAAGGGGATCAGTCCGTAGCCAACTTCCAGCTCAAGGAGATCCACTGTCAGCATGGCTTCGTAATTTTCTTCCTGGATTGCTTCAGGTTCTGGAGGACTGACGACTGTCTCGTCCTGCTTTCTTTTCTCTGCCAGATCGATACGCCAGGCAAGGAAAGCCATGGCGGACGAGATGACCAGGAAAGGAAAGAAAGGCAGGCCCGGGATAAGGGCAAACAGAAGCAGGATGCAGGAAACCACCCAGAGTGCTTTTGAGTAGCGGGTGAACTGTTCCTTGAGCTCGGATCCGAAATCGTCCTGACCCGCTGCCCTGGTGACCAGCATACCTGCTGCAGTTGAGATTATCAGGGCTGGAATCTGCCCCACAAGGCCGTCGCCAATGGTCAGGATCGTGTAGTTCTGGGCCGCTTCGGCCATGGGCATGCCTTTCTGCATCACTCCGATGATGAATCCAGCACCAATATTGATAATGGTGATGATGATACCGGCGATAGCATCACCACGGACAAACTTTGAGGCACCATCCATTGCGCCGTGGAAATTGGCCTCGTTGGCGATTTCTTCCCGCCGCCGCCGAGCCTCGTCTTCGTTTATGAGTCCGGCGTTCAGGTCAGCATCTATTGCCATCTGTTTGCCGGGCATGGCGTCCAGTGTGAATCGGGCAGCGACCTCGGCGACCCGGCCTGCGCCTTTGGTAATGACGATGAAATTGATGATGACCAGGATGACAAAAATAACCAGGCCGACCACATATGAACCGCCCACCACAAATTGCCCGAAAGCCTTGATGACCGAACCGGCCGCTCCAAGCCCCTCGTTGCCGTGGAGCAGGATCAGCCTTGTGGAGGCGACATTGAGCGACAGGCGAAACAGTGTGGTTGCAAGCAGGATGGACGGAAAGATGGAAAATTCCACCGCTTTTTCGGTGTACAGGCTGATAATAAGGATCAGCACTGCAAGGGTAATGTTCAAAGACAGGCAAAGGTCAAGCACCAGGGGCGGAAGCGGGATGATCATCAACATCAGGATGCCGATCAGGGCGAGGGAGGCCCATATATCACTGCGCCCCATGAATTCTCCCAGCCGTTTCTGGCTGAACAGTGCCTGTTGCTGGACGGATTCCATTACCTGGTGTTGTGTCCTTTAAGTGAGTATACGTGAGCCAGTATCTCGGCCACAGCCCGGAAAAGCTCTTCCGGTATCGACTGGCCTATCTCGACTTTCGAATGCAATAATCTTGCCACAGGAGGGTTTTCGACAATTGGGACGTTGTGCTCCCGGGCAAGTTCACGAATTTTTCCGGCCACCAGTTCCTGGCCTTTTGCCAGTACTATCGGGGCTTCCATCTCGCTCATGCGATACTGGATCGCCACGGCTATCCTGGTCGGATTGGTTATGACCACATCGGCATCAGGAACCGCAGCCATCATGCGGCTGCGGGCCATTTGTTGCTGGATAGTACGGATTTTTGACTTTATGTGCGGATCACCCTCTGTATCCTTCATTTCTTCTTTTTGTTCCTGCTTGGTCATTTTCATTTTTTCTTCCATCTCCCAGCGCACAAAGCCATAGTCAATAATTGCCAGAACAATCATGACACCACTGACCTTCAGCATTATTTTAGCGGCGACAACAGCAAAATATCGCAGGGAATCAATGAGTTCCGCATCCATTAGGATGAGCAGTCGATCAAATTCGCCCTCTATGGTTCTAAAGGCGATGTAACCGATGATGACAACCTTGAGGGTGGACTTGATCAGCTCAACAAGTGAGCGTTTGGAAAAAAAACGGCCCACGCCCTTGATGGGGTCGAGCTTGCTGAAGTCAGGTATCAGTGGTTTGGTGGTAAAGAGCCATCCGACCTGGGAAAATGTCGAAAAAAAACCAATGACCAGGGCCAACAGAAAAAGTGGTGCCATGAGCAGTCCCAACTGCTGGAGAAGAAAGACCGAGAACTGATGAACAGAAGACGGGGTGATGGAAAACGTTCCTGCACTGGCCCAGATGGAGCCGGCCAGCCTGGCCAGGTGGCCCCAGAATGACGGCGCGTAGAACCACCAGAGCAGCAGCATGGTGGTGAATAATGCCGCTGTGGCAACTTCGCGGCTCTGGGCCACCTGGCCTTTTTCGCGGAAATCCTGTCTTCGTTTCGCGGATGGGGATTCTGTACGTTCCCCGGTTGGTGTGTCTTCTGCCATTCTTTTCGTATTTTACGGAAGAAGAAGATGTGGCGTGGCGGAACCTGTCTGCCGGCTGGGATCTGGTGGCTGCCATGCAAACAATGAACCGGAAAGGTTATGCGGGATGATATATGTTGGATTCCGGCCTTTGACTGCCTGGTTGATGGGGTTTTGTCGTGGACGTTAGCGCAGAAGTTCGAAGAGGAGGAGAATATTTCTGCCCAGAGTGTCAAATTCTCGTCCAAGGACCAGAAGTACAGAGTTCAGTGTCAAACCTATGACAATAAGGGCAATACCTATATTGAGAGGAAAAGAGAGCATGAAGACGTTGAGTTGAGGAAAGATGCGGGCCATGATACCAAGCACCATGTTGGACAGCAGGAGAATGATAAGAATCGGGGCCGAAAATTTTACCCCCAGGATGAACATCCTTGACCCAAGATTCATTAGAAGTTCCACTGCACCATTTGAGAAGTTGAGATATCCCGGTGGGAGAAGCTGGTATGATTCGATGATGAGACGAAAGAACATGTGGTGGACATCGAGAGCCAGAAAAATGAGAATGGCCATAACATTTTGAAACTGACTCATCAAAGACAGCTGCTGGGTTGTTTGGGGATCAAAGATGTTGGCTGCTGCAAACCCCATCTGGTAGCCGATAACAGTGCCGCCAAAGTTGACTGCTGTAAAAACAAGGTTTGCCGTGAGTCCGATCATAAGTCCCAGGAGAACTTCGTTGGCCATGAGAAGGCCCAGGGTAAGGGGAGAGTATGTTGTGTCCGGGGTGTAGGGCGCCATGAGCGGGAAAAGAAGCAGGGCGGTGGCAAACGTGAGGCCCACTTTCAGCTGGGGAGGGATCTGCCTGCTGCTGAAGACCGGAATGGCGCCGATGATGGCCCCGGTTCGAGAGGCGCAGATGAGAAAATTTTCGAACTGGGCCAGGGGGATAATTTGCAGGTCCATGCCGTGTTACCGGCCGACAGTGGAAATCCCGCTGATCAGTCCGGTGGTGAATGTGATCAGCAGGTTCATGATCCAGGGGCCGAAGATAAGAAGGGTTATAAAAACAGCGATTATTTTTGGAATAAAGGTCATGGTCTGCTCATTGATCTGTGTCGCGGCCTGAAAAGTACTGACCAGAAGACCTACGAGCAGGGCAACGATAAGCATGGGCCCTGAGGCGAGCAGAACTGTTTCTACGGCTTTTCTTCCTATGTCGACAACGGTTTCCGGACTCATGATTTCTTACCTGTGGGACTTAATCCTTTTCCTTGCATGTCGGCCTTGTTCTTGTCTGTGAAAGGTCTTGTTCAGTGTTGCTCCGGATTTTCAGAGCATTTTGTCTATTCCCTGTTCGTTCCACAGCACAAGTTTTTTGCCCCTGTAGAGCTGTTGGAACAGTACGTCTTCTTGTCGAACGGGTTTGTCCACGGGCTCATAGGTGATAAGAAGTATTTTTTTGTTTGTATCTGCTATGGCTCTGATACTTTGTACATTGTGAACAACGACAATCGGCTTTGTCAGTCTGCCGATGAACTGAAACTGACCATAATATTTTCCCATGTTGACCAGCAGATATCCCCGATTTTCCATTTGTTTGAGAATCGAGGCCGCCTGGCTGACATCATAACGCTTGAAAAACCTGGTGCCAGACACCAGTATTAAGCATATGAGCGCGGCCGACGACAAACTTGTCCAGGTGATCAGTGCTGCAGTTTTTCTCTTTCTCAGGGCCAGGAAGACAATACCAGTAACGATCAGGCCTGTAGCGAGGAAATCGGTGTTGAAGTACAAAAGGTCGGCCGAACTGCCTTTTAATGGCAATCTATTCAATAAGTATGCCAGGAAGCCTAGAGAAATGTATGCGATTGCCGGCGGCCACGACCACCGCCCGTCCTGTCTGTCGGCAGGCACGAGGCTGAGATTGCGGGCAATGAGCAGGGCGAAGGCGGGTACCATGGGGATGAGGTAATAGACCTGTTTGCCGCTGATTATGGAAAGAACCGTTAGCGAGGACAGGGCCCAGACCAGGGGAAAGCGGACGGAATTATTTTCAGACCAGCCTGGAAGCCTGTAGATGGGGGCGATCATTGTCCACGGCATCAGCAGGGCGGGAATCACGGGCAGGTACCACCACCAGGGGTGCCGGTGGGCAAAGGAGGAAACAACCCGGTTGACGGTCTGTCCCCAGAGGATATCCTGGCGGTAACTTGGCCCACCGGTTGCGACCGCAGGGACAAGCCAGAGGGAAACCAGACCCAGGCCGAGGACAAGGGCCAGCAGGAGCCCGCCGTACCATCTGCTCAGTCGCCTGGATTGCGGAAGCCAGAGAAAGCCCAGCAGGGCCACGGGTACCACATGCGCCAGGATGACAGGCCCCTTGGTCAAAAGGCCACCCCCCAGTGCCGCTCCGACAAGAAGCCAGGGTTTTATCGAGTCTGTCTGTCCGGCCTTCAGCAGGCCGTGGATAGCAAGCAAAACCCAGAATGTCAGAACTATATCAAACATGATAAGGGGGGACCAGACAAGGTAGAGAAGGCAGGATGCAGTGACGGTGGCTGTCAGTCTGGCTGTGCGGGTATCCTGCCACAGTTTCAGGCTGATACGGTATGCCAGGAGGATATTGAGCAGGCTGAAAAGTATCGGGATGGCCCGGATGGTTTGTTCGTTTACCCCGAATATCCACCAGTCCAAGTTGATAAGCCAGAACAGAAGCGGTGGTTTGTGGGAATAGGGAAGACCATTGAGGTGGGGAACGATGAATGAGTTGTTCTGGAGCATCTCCCAGGCCACCGCCAGGTACCGTGTTTCGTCGATGGGCATCGGCGGCATGCAGTAAAGAAACAGCACTCCGGGAAGGAGAATGACGAGGAAGGGAGGCAATAGTTCCCTACATGGTTTCACTGTGTTTTTCCTTGTGTATAAAGTAGAGATTTCTCAAGTAGATAGCCGAACCCATGGACTGTCCGAGTATAAAAACCGGATCCCGCCGATGAATTGCATAGGTGAGCAGAACAAGGGACCCCGTGATGCTGAAATACCAGAACAGCTCCGGGATGACACTTTTTCTGCTTCTTTCGCTGGCAATCCACTGGACGATGAACCGCATGGTAAAGAAAAACTGGCCGGTTAGTCCTATGCCGATCCAGATGGTTTCGCTTGCCGTCATCTCTCTTTTTCATGCCTGAGTTTTATGATTTTTGCCCGTTTTTTGAGCCAGAAGACGCCCATTACATCCACTATACCGGCCAGAAACCGGTTCATGGTTCCGTAATGGGATGCGCCATGCTTCCTTGGCCGATGGGAGACTTCAAGGGATACAACCTGACCGCCCCTTATCTGGACCAGGGCCGGGAGGAAACGATGCATGTGGTCAAAAAACGGTAGCCGCTCAAAGGTGCTTTTGTAAAAGACTTTCAGGCCGCAGCCCGTATCCGGCGTGCCATCCCCGAGAAGATAACTCCGCACTGCGTTGGCCAGTCTGGATGAGACAATACGCCATCTTGAGTCGTTTCTCTTCCTGCGAAATCCAGCCACCATCTGGAGTTCCGGAGGTTGCTGCTCCAGTAACCGGGACACCAGTTTGGGGATATCGGCCGGGTTGTTCTGACCGTCACCGTCCAGGGTGACAATGATTTCTCCCCGTGCATTATAGATACCGGTGGCCAGGGCGGCACTCTGGCCATAATTTTCTTTGTGTTCCAGGACGATCAGTTCGGGAATATTTTTTTGCAGATTCCTGAGGATGGTCCGGGTGTCGTCATTGCTTGCGTCGTCAACGGTTATTATTTCACATGGATACTCCAGGTTGGTCGCTTGGATTTCTCTGATGAGCTCTTCAATATTTTCCGCCTCGTTATGGACGGGCAGTACTACGGATATAGAGATCATTTTGAGCTGTTGTCCTGTTTCAGGGTCTGAAAGCGGATGACATGGATACCGTAACCCAGGTCTGGTACAAAGTATCTCATTCAGTCCGGATAAGGAAAACCTATTCTGTGGGGCCTTACAATGAAATGAATCATAATACCAGGAAATATTTTTTTCAAAAAATGCAGGCCCAGGGGATCCAGCTGGAACCGGCGGCCAGGAGGCGGTTTTCTGCCCCGGCCAAGGGCCTGGTTTCGTCCGCCGGCAGGAATGATCGGTAAAACATGGTGACGGTCCAGGAAGATGTGGTACCTTGAATGGAGCGAATGATGATATGTGGAAATCAATCACGGGAGAAGTGAAATGTCTGTTCTGAAGTGGCTGCTTAAAGGCGTGGTCGGCGTCATCGTTTTGATGATCATTGCCACGATTATCCTGCCCAGAATAATCGACAGTGAAGCTCTTGAAAAACAGGTCTTGAATCGTATTGAGAAGCAAACTGGATACAGTCTGCAGATAGAAGGGCCACTCCGGTGGTCGGTCTTCCCCTGGATAGGTTTGGAGACGGGCAGGGTTACGGTGGAAAACAGGGAAGGGTTTGGTGCCGAGCCGCTGGCCGCCGTTGATAAGCTCGATGTCAAGGTGAAAGTAACTCCGCTTTTTCGCAAACTGGTCGTGGTCGACACCGTTACCTTGAAAGGGGTACGCCTTAACCTGGTTCGTGATCTGTCCGGGCGTGGGAACTGGGAAGTTCCTCTTTCTGACGCAAAGGATAAGACAGAAAAAGCCCAGAAAGAGGAAGGTCCCCCCAGAAGCGGCGGGCCCGGCATGAGCAACCTGGTTTTTGAGATGAACGGTCTTTCCATGCAGGATGTCGCAGTTTGCTTTGAGGATCGGCGTAAAGACTCCAGGATCGAGATTCAGGGCCTTGCCCTTGATGTCGGGAAGCTTGTTCCTGAAAAACCTGCCCCTGTCAAGGTAAGGTTTGGATTGGCAAGCACTGAACCGGATTTGAAACTGGAGGTCGATTTGGGTACCAGTGTTCAGTTTTCCGGCGATTTGCAACGTCTTGAATTGCGCGATTCCGGGTTGGATGTGAAAATCATGGGTGACGGTTTGCCGGAAAAAGGCCTGCGATACAGGCTGGGTGGCGACTTGTCGCTGGATCTGGACAGGGATGAATTAGCTGTTCAGAGACTGACCCTGTCCGGTCCCGGAATGAATGCAGGAGGCAGCCTGAATGTGACTGGAACAGGACCGCAGCTGCGTGCAAATGGCAGGCTGGATTTGAGGCAGGTTCAACCAAGAGAGATTCTGGAGCAGTTCGGTGTTGCCGTGGAGCTTGGAGATCCTCGCGCTCTTTCGACGTTGTCTGGAGAGGTGTCTTTTACCCTTGAAGGAGAAACCCTGACCTTCAAACCCATATCTCTGCAATTGGATGATACCACTGTGACCGGGGATATCAGGGTCCTTTCATTGACAGGCCCGGTTGTGCGGGCAGGTATTTCAATGGATGACATTGATCTGGACCGTTACCTCCCCGCAGGAGCCGGAGAAAAGGACACAGCCTCTTCCGGATCAGCTCCTGAGGAAGAAGATTTGACTGGTAAAACAAAGGACCTGGAACCAAATCAGCAACAGGACGTGTCTCCATCCTTTGATGCATTGCGCCGTCTCGACATGAAAGTGGAGCTCCGGGTTGGCCGGCTCAAAGTGCGTAACCTGCACCTGCAGAAGGTGGTTGCCGGACTTTCGGCCGCTCATGGTGTCATCAGGATGGATCCTCTGGAGGCTGCACTGTATGACGGACAACTTTCAGCCCTGATTTTTGCTGATGTGCGTAAGGATGTTCCTGAAATCAAGATAACAAAGCAGCTTTCCTCCATTCATGTGGGGCCGCTTCTCCGGGATCTGTCCGGTCGGGAGCAGTTGACCGGTATTGGCGACGTTCGGGTCGAGGTTCGTTCCAGGGGATTTTCCGAAGCCATGATTACCAGGAACATGAACGGAAAGTTCTCCTTTGTTCTCAGGGACGGTGCGTACAGGGGATTTAACCTGGGCCGGGCCATTCGTCGGGCACAGGCTGCTGCAGCCGGTAAAACCCTGGCGGCTGACCAGGTAAAACAGACTGATTTTACGGAATTACGCGGCACTGCCCGGGTCATCAGCGGTATAGTGGAAAACAAGGATCTCTATATGGCTTCTCCTGTTCTGCGGATTACAGGTCAGGGAAAAATAGATCTTGTGCGGAAAATGATCGACTATCAGGTTCAGGCCAAGGTCGTTGACTCTCTTGCCGGTCAGGGTGGCAGGGCTGGAGACGAGCTCAGGGGGCTTGCCGTACCGGTACGCATAAAAGGGAGCCTGGACGAGCCTGCGTTCAGGGTCGATGTGGAAGCCGCCTTGAAAAATGCGGCGAAAGAGCAACTTGAAAAAAGGAAATCCGAACTCCTGGAAAAGGCCGCGGAAAAGGTGGAAGGGCGGTTGGGCAGGCAGCTTCTGGAGGGATTTATCGGTCAGTAGGGCAGGCAGTGGGCAGCAAGGGGAGCGGGCCGGCGTTCCGGGTATCTCCGAAGTTTTTCCGGTCAGCCAAAGCTCTGGACGAGTGATCCCACGACCAGTGCCCAGCCGTCCACAAGGACAAAAAGCAGCAGCTTGAAGGGGAGGGAGATGATGATCGGGGGCAGCATCATCATGCCCATGGACATGAGAACTGAGGCCACGATCATATCAATGACCAGAAACGGTACATAAATCATGAATCCCATCTGAAAGGCCAGTTTGAGTTCGGAGAGCATGAAAGCTGGAATCAATACCGTGGTGGACAGGTCGTTTTTATCTTCTGGCTGCTCTTTTCTGGTGATGTCAATGAAAAGCTGAAGCTCTTCTTCCTGAACCTGAGAAAACATAAATTCCCGCATCTCCTGCACGGCGATGTTCAGGGCCTGTTCCTGGGAAATGGTTTCCTGAAGATATGGTTGCAGGGCCTGGTCGTTGATGCGGTTGATGACCGGTGACATGATGAAAAGGGTCAGGAACAGGGCCAGGCCAATGATTATCTGGTTTGGCGGCATGTTCTGGGTCCCCATGGCCTGGCGGACAAAGCCAAGCACTATGACGATGCGGGTAAAGGCAGTGGTCATCAGCAGTATGGCTGGGGCAATGGAGAGTATTGTCAGGACAAAGAGGACCTGGAGGGCTGTAGATACTTCCTGGGGGCCGGCCGCCTCCTTGATGCCAAGAGAAATGGTTGGCAGCCCTGCGGTCAGGGCTGGTGCAGGAAGCAGCAGAGCAGCAAGCATGATGAGGGAAAGAGGCCATACTTTCACTGTGTGCTCTCGTCCATTATTTTTTCGAAATCTGTGCGGTCACGTTTACCCATGTCCGCGAGCAATTCTATTTGGCCGTTACCGACACCAAGCAGCAGCTCTCTGTCCCGTACTTCCACCAGGACGATGGAGGCTTTTGGCTGCAGATGTCTGATTTCCCGAATCTTGATCACCCCTCTCCCGGAATGGCCCAGTCCCATTCTTTTCCGGGCAATGGCATAGATGACGAGAATAAGCCCGACGACCACGAGCAGCGCCCAGACCATCTGCAGTGCTGAAGATCCCAGGGAGTTTGATGACTGGGCTGCCGACGCTTTTTGTGGCAGCATCAGCAGTAATGTCAGCAAATGGAAGGGGAAACGCATGGCTCAGCCGAGTTTCTCGATCCGGTCGGACTGGCTGACGACCTCGGTCAGTTTGATGCCGAATTTGTCCCCCACCTTGACCGCTTCACCTCTGGCAATGAGCCTGGAGTTGACATACAGGTCAAGAGGCTCACCCGCCAGCTTGTCCAGCTCGACCACATAGCCTTCTCCCATCTGGAGGAGATCCTTGATAAGTATCCTGGCCCTTCCAACTTCCACAGATACCTGGAGCGGAACGTCGAACAGAAACTCCAGGTCACGTGGCAGGTTTTTGCGCTCGTCGGCTGTCCTGCCGGCAAGTTCGGCCGCGGTCTCCTTCAGGAGCTCGGCGGTTTCTTCTGGATTCAGGGTTTTTCCGGAAGCATCCGGATCAATATGGTCAGTTGTTTCCATGAAATTCTCCTAATCGATTGGTGTGGATTCCTGTAATGTGGAAAGCCTTTTTGCCGTTCCGTTCGCCTGGAATGGCGAAAAACTTTGGCTTGTCTTCCACGAGAATGGTCAAAGGGCTGTCCGGATCGTATCCAAGATCGATAATATCGCCTTCCTCAAGCTCCAGAATCTGCCTGATGGCCATGTTCAATTTGCCGGACTGTGCTATCACCAATGAGCTCATTTCCTTGACTTCGTCCTGAAACACATTGGCCCAGGTGGAAACGGAATGTGTAACTGTTACTATTTCTTTTATTTTTTCGCGGATTGGTTCCAGTGTCAAATAAGGTATGATCAGACGCATCTCCCCTGTCTGCTGGCCCACTTTCAGCTGGAACCGGCTGACCAGGACCTCGGTTTCAGAGTCGACAATGTTGACCAGGCGAAAGTTGTTTTCCACCTTGATCAGCTTCGGATCAATGGCGACCACCTGCCGGAAAGATTTTCGAAGGTCCGTGCCGATGGAGGCCATGATGCTCTTGAGAACATTAATCTCAATGGTGGTTAACTGCCGGTTCAGGGCTATGGATTCCAAGGTGTTGGAGGAGCCGAGCATGATCTCCAGCAGGGTGAACGAGAGCATGGTATCGAAATGGAACAGGCAGCCGTATTTTAGAGGATCAATGGAATAGATGCCTATGGCCCCCTGGTCCTCGAGTTCCAGCAGACTGTCCTGGAATGTGGAACTGGTGATCTCGAGTCGGTTTATAGTAAAAGTGCGCTGCAGCTGATTCGTCAGTGCTATGCTGAAATTTTTGGCGAAAACATCCAGCAGGATATCCAGGTTGGGTATTCGGAGCTCATCCTTGTCGTCCCGGACATAGATCTGGAGCAGGTCCAGGTCCCTGGTCGGCTTGGGCACGGGTGTGTACCCGCTCTCCTGGTCAATGGAGTCCGGTGAGATGCGTCCTTCCCTGACCGCTGCCAGCAGATCGGCGATCTCTTCTTTGGTGAGGATTGGTTCCACGGTTTATTGCACCACAAAGTCAGTGAGATATACGTCCTTAACCTTGCCGGCCTTGAGAAAGGAGTTTATTTTGCTTTTCAGCTCGGCTTTGAGCTGCTTCTTTCCCTGCAGGTCCTGGAGCTCTTCGAAAGTTTTGTTGCTTATCAAAAGGATGATGGCGTCTCTGATCTGGGGAAGCCGTTTGTTTGCCTCCTCAAGGGCCAGCTCGTCACTGAGCTCCAGGGTCAGGGCAGCCTTGACGTAATGGGTGCCCTCCTCGCTGATAATGTTGACGATGAACTCCTTGATGTCGAGCATCGGGCCTATATCAGGCTCAGCGGTCGCTGCCGGTGCGGCAATTTCAACTTTTTGTTCTGGTGTGGCCTCTTCTGGAGGTGGCTTTTTCAGGACAAGAAAGTAAAAAGCCGCACCTCCGCCAAGCAGCAGGACCACCAGGACTGCGGCGATAATAATGATCAGTTTTTTCTTGGATCCTGACTCTTCCTGACCTTCCGGATTTTCCTTTTTTTCTTTTTCTGCCATGGATGGTCTCCAGTAGGCGGTTTTGGATTACAGAGGAATGGGCGGTGCTGCCTTGGCACTGGCAAACCTGATATCGGGGTGGAGAACAAAATCCACCCTGCGGTTTTTCGCTTTGTTGTCTGGCGAATCGTTGGGCGCGACCGGGCGCGTGTCTCCGTAGCCGACCGCTGCCATGCGATCCAGGGGAAAGAGTTTTCCGCGGTTGTAAAAACGCATGACTGATATGGCACGGGCAACCGACAGGTCCCAGTTGGTGATGTTTTGGCCTGTTAAAGGTGTGTTGTCCGTATGTCCCTCGATGCGCATGGTCATGGGAAGAGGACGGATGATGTCGGCGATTTTCCGCAGCAGCGGGTAGGATCCTGGATTCAGAGCAGCCTTGCCCGGGGCGAACAGGACTGCATCTTTGATACGCAGGATAATGGTGTTGTCATCGCGCTTGATAACTTCGACCCGGTCGCTGATTTTGGTCATCTCGATGTCGGTTTTGATCCTCTTGTAATACTTGGCCGCGGATGGCTGGGGAATGGGGGCGAATTTGTTTTTGGGGGTGGAGGGCATGACCGGGACGGTGTATTTGCTGGTGGTTGAATAGGTGCTGAATCCAAAGGCCTGCTCCAGAGATTTTTTAGCTTCGTCAAATTTGATCTTGTCCATGGTTGCCATGGACAGGAGGAGGACGAAAAAGGTCAGCAGCAAGGTAACCAGATCACTGAATGTAACCATCCACAATGGTGCGCCGGCAGGACATTCTTCCTTTTTTTTTGCCATGATCGACCGTCGTCTCAGTTAAAAGATGATTCCCGTTCGCTGGGGGCAACAAAGGCGTGCAGTTTCTGCTCCATGATTCTGGGATTTTCTCCGGAGAGAATGGAACCCATCCCTTCGACAATAATGGTTTTTTGCAAAATCTCCGATTTTGAGCGGGTTTTCAGCTTGCCGGCCATGGGATTGAAGAGAATATTTGCCAGCACAGCTCCATAGAAGGTGGTAAGCAGAGCAACTGCCATGGCCGGGCCGATGGAGGAGGGATCACTCATGTTCTGGAGCATTTGCACAAGCCCGATCAGCGTGCCGACCATGCCCATGGCCGGAGAGATTGTACCAAGAGAGAGAAAAATTTCCGCTCCCTTGCTGTGGCGATCCTGGATGTATTCGATCTCTATGTTGAGCATGGTTTTCAGATCTTCAGGTTCCTGCCCGTCCACAGCCATCTGCAGGGCCTTGACAAGGAATTGGTCTTCCACCGAATCAATGAGGCCCTGCAGGGAAAGGATACCTTCTTTGCGAGCCTTGTTGGCAAATTCAATGAGTTGCGAGATCAGGTCATTGGTGCTTGCTTCCTGATAGAGGAAAGTTTTTTTGATAACATTGATCGCACCCAGAATATCGCCGAGAGGATAGTTGATCAGGGCAACGCCGAAGGTTCCGCCAAAGACGATGAGCATGGAGGGCACGTCGATAAACATGCCTAGCCCGCCGCCCTGGAGAATCGCCATCAGCATGAGGCCAAAAGCGGCAACGATTCCGATTATTGTTGCTATATCCACGTTGTCATCCTTTTGACAGGAAGGGGAAGTCGTTCAAGGCCCGCAGTATTAGGGCAACAGGCCTGGAATATCTCAATTCGATGATTGTATCTGAATTGAGGATTGATGACAAGGATGCAAGTAAAATGCCATCATCTTTTTCTGTTCCACCACGGGGGACGGGTGAGTTTGTGGGTGGGGCGGTGCAGGTGAATCCGAGGCCCGGAACCTCCGGGCCTCGTCAGGATGCAGGGTGAGTGTCCATGAGTGCCGGCTCATCTCATGGAGGAGGGTTTAGTACCAGGCCTGTTGACAATCTCTGTTTCGGGCGTTTGGCCATAGTATCAAAAACATGTCTTACCGGTCATTATTTTGACACTATGGATTATCGTTTGAGATTGATCAACTCCCCAAGCAGCTCGTCGATGGTGGAAATGATTTTCGAGTTGGCTTGAAAACCGCGCTGAATCGTGATCATCTTGACGAACTCCTGGCCCATGTCAACGTTGGATTGTTCCAGGGAGTTGGTGAATATGTTGCCAAGTTCCGGACCGGGAAGACCGACTCTTGGGCCTCCCGAGTCTGTAGTGGACACATAGAGATTCGATCCTGCCAGTTCCAGACCGTTGGGGTTGCGGAATTTACCCAGGACCAGCTGGGCCACGTTGACCTGTTCGCCGTTGGAGTAGGTGGCGACAATGATACCTTCGCTGTTGATCGACACGTTGGTCAGGTTGCCGGAGGCATATCCGTCCTGCTCCTGACCGATGACCACTGATTCCGAGTCGTACTGGGTGCAGTCGAAAACAATGTCTATGGTCTGGGTCGTGTCCGATCCGTTTCCAAAGTCCAGGGCCGTGGTGGTGACTGCAAAGGAATCGTTGGTGCCATCCCGGTTTTGATCGTACACCAGGTATGCGGGATCGATGTTGCCGTTTGCGTCAAAAGTGAAGGTGCCGAGATCTTCCGAATAACCGGCATCAGGTATTTCCGCGTAAGCGTGCCAGGTGTTTGTCGCCGGATCATCAACTCTCCAGTACACTGTGAGCAGGTGCGGTTCGCCCAGCGAGTCGAAGATCTGTCCTGTGCTCGTGTAGTTGTATGATGTTGTATCAGCCGGGTCAAAGGCGGTGGCTGGAGTTTCCGACGCGGCATCAAGGTTTGTGTTGTAGATCATGTACGTGGTTGGATTGGCCTCCACCAGGCCTGAGGTGACCACCTGGATGTCGGTCGGGTCACCGGGCACGAGTTCATTGTTTTCGTCAAAGATCCTTCCCTGCACCCGGTATCCTTCCGGATTGACCAGGTAGCCGTCCGCATCAAAGCGAAAGGCACCAGCCCGGGAGTAGTAGATTGTATCCTCGGCCGGATTTTTGAGCAGAAAGAATCCTTCGCCCTCGATGGCCACGTCTGTATCCGAACTGGTGGCCTCAAAGGTACCCTGGCTGAAAATGTTGTCGACTTTGGAAACGCCGACTCCGCGGCCGACCTGGGAAAAACCTCCCGAGCCGGCGACAGTGCTGGAGAGCAGGTCGGAGAAGACAGTCCGGGCGCCTTTGAAGCCTATGGTATTGGTATTGGCAAGATTATTGCCTATAACGCTCATGGCTTGGGAGTTTGAGTTGAGTCCGCTGACTCCACTGTACATAGCACTCTGAATGCCCATTCTTACCTCCTGCTGATTGTTTCTTGTCTGGTGATCGGAAGGGGAAGCCGGGTCGTCATGCGTCCTGTTGCTGCCAGCATGACCAACCATGAAGTCTCGGCTCCCACAGTCGGGTGGTGAGCGAGTGAGGTTCCCACCCGAAAGAGGCATCCATGCCTGGTGCGGTCCTTTTTCCCTTGTTTCCTGCGGGCAGGTTCACTGTTGAGGCTCGTAAATTCCATGAACCGAAGAGAGTGTGAATTCACCTGCGCTGGTTATCAGGGTTGCTTCGTTATTGCCCAGATCGACTCCGGTAATTTCGGTGCGAACCAGAGGATAAACCCCGACGGTTTCCTCTTGGGTGGCAGCCTGGGCCTGGATCATGATCTGATAGTTTCCGGCCGGCAGTTCCTGGCCGTTGTTGTCAAGACCGTCCCAGATTATAAAATGATTGCCCTGGGACAGGTCATCGGCTTGCATGGTTTTTACCACTGCCCCGCCGCTGTTGAGGACGGACAGGGTGATATTTGAGGCCTGCCCGTCGACGGTATAGCCTATCTCCACCTCTCCTGCCGGTGGCAGGTAGAAATCAGTACCCTCGACCATGGCTTCCTTGCCGATCAGCGACAGGGCGGCCAGCCGATCCGAGTTCTTCTGGGCCTCGAGAAGCTCTTCCATGGTATCATTGAGGTTCATGGACTGTTCCAGTTGACTGTACTGGGCCAGCTGAGCGGTCCATTCTGTCGAATCCGTGGGGTTGAGGGGGTCCTGGTTTTGGAGTTGGGCCACCAGCAGGGTCAGAAATTCGTCTTTGCCCAGAGTGTCGTTTCTTTCGCTGACCTCACTGGACTGGGAAAACGTTGTCGTTCCCTGATAAATACCTGAAACATAGCTCATGGTGCACGTTCTCCGGAAGGGTTACACATGTACGCTCAGCCCCTGTCGGCTGGTCGGGGGAAGAGGCTCTGTTTCGCTGTCGAGCAGGGATGCAAAGTCCCCGGCCGTGTTACCGGACCTGGTAAAGGTCCCGGAAGCCTGATGATCCGCCGTCGGGTTGCCCTGATCCGGTGTGGAGCTGTCCTGGCCGCTGGCCGCTATACTGACTTCGACTTCCTCGAGATTCATCCCCTGCAGCTCCAGCGCATCTCTCAGTCTGGGCATGTTTTTTTCCAGAACATCCTGTACATGAAGGTTCTGGGTAGTGATGTGGGCCCTTATATTGTCCTGGTCCACTTTAATTTCCATGCGCAATTCCCCAAGCTCCTGAGGGTGGAGACGAAGGACGATGGAGCCGGTCTCCAGGCGCTGGTTGAGGGTGAAACGTTCCACTACCTGACTGATGATATGGTTATCCGGAACATGGATACCTGGAGTCGATTGTGTCATGGCGGTTGCAGGTGTTTGACCTGGAGCCTGAACCGTTGAAAACGGGTTGTTGTCAGCCTGGGCCAGGGTGAATATCAGGGCCGGATTTTTTTCCCCGGCTGTGGAGTGCATCTGTATCCCACGGACCAGTGTATCATGACTGCCAGGTTGATCTTTCTGATTTTGAAGGTTCTGCTCGCTGTATTCTGTTTTCCGGCCGACCGGTTCCAGCCCTGACGGGAGATTGGCCTGGAGGTAATGGGTCTCGACGCTCTGGCGGTGACTCATGCCAGCCTGGTCGATGGCCAGGTTGCCCCCGGATCCGGGCACCCACTCTCTGGGAGTGGCCATGTCCTGAAGTGAAGGTTGTCCGACTCGACTGCTGAATGTCGCTGACCAGTTCTCTATCGTTATTCCGGGGCCAAAACCTGATTTCTGTCCGGCAGGATGAGTTTGTTCCGGCGCTTTCTGGGCCGGTATTGTGAACTCGATGTCCTTACCCGTGGTGAGTGCTGTCAACTGGGTGATTACGTTCGAACCCCTGGATGCGGTAAGTGCGCGGCCGGCCGCGGCTTGGGTGGAAACCGATGCCGGATGCGTGTTCTGTGGCTGCAGAAATGGATTTTCCGGAAGAACAGTCATGACCAGCTGATCATTATGGGTTTCAATTATCGAAACTTCTTCCACAGGGGGTTCTTCCCGAGTCTGGTTCCGGGCACCCGGACGCCCGGTGGGTCCTGTCTTCTGGTCAGGAGCTGTTTTCTGTCCCGTAGCCTGTGCTGACAGCTGTTTTTCAGCAGTTCCCCCACGGGCGGCATCGAGTTGGGACTGGAAATTTTCTCCCTGGGGTTTTGATCCAGTCGCCAAGCCGTCTGTCCGGGCCGGGGCAGAAGTTGTTTCTGCTGGTATGATAGGAATTGTCTGCATAAAGTTCCCTCGTTGCCGGGCCGTGTCAAAATTATGTGCCGGTGTTTCCTCTGGCTTGGGTAATAGTCCTAATCCTGCTACAGGGCCCCGAGTTTTGGAAAGGCGGATGTAAGGCTTGCAGCCTTGTCTCTTTCCATGTTGCTCAGGATTTTTGCCGCTGATTTTGGCTTCATCCGGAAAAGAATTGCTATGGCCAGGTCCTGGTCAATGGTGGCGAGTATCGCCGCCGCTTTTCCCGGATCCATCTTTTCGTACATTTTGCTCAGGTTGGGAGAAACCTGTTCATACATTTTGTTCAGGTTGTCTTTCCGGCGTTGCTCTTCGGCTTTTTTTTCCGCCAGAAGCTGCTCGATATTTTTTTTCAGCTCCTGGAGCCGGTCTAATTTCTTATCGACCTCCTCTTCAAGGGTCTTTAGTTCCTTTTTGCGCGCATCAAGTTCTTTCTTCTCCCGGGCAAGCCTTTTCCGCTCCTCGTCCAGGGAGACATAAAGTCTTCTCTCTTCGACCGATCCATACTGCAGCTCGCTGTCTCTCTCCTGTCCATCTGCATCTGCGGGTGTTGTGGCCGCTCCAAGGGGCATGCAGAGGGAAAAGAATATGCAGATCAGCAGTAAAATGGCTGTCCTGGACTTGAGCATGACGATGACAGGGTTCAGGTTACAGGTCTTTTTCGTAGTGCTGGTATCCATCATTGTTTCCTGTTGTGGAAAAGTACCGCGATTTCATCGAGCATGGCTGCTTCCTTCTTGGCCAGATAAGACCTGTATGCCTTGTTCTGGTGTTCCTTCAGTCTTTCCAGGACCTTTCGTTCCTGCCTCGCCTTGATCAATCGTTTACGCTCCATGTGAACTTTTTCAGCTGCTTCCTGAACTCTGGCTTCGAGCTTGCGGACATTGTCCCGGACAATATCTATACGGTTTTCAAAAAGGATGAGCATTTCCGGAGTGGTTCCCTGGATCCGCTGAGAATCCAGATCATTGAAAAGCTGTTGCAGAGAGTCTTTTTGCCGGACGAGATCCTGCCGGAGTGATTCTTCTTTTTCCCGGGCGGCCATGAATCGCTGCCTGGCCCTGTCTTCTTGCTGTTGCCGGTACTTGAGGACCGGTTCCATGGAAAACGGTTTCATGCGTTGTTCGTCTCAGCCGCGGTTTTGCGACGGTCACGGCCGCGTCTTCCCGGCCGCCTGCGATCTCTTCCCTGGCGTTCGCTGACCAGTTCTCCCATGGCCGCAATTGTTTCTTCCAGAGAGACTGATTCGTTGAACCCCTGAGCAAGAAAGCGGTTTATGGCATCGATGCGGGAAATGGCATAGTCGATTTTCTGGTTCGATCCGGCAGCATAGGCTCCTATGTTGATGAGATCCTCGCTCTCTCTGTAGGTCGCCAGTACGGAACGGATTTTTCCGGCCAGTTCCATGTGGCGCGGTGAAACTATGTCACGCATGACCCGGCTGGTTGACATCATGACATCAATGGCCGGATAATGATTTCTGGCCGCCAGGTCGCGTGACAGGACGATATGGCCATCCAGGATCGAGCGAACGGCGTCGGCTACCGGCTCGGTAAGGTCGTCTCCGTCAACGAGGACGGTGTAAAGGCCGGTTATCGAACCTTTGCCCTGGAAGCTGCCGGCGCGTTCAAGCAACTTGGGCAGAGTTGCAAAGACAGAAGGCGTATATCCCTTGGTGGTGGGAGGCTCGCCAATGGCCAGGCCAATTTCCCGCATGGCCATGGCAAAACGGGTCACCGAGTCCATCATCAGGAGGACATTTTTACCCTGATTGCAGAAAAATTCCGCAATGGCGGTGGCGACGAAAGCGCCGCGCATGCGCAACAGGGGGGACTGGTCTGAAGTAACAACGACAATGACCGATCGTTTCAGGCCCTCTTCTCCAAGATCCCTTTCGATAAATTCGCGAACCTCGCGCCCCCGTTCGCCGATAAGGGCGATGACATTGACGTCTGCGGAGGCATATTTTGCCATCATTCCAAGCAGGACACTCTTGCCGACTCCTGAGCCGGCCATGATGCCCATGCGCTGACCCTGACCGCAGGTGATAAGGCCGTTGATCGCCTTGATGCCAAGGTCGAGTGGATCCTTGATGTTTTTGCGCTGCATGGGACCGGGCGGAAGGCTGTAGAGATGTTTTTCCCCTTCCAGAAGGAGCGGTGGCCCGTTATCGAGAGGTTGTTCCATGGCATCAATGACCCGGCCAAGGAGTTTTTCCCCAACTTTTATGGTGGCGCTTTCCTTGATGACTCTTATTTTGCTGCCCGGGCCAAGACCTCTCAGTTCGCCCAGGGGCATGAGCAGGGCCTGGTCATTGTTGTAACCGACGATCTCGGCCGGTACCGGAAGTCCTTCATCCAGCGGGTGGATTTCGCACAAAGATCCCACAGAAGAGTGAGGACAGTATCCCTCGACTACGAGGCCGACGATTCGTCGTACTTTCCCGTAAACCCGGATGGGCGAGAAATGTTCTATGAGTTCGGGTCTCAGTCGCATTATCTGGTCTGCCTGCCGGGATTGTCAGGAACTGGAGCCGTCGGGATCCTGAATGGCGGCTCTGTCCTCGTCCGAATCGTGTTGAGTCAGGAACTCCCGCGCTGTATCCAGTTGCCCTTCGATTGTGGCGTCCACCGAGCAGAGATTTGATTCGACCAGGCATCCGCCACGGGTTATGCTGGTATCGGTTTTGAAAGAAATATGGTTAAGGCCACGTATGGATGCAATCAGCCCGGCGTGCATCTCTTCGGCCAGGGCCAGGTCGTCGGGGTGGAGGGTGATTGTATACTCGTCGCTGGCTATGGCGGCCTCAAGAGCTGCTTCCAGGGTGGAGGCGATGATGTCCCGGCTGGTAGAAAGTTCACGGCCCAGGATCTTTCTGGTCAGGGCGATGACCACATTGATCACCTCTCCCCGACTGCCGTTGAGGAGATTGCGGTGGAGATCGTTCAGTTGCCGGCAGATTTCCTCCAGGGCTTCGAGGCTGCTTTCAAAACGAGCCTGCAATTCCTCCCTGGCGTCTTCCTGTCCCTTTTGATACGATTCCTTGCGGATTCTTTCCACATCGACCGGCTCTGGTTCTGCCTCCGGGGGTGATCCCGGAGGCGGTGGTGACGGTCCTGCATTCTCCGGCACATCTTCAGGGTTGTCCTCCAGGATAACTGCTTCCTCTTCATCGGTCCCTGGTTCCGGTACCTGTCGGACTACGGCGGTGTCTCCAGGGATGATTTCTTCCGAAATCAGTGTGATGGGGGTAAAGGAGGGGTCGTCTTTAAAGACTTTAGACGAGCTCATCGCCTCCTCCCTTGCCAAGGACAAGCTTGCCTTCTTCTTCCAGCTTCATGGCTATCTTGACAATGGCCTGCTGCATGGACTCGACCTCGGAGAGTCGGACCGGTCCCATGGCCTCCAGATCGTCGCGGATCATGTCGGCTGCCCTGGCTGACATGTTGGCAAATATTTTTTCCTTGAGCTCATCGGATGCGGTCTTCAGAGCCATGGTCAGCGTATCGTTGTTGACTTCCCGCAGGATCATCTGCAGTGAGCGGCCATCCAGGTTGGACAGATCCTCAAAGGTGAACATCTGCTTGCGGATTTCTTCCACCATTTCAGGGTCCATTTCCTCGATATTTTCTAGGATATCCGCATCCAGGTTGTTTTCCATGTGGTCCAGGATCTCAACAACCTTGTCAATACCACCGACCTGGCGCTGTTCATGTTCGGCTACTATGCCAAGTTCTTTGTTGAGGGCGTCTTCTATCCTGTTGATCACATCCGGCGAAACCATTTCCAGGGTGGCGATGCGATAGATAACGTCAGCCTGTTTGTCTTCAGGCAGGTTGGCTATGATTTCAGAGGCGTGATCAGATGTCTGGGTCGAAAGAACCAGGGCCACTGTTTGGGGATGCTCGCGTTCAAGCAGCCCTGCCACCATTGCTGGCTGCATCTTGGATATGGTTTCCAGGGGTTTTCCTTCTGTTCCCGAGGCAAAGCGTTTGAGAAGTGTCTCGACCCGTTCTTTGTCTCCGGCTCTGGAAATGGCTTTTTTGGCAAATTCATTGCCGCGGACAACCATGCCTGCATAGGATTCTCTGGAAAGCTCAAAATCTTCAAGGACCCGCTGGCGCACATCTTCCGGGATGTGTTCGATCTTGGCCATTGCCCGGGTGATTTTGAATATTTCCTCGTCGGTCATCTCCTTGAGGACCTCGGCGGCGATATCTTCACCAAGACATATCAGCAAGATAGCGGCTCGCTGTATTCCATTCAGTTTCTCTGCGGACATCGTTATTGTATTGGATCAGGGAGTGCGGACAGCCCTGGCCTCTTTTCCCTGGCCTGTTTTTTGACGGTATCCAGGTCTCCGGGGGCCACTTCTTTCCGCATTCATGATTGTTTCTGATGTATCCAGTGTTTGAGAATATGGGCTGCAAAAACAGGATTGTTCATAATTTCTTCACGGACCCTGAGCACCGGATCCCGCTGGATTTCAGCCAGCTCCTGCTCTGCCTGCTCTCGAGCCGCGGCCTCGGCTTCCTGTTCCCTGGCCCGCTGTTCAGCCTCCAGTTCCTCGACGGTTTTGAAGTGTGCTGTTACATCCTGGCGCAGGGTTTTTATCAGCGGCCTGATCATGAGCAGGTACACCAGCAGAGCCCCGACAAAGACAAGGCCGTAGCGGATGAGCGGCATGTACTGGTAGATCATGACCCCGGCAACCGATTCCGGTTCAACCTGTTTTGCGGGTTCGGTAAACGGCATGGAGACGATTTCTATCTTGTCGCCCCGCTTTGGATCCAGGCCAAGGGCTGAGGAGATCATGTTTTCGATCCGTTGCAACTCCTGCTCTGTGCGTGGTACGAAGCGGGCCGGATCCTTGTCGGTGGCCGGAGTCATCTTGTCGGCAACGAGAACGCCAACAGATATTTTCTTTATGGTCCCAACCGGTTGGATAGTCTTTGATATGGTTTTGGATATTTCGTAATTTGTGGTGCGCTGGGAGCGGCTGCTTGACGGACTGGTTCCGGTTGCCTGGTTGATATTGCCCTGGAGATTAGACTCCACTCCGGGGATTCCGCCTGTGACCAGGGACGATGATTTTTCTTCAGACAACTGCTCACTGCGGATGACCGGTTCGTCAGGATCGAACTTTTCCTCTGTCTTTTCCGTTCGTGAGAAGTCAAGAACCGCTGTCACCCGAGCCATGGATTTTCCCGGACCCAGTGCTTTGTCAAGCAGGGCCTGGGCCCGTTGCTCAAAGGTCTGTTCCACACTGAGCTGGTATTCTATCATGTCCGGGGACATGGCGCCGAACAGGCCGCTTTCTTCTTTGCGGGTCAGAATTCTTCCGGTCTGATCGATGACTGTCACATGGTCTGGAGATAATCCCTCCACAGATCCGGACACGAGATGGACAATTCCCTGGACCTGGCTCTCCGCAAGTGTCCTGCCTGGTCTGATTTTGAGAATGACCGAGGCTGTGGCCGGTTTCTGCTGGTTCTTGAACAGCCGTTTTTGGGGCAGGGCCAGGTGAACCCTGGCGTTTTCCACCGGTCCAAGAGAAGCTATCGTCCGGGACAGTTCCCCCTGGAGCGCTCTGGTGTAGTTGACTTTCTGGACAAAATCGGTAAGCGCAAAGGATTGCTTGTCAAAGATTTCAAAACCTACTCCTGTGCCCTCGGGCAGCCCGGCCGCAGCAAGACTGAGTCTTGTTTCGTGCACTTTATCTACAGGCACCCAGATGCTTGTACCGCCATTCTTGAGTCTGTATGGGACGTTATTGGCTTTGAGCCACTCGACGACAGAAGCTGCGTCAGTCTCATTGATATTGGCAAAAAGTAACTGGTAGTCAGCAGTACGGGCCTGGATAATGATGATGGCAAACAGGGCTACAGAGACCAGCACTACCCCGGCCAGGGCGAGCTTTCGGGCCAGGGGCCATTCCTTGATACGCTGGATCAGGACCTGCCATCCTGTTTTAGGGGCAACACCTGTTTCATCCCTTTGTGGAGTACCGGATTCTTCTGCCATGGGTTTCTCTTGCTTCTCTTGTCTGGGTCTGGTTTGACACTTTGGGTGCCTGCGGTTCGCAATTCTTTTGATCTTTTGCAAAAACGTACAGCAGGACCATGTTGAGTCTAAGCTGTGTTCTCAGGGCCTGTAACTGTAATCAGACCTGCATCCGCATGACTTCCTGGTAAGCCTCGAGCATTTTATTGCGGACCTGGACCAGGTATCGAACCGATATATCGGCCTGTTCCAGGGCGATCATTGCTTCGTGAAGGTTTTTTTCACCTCCGGCGTGAACTTCCTGGACAGCCTTGTCAGCTTCTACCTGCCTTGTGTTGACCTGTTCAATGGAGTTTTTGAGCAGGTCCGAGAAAGATTTTTCAATACTTGTGACCGGTGACTGGTCCTTACCTGCTGCCGGAGAGGCTGCGCCTGAGCCTGTCAGCGACTGTATCATGACTGTTACCTCCCTATTTCAAGGGCTTTCATGGCCATACGCTTGGCGGACTTGACCACCGTGGTGTTGGCTTCGTAGGAACGGGTTGCAGACATCATGTCGGTCATTTCCTTGAGGACGGAGATGTTTGGCATCAGAACATATCCGTCTTCGCCGGCATCGGGATGGGAAGGATTGTAGATCCGTTGAGGAGGTTCCTGGTCTTCAAGGATCCTGGCTACCCGCACCCCCTGTGCGGCCTGGGCTGCGTTGGAGTTCATGCTGGATTTCATGTACTCCTGAAAGGGAATATTCTGGGTTTCGAAGTAAACCGACTTCTTTTTATACGGTCCTCCCTCGGGGGTAGAGGTGGTTTCCACGTTGGCCAGGTTGGAACTGATTGTATTGAGCCGGATCCGCTGGGCCTTGAGAGCTGATCCGGCGATCTTAAAGGTGGTGAAAATATCCATTTGTGTCTCCTTTGCTTTCAGCGACGTTCGTCTCTGTGTGGAGTCCCGGGCTGTGGTGGGTTCTTGACCGATTTCTGGACAGACACAATCCGTGCTTTCAGGAACTGGTGCTGCCTGGTTCGGCTCATCCCATTGCTCTTAAATGCAAATTACTTGCCATTGTTGGCGGTGTATTTAAGGATGGCCAGTTTTTTGTTCAGCATGGTGACTGCCGCTTCGTAGAGCAACTGGTTTTCTGAGAGTTTCATCATCTCCTGTTCTACGCTGACTCCGTTTTCATCTCCAATGCCCGTTCGGTCTGGTGTTCTGGTTATGGTCCCTGTCACCTGGTCCAGGTTTGACGGAGAAACAGCAATATGTCCAGGGTTTGTCCGGACTGGACGAAGCGAGGGGCCGTGTAGAACATCATGAAGCTGGGATTCAAAAGTCATGGTGGCAGGTGCGTATCCCGGGGTCTCTGCATTGGCTATGTTGGAGCTTATGATGCGCTGGTTTTCCGAACGCAGGTCCAGCACCTTTTGCAGAAGCTTCATCGTGGTATCCAGGCGTGTCAATTCCATGGCTTATTTCTCCGCGCTGAGAGATGGCTTTTGTTATTGAATGGGCGGCATTTGCAAAAGATCTATTTCTTCCCTGGCGGCTTTGCGCCACAAGGGGTCGTTAGTCTCTTCGGCCAACCTTTGAAGCTCATTAAGCGCCTTCTCCATTTTACCTTTTTTTTCATATATCTGTGCCAGCCTGAAAAGGGATTCTTCACGGTGTTTGTCTCCTTCGGCGAGGATCAGGAACAGCTCTTTCGCCTGGTCCATTCGGCCAGTCCGATAAAGTGATTCGGCCAGCTGATACACTTGTTCCGGTTCTTGATCGTTTGGGTCCAGAAGAGGATTCTGGAGGAGTTCGATGACCTTGTCAAAGCGTTTGAGGTCAAAATAAACAGAAGCCGCGGCCCTTATTGTTTGACTGTTCTTGGGCCAGTTGTCGCTGTCCAGGATTTGTTCTGCTTTTTTCAGCTTCCCCTGTTTGGCGAGCGCCTCAAGCCGCAGAAGAAAAATATCCGTTAACTCAGGTCCTTCAGGATAACGCAGTGTGTATTGATCTGCATAGTCTTCCAGGAGGTCGTACCGATGGCACTCCTCAAGGGACTGCAGCAGGGGCAGGTAATGTTTCCTGCGTTGGGATTCAGGCGAAACTTCGAGGAGGTAAAGGTAAACCCGGGCCGCTCGCTCGGGAAGGCCAAGCCTGGTATAGGCCTGGCCAAGTTTGTCGAGGACTTCAGTGCCGAGCCAGCCGCGGGTGAACAGCTCTCTGTTTTCCCGGGCCAGGACCAGGGCTTTGACATAGCTTCCCTGGGAGATGAGTTTGTCCAGAACCCCGGGAAGGTATTGGATCAGCAGGGCCCGTGCTTCGAGATTCAGCATGCCGCTGCGGAATTCACGAAGTTTTTTCATTGCTGTTTCCACGGCTTTTAACTGGTTTCCTGTAAGGGCGTATACGAGAGCTTCCTTGAAAAGGGCTTCTTCCCTTAAAACCTTGACAGGTGCTTTCCCGGCCAGGTCTGCGTATGTACGGGCCAGTTGAACGGGTTCTTTTCTTCCGCTGAGATAGTCGAGATCCGTCAGTTTGAGCCAGGCCCTGAATTTTCCTTCTTTGCCTGGAAAAGCATCCTTTATTTCCTGGAAAACGGGTTTGATTTTTTGTGGAGGTTCGCCGCTGTGCAACCTGCTCATCCCCAGGCGGAACATGGCCAGGTCCTGACCGGGTTTGTCGTTGAGTAGTGCAGCCAGTTTCTTATACCAGGTGGTGGCTTCCTGGTATCGGTAGTGCGTGTAAAGAGCATCTGCAAACATTGCCAGGGACATGGGCTTGCCGGAGATAATCCGGGAGCGATCCAGAAGCTGCAGGTATGAAACCAGGGCACTTATCTGTTTTCCGCGCATGTATCTGGTGTCGGCCTGGCGGAGGAGTCTGAGCAGTTGTGCTCTGCCGGTGAAGGCCACATCATCTCTGGCCAAAATTTTTTCAGCTTGCTCCACTCGTCCAGTGACCAGGGCGAGTTCTGCCTGGAAAATTATGAAGTATGGATGCAGTTTCGGTATGGTCTGGAGGTTTTTTTTAAGTTTTTTCAGGTCGTACCATGCCAGGTGGGGGTCTTCGTGTTCTGCCTGGAGATAGATAAAGAGATATTTGGCCAGAAGAGCGGTTTTTGTGTCAGGCCAGGTGTACATGAGCTGCTGGAGCAACTGATAGGGCTCGGTGTATTTCCCGCCGCGCACCTGCAGCTCCGCATAGGTCAAAAGCAGACGCTCAAGAACAGCGACATCAGGCTGCTGGTCCAGCTTTTCCCGAACCACCTCGGCAGCCTGGTTCCATTTTTCTTCGGCTGCATAACTCTTCGTATCCTCAGGAAGCCAGTGGTCCGGGTTCATAACCGGTGAGACATGCCTGGCCAGCGGGAAAGGGGGCAGGGTGAATACGGGATCTGGTTTGATAGTGACCGGACTTTCATATTCACTGAAAAAGGATTGCCAGTCAGAGGCATATTCGGACAACTTGACCGGGTTGGTGTAGTCTGTTTTTGCGCCTGTAGTCTCCACAAGGCCGGGAATTTTGGTCGCCAGGTCGCGATAGCTGGCGGTCAGGGGCGAGCCGGGCTGAATGCTTAAGGCAATGGAGTTGTCGTTTAATGCAGTTGCTTCTGTTTTATCGGGAGGATAACGAAAATAAAAGGACAGAGATGTGTTTTTGTCCTGCCTCCTGATAAGCATTTTGATGAGTCTGTCATCCTCTTTGAGTGGCGAGATGTTTTTGGCTGTGATGGTGTCCAGCAGCAACAGCTCGAGCCGTTTGCCGGATGTTACCAGGCGGTATTTTGGCAGTTTGTTGAAACGAAGGAACACATGCACAATTCTGTCCTCGTCGGTTCTGCTGAGTTTTTGCAGAATAGACGTTGCCAGGGACGGAACAGGATGCGTCCAGAAAAAGAAAAAGAAAAGGAGAAGTGTTGTTTTTCTGACAGATATCATGGGACCAGTTGGCGTTGAATATTGTCTATTTTTTAAAGCAATAACTGTTCCATTTGTGGCGCTTTTTATGTGCCTGAGTTTGTGTTTGTTGATCATGGTGAGATCTGGAGCGGAAGAAGGTGTTTCGGGATGTTTTGTTGTGTCGGATTATTGACACCGGTTTGGGGGTGGCACCTGAATAATGCGTTTTTGCGCGTCGATCCCTGTTCGCTGGAGTGTGGATGCGGGTGGCTGGATGTGGATGGAATTTTTCCTGTAAACCGGGAAGAGTGCTTGCTTTTAGCCCTTGTAAATTGATACTATATGGGCATCCAGAATTATCCATGATAACATTATCTGTTGATAACATAGGAGGAATGCAGATGGGAAAAAATGTACTGCTCGTCGACGATTCGAGCACAATGCGGAAAATTGTCGGGCGTTCGCTGCGCCAGGCCGGACTGGACTTTGGTACGATATTTGAGGCCGGTGACGGACTTGAGGCCCTGGAAGTTCTTGAAAAAGAGTCTATAGATATCGTTTTGAGCGATATCAATATGCCGAACATGAATGGTATCGAGTTTCTGAGGGAAAAGGCCAACCGGGAAGGGATCAAAGATATTCCCGTGGTTATGATTTCCACGGAAACAGGAGAGGATATCATCGGTGAGGCGAAAAGCCTCGGAGCAGTCGACGCGCTGAAAAAACCTTTTACTCCGGACAAGGTCAATGAGGTGTTGGGGCCGCTGATGTAGGTTCAGGGGATGGAGCAGGTCAGATTTCCCTTCGATTCGACCTGCTCCGTTACGACGTCGGGGCAGGTTGCGACAACATGCCCGGATCGAAAAGCCGGAGGAGAGTGTGGAAAATTTTGCCGAAATAACGGACAAAATGATAGAGGCCACAGTCGAGATTTTTACGACTATGGTCATGATGGATATTTCAGTTGCCGGGGAGCCGAAAAAGGAACTTGGTCAGCTAAAGGATACCATAACCGGAATGGTCGGCCTTGCGGGCACATATAAGGGTGTACTGGCTGTTCATATTCCCACAGATGTCGCCTTGGCCATAACCTCCAGTTTTCTTGGAATGGATGTGGATGAAATGAACGAGGATGTGCAGGATGCCATCGGTGAAATTGCCAATATGCTGGGTGGTAACGTCAAGACGACCCTCTCGGATGGCGGCAAGGATATTCAGTTGTCTCTGCCTTCAACGATTTCCGGAGATGAATACTCGTTTATGTCCCAGAATCAGGGAGAGAAGGTAATTGTTCCATTTCAGGCTCCCGGGGGGGTCTTTCACGTGGAGCTGGAGCTGGAACAGTAACTGTTTTTTTCAGTGACGACCGGGGCAGGGGATTGCTGGAAAAGGTTGCTTGGAAGCCAGCCCCGGCCGGTTAGCGTTCTGGCAGGTCTCCTTCTTTTGCAGGATGCGGACGGGAGGGGATCTTGTTGTTTTTGCCATGAAGAAAACGATGTTGAGCAGGCTTTTATCCTGTTTGAAGAAAAGGTGAAAGATTCACTTGTTTGCCGGCGAGCCTGATTTGACCGTTCAAAGGTATTGTGAAAAACGCTCTTTACTGTGCCCCGGAGTTTCGTTGCAATCGTTTGCCCGAAGATTACCACAGTCAGTCATGATGGCGTCGCAAAAAGCCCGATCTACTGCGTTGTAGCGGGTACGGCCAATGCTCCCGTACCATATGTACGCCTTCGCTTGGCTGTACCCGCTACGCCCCGGAGTCTCACTCCGTTCGCTTACCTGTATATCGAGCTTTCGAAGGTCTCGCTTCTCTTGCTATCTATGCTGAGCCATCTTTAAATTGTGATGGACTTTTTACGATTCCATCAGTCATGATTATCTTCATGGTTTGAAGTTTTCGCTGCCCGTTGAGGCGGGATATTTCCCGGTCGTGAGCCGGTCGTGCCGGCTCGACAAACCTGCTCAGGTCCTGCCGCGACAGTCATCAGGTATTTATCCGGCAACTCGACAACAGGAGCACCTCTCGTCTGGCTGTGTCTTTGTTTCTTTGTTCATCATTTTTTAAAATCAAAAACAGACTTGGAGAATATAGGCGTGGAACTGGCAAAATATATACAGGAGGCAACCAGTGACGTGTTTGCCAGTATGATCTTTCTGGATATCGAGCCGGGCGAGGCCCTGGAGAATGAAGACTCTGTCCTGGAGTCAAACATCAGCAGTATGATTGGCCTGGCTGGTGATCTCAAGGGGTTGCTGGCTGTTCATTGTCCTGCAGAGGTGGCCAGGAAGATAACTGGATCCATGCTGGGAATGGAGGTTGAGGAGATTGACGATGACGTGAAGGATGCCATTGGCGAGATCGCCAACATGGTAGCCGGCGGTCTCAAGACGTCGTTGGCCCGGGATGGTAAGGACGTGCAACTGGCGATTCCCACAGCCATTGTCGGGTCGTCCATTCGGGCATCGGGTTTGTCAGGGGCTCAGCGTGTAGTTGTTCCGTTCCGTATTTCTTCAGGGGAGTTTGCCATTGAGCTCAAGTATGTTCTGGCCTGACCAGGAGGAATCCATGTGCGAAAAAGTGGCTTTTGGGCGGGCCAGGTAAAGATTACATATCAGCGTGCCGAAAAATACAGAGACTCTTGTGTCAGGTTTGGCCGAAAATGAACACAAGTGTGGATGAGTGTCCAGGAGTTCAGCATGGTTGAACTCCTATCCTGTCTGTTGGGTCGGACTGGGTGCAACAAGGCTAAGTTTCAACAGGTGCCTGACGCATGTTCGTTGAATCGAGTCAGCGGGCCAGGGACCTCTGTGCGAAAAGATGACCACTTTGTTTGTGACCGGCAAATGAAGTGTTAATAAAGCTCACGGGTATTCACTATGAAAGCCAGGGCCAGGTTGGATCGTATAATAGAAGCCTGCCGGGAGCGGATCCAGACCGAGGTTTCCGCCCTCTTAGGTAAGGAGCTGGTGCTGTCTCAGGCAGAGACGGACATCCTTACCAAAGAGGATTTCTTCTCCATGCCGGCAGGCAAGATGGTTCTGGCCCATATCCAGCTTGAAGGCGAGATCGAAGGCCATGGAGCCCTGCTGGTCTTGTTGAAGGATGCGATCAGGATTGGTGGCACTCTTATCATGCTTCCCGATTCAGAGCTGGAATCTGTTGTCGCGGAAGAAAGCTATACCGAGGAACTGGAGGATTCCTATGGTGAGATAGCCAATATTGTAGCCGGGGCCCTTACATCAACGTTCGAGGAGCTTTCTCCCAAGAGCTTTCGTCTCGTCCGGACTGAGCAGGAGATAATTGTCCCGGTCAAGGTGGATGTCGAGTCGGATAAACCGATTCCCAACGACACATATTATCTCATGACCTCCACTTTGCGGCTGGACGGGGTTGAAATGGGCGATATGCACCTCCTGCTTCCAGCCGCACCTTTCGGGCTGGTTGATGCCGAATCGTCTCCAGAGAATGAACCTGTGGCGGAAGAAGAGGCCCAGGGTGCCGCTTCGGGACCCGTGTCTTCAGGGGAAGGCGATGCTGAAGACGAGATAGAGGTAATCAGGAACCAGGGAGCTGATTCCGGCGAGACAGAGGTCGAGACGATTCGCCGGGAGCCGGCTCCATCTGAAGAGCCGGAGCCTGGAAATAAAGGGCCGGAAGAAAAAAAGACAGACCCGGCAAAGCAGAAAAAGATCGTTGACCGTATTCTCGAGGGATGTCGGCAGCAATTGGAGACCGAGGTCGGGGGTCTGCTTGGGGGAGAGCTTGAGCTCACCCCGGAAGATCAGGTGTTCCTGACCAAGGAGGATTTTCTCGATCAGCTTGGCAGCAAACAGGTTCTTGCCCGGTTGGCAGTCAGGGGCGAGAAAGAGGGAGAAGCCTATCTCTTCGTGTCTCTGAAAGATGCTATCTTTCTTGGTGGAACCCTGATTATGCTTCCTGAAGGAGAGCTTCAGGAAACTGTCCAGCGTGAAGAGTTCGGACCGGATGCAGAAGATGCCTATGGAGAGATTGCCAACATCATAGCCGGAGTGTATACGGCTGTTTTTGAGGAGCAGTATCGCAAGAAACTGGGTTTTGTCAAAACAGGGCTTGAGAAGATAGTGCCGGCCAAGGTAGACCCTGATTCCGATGACACCTTCCCCAACACCCTGTATTACCTCGTTCGTCTTTCCATGAGCTTCTCAGGACAGAAGCTTGGGTACCTGCAGGTTCTGTTTCCGGCCGAAGTCCTGGATCTTGAACAGCCGGAGCCGGACGGGATCGGTAAAGAGCAGGAGCCCATGTCTGCTGCTCCTTCACAGGCTGGCGCCGGAACCGGTGGAGGAGACAGTCCCTCTTCTGCGGCAGGTTCAGCGGTACGGTCAACGCAGGGTGACAGCGGTCCTGTTGTGGAACAGGTCAGGGGGCATGGCTCGGATGTGCCGGATGTCCTTATCTGTACCGATCACGAGGAGGAGGGAGAGCGGATAGCCAATGTTTTGGGTAAGATGGGGTATGTGCCCCGGGTGTTACACTTCAAGGATCCGGTGGCCAATTTTCTTCCTGGAGCCATAGGTTGTATTTTTCTGGTGATGCGGACTGTGAGTGAGCAGGGTTTTGGAGTGGCCATAAAGATACATGCCGCTGCTCCAGCTGTTCCACTTGTTGCCGCTGGCCCTGCCTGGACGCGGACCACGGTTCTCAAGGCGGTTAAGTACGGTGCCGTGGACATCTTGATCACTCCGGCAACAGAGGAGGATATCAGAGAAAAAATAGAATCTCACCTCGGCCGTAAGGCTGCCTGAGGCCGGAAGCCGGTATTACTTATGCATCTTGCCAGCAATCCTGAATACCTTTCTTTTTTATTTTCTCAAGCAGCGTCGTTCTCTTGAGATTGAGGATCCTGGCGGCTTCTTTTTTATTCCCCCGGGTCATTTTCAGAGCCTGGATGATGAGCTGAGTCTCGTAATCGTTGACCAGGGCGTTGAAGTCCACCCCCTTTTCGTCCCATGATACTTTTTCGGCAGGTGTTGTCCCTGAAAACAGCAGCAGCTGTTCAGGCACTGACACATCTGGGCTTTTTGGTTCCGTATCGGCAGCCAGAGAGTCCGTCTGGCCGTTGTGCGATCCTCGGTACTTGTCGGGAAGGTCGGTAAGGCTGACAACCTTTCCGGCGTGGAGGATGGTCATGTGCTGTACCAGGTTTTCCAGCTCCCGAACATTGCCGCGCCAGTGGTAGGTCATGAGGGCCTCCATGGCAGAGCGGTCAAAACCCTTGAGGGGGTGTTTTCTGTTTTTGCCGATGGTCCTGATGAAGTGTTCCAGCAGCACCGGGATATCCTCACGCCGTTCACGCAGTGGCGGGATGGAGACGGGGATGACACAAAGGCGGTAATAGAGATCTTCCCGGAACTGTCCTTCATTGACCAGTTCTTCCAGGTTCCGGTGGGTGGCGGCAACGATCCGCACGTCCACCGGGATCGGTTTCAGGCCGCCCACCGGTTCGAATTCCCTTTCCTGAAGCACCCGGAGCAGCTTGGCCTGGAGCACCGGTTTCATGTCGCCGATTTCGTCAAGGAAGAGGGTGCCGCCGTCGGCATATTCGATGCGACCGGTCTTGGCGGTGTTGGCGCCGGTAAAGGCGCCCTTGGTGTAGCCAAAGAGTTCGCTCTCCAGAAGATCGTCGGGAATGGCGGCGCAGTTTACCGGTACAAAATTCTTTTTGCTTCGCGGGCTATGGGCATGAATGGCCTTTGCCACCAGTTCCTTTCCTGTCCCGGATTCACCCTGGATAAGGACAGTACTCTGGTCGTCTTCGGCCAGTTTTCCGATCAGGTCAAAGAGGCGCTGCATTTTTTCGCAGCGGCCTATGATGCCGTGGAATGAATTGTTCACGTGAGTTCTCAGGCGGGAAGCTTGTCGGCCAGGCGGCTGGAGGTGCGACGCATATTGAGGCTGAGCAGACGCATTATTTTTTTGAGCAGGGTGATGCCGATGGATGGGTAGCGCTTTGTGAGGATATCAAAGCCTTTCTTGGTGAGGATGATCACCACCGAAGGCTGCCTTGCAATGACAGATGCCGAGCGGGGAGCCTTGTCGATAATGGACATTTCCCCGATGGTGTTGCCTTTGCCAAGTCTGGCTATGACACGGTAATCACCATCGATTGATTTTTTCAGAACGTCAAGCAGTCCGCGGACCACAAAGCACATGTAATCACCCTTTTCACCCTCTGTGAAAAGGTACTCGCCGCGGTTAATCTCAGCGTAATTCATATGGCGGGCCAGGATATCAAGCTCATCAATTTTAAAGGCGTCAAAGAGCGGGAGTGAGAGTATGAAATCCCTGGTCCGCTCTTCGGTTTCAGTGAGTTCGGCATGATAGCCGCGCAGGTCTTCTGCTTCCATGGATATCTCTTCCCGGCACCGGCCTGGAGTAATATTCACTATAATTTTTTCAGGGTTTTGCTACACTGAAATAAAGAATATCACACCTGTAATGGAAAAAACAAGGGTCTTCCGGTTCGCATGTCATGTTTTTGACAGGATGAGCCGGCTGAAATCGGAGGGGCTGATGGTTTGGACACCCTGGAAGAGCTTTGCGGGTCAACAGTCACTTTTGCTGAGGGTAGGGGCTGGCGCCCTCGTTTTTCTGTATTTACTGGCAGTCCCGCTGTCTCCGGCGCTGGCCTGGCACGCCTACGTGGTCAAGGTCCTGGATGGTGATTCTCTCCGGGTGAAAAAGGGTAACAGGATTCTGGAAATCCGTCTCTACGGTATCGACGCGCCGGAATATGGACAGCCCTATGGCGAGCAGGCTAAACGATTCACCCGGCGGCTTACCTATAAAAAGACCGTCTCTCTTACATCCAGGGATGTGGACCGCTACGGTCGTATTGTGGCTCTGGTCAAGAGTGACGGCCGGCTGGTAAACCGGGAGCTGGTCCGCGAGGGACTTGCCTGGGTCTATCCCAAGTACTGCCTGGAGCAGCCTCTGTGTTCCAGCCTGAAGCGCCTGGAGTATAAGGCGCGCAGGGCCCGTCGAGGGTTATGGAAGGCAAAGAATGTCGTGTCACCCTGGAAATGGAAACAGCGGGAGCGAGCCAGGGGACTGGATGGGCGACGATAAGTTCCCTGTGGAGCTGATGTCGTGGAGCAAGAGCAATTCAGGGAACAGTAATTTTTCGCTCGGTTTACCGGTCGCCTGGTTCTTCGCCCGTGGTGTCCTGCTTCACGGTGTCGTTCCAGGGGTCCTGGTCGTATCCCAGCCGCTGCCAGTCCATGCGGCCGTTTTGGCCGTGGCAGTCCAGGCAGTCCAGGGCCTGGTTTGCCGGGGCGACTCCGTGGCTGAGGGTCCGGTAGGTGACGGTCGTGGTATAGCCAAAGGTACCGGAGTAGGGCAGACGGATGGAGTTCATCCCCTCACGGGCCGTGTCGTCCCACGGCTTTTCCGAAAAAAGACGCGTCGGGGTGTCGGCCAGTTGTGGAGAAATAAGATAACGATACCTGACATCGTAGAGCTGGGTGGCATAGACCGCGGAAAAGGGGGTTATCTTTGCCTGCGGGCTGCGCTGGGCAGGTTGCTGGATGGCGGTCAGGTGTTCCGGTCTGATCCGGGTTCCACGGCGGTAGAGAAGCTCTGACCCGTCACTCCAGAGATACTGCGGTTCGATATTCCGGGTCAGCGTAAAGCCGTTGCGGTCCAAAGTGATGTCCCTTTGGCCATCGATCAGCAGTCGCGAGATGGTATCGGCCCGGTTGCCCATGACCCAGTTCCAGGTGACCGGGGCCGGGGCCGTGCGTCCAAAGCTGGGAATGTGACAGGTCTTGCAGCTGATTTTGCGGCCATGTTCATTGAGCCGGGTCAGCTGATGGGGGGCCTGGCCATGGCAAGCCTGACACCCCTTGGCCGTGGCTTTCAGGTCTTTGATCGGAACCCGCTGGAACCGGTGCTGTCCCTTGGTCTGGTGGCAGCTCTGACAGGTGAAAGAGATCCGTTCGGAGGCAAGGTGGATGTCTTCGGTTATCCGGGATGCTCCCTGGCTGATGCTGTCGGTCAGTCCGCAGTCCCTTCCATGGCAGGTGGTGCAGTTGCGTGGCTCTGGCCGGCCGGCATTGCGGGCCAGAAAGAGATAGTCGTTGTCCTGTCCACGCCGGTAGCTGCCTGTGGTATCGTGGCAGACCAGGCAGTCGATACTTTCCATGTCATTTTCCCAGACTCCGGCAGGATTCTGGCTGATATGGCAGCCCAGACAGTGGGTTGGGTTGCCGGATGCGGAGATGGCAAACGTGGTCAGTCCTTCAAGCTTGGAGTATGCTTCTTTTTGTCCGTCGATAACCCGTGGACGGATCCAGGTCCAGTGGCTGGAGTGGAGCAGGTCCTGACCGGCCCCGGGATGACACGCCAGGCAGGATCTGGTTACCTCGCGGCCACTGTTCAGGGGCCGGGCCAGGTTCCGGTGTGCCTCGGCAGCAGTGGCAGGGCTGCGGGGCAGCCACAGACCAAGCGCTGCCAGTAGAACCAGTGTTACTTTCCGGTGTGTTGCCATCATGCTGTCTCTTTTTTCCCGTGTCGATGGACGATGTTCTCTATGTCCTCTCTGGTGAGGGTCTCCCTTTCCAGGAGGGTCCGGGTCATCTCTTCGAGGATATCTCTATGATCGTCGAGGATCTGCCGTGCCTGTTCATGGGCAGACTCGATGATTTTCTTGACCTCCTTGTCTATGAGCACTGCGGTCTCTTCGCTCATGATCTGGTTTTTCCCGCTCAGCGGGTCCGAGGCTCGGAAGGCGATGGGGCCGATGGCCTCGCTCATTCCCCACTCACAGACCATGCGGCGGGCAATATCGGAGACCCGTTCAATATCGTTGCCAGCCCCGGTGGTGATCTCGTTGAAGATCATCTCCTCGGCGACCCGCCCGCCGAGCAGGGTACACAGAGTATTTAACAGGTAGGTGCGGTCATGGGAGTGTTTTTCCTCTTCCGGCAGCTGCATGGTCAGGCCCAGGGCCTTACCCCGGGGAATGATGGTGACCTTGTGGACGGGGTCGGTTTCGGGCAGCATCCAGGCAACCAGGGCGTGGCCGGCCTCGTGGTAAGCCGTGATGGTTTTTTCCTTTTCCGTGATGATCAGCGAGCGGCGTTCCGCACCCATCATGACCTTGTCCTTGGCTTCTTCAAGCATTGCCATGGTCACGGCCTTTTCCCTGGTTCGGGCCATGAGCAGGGCGGCCTCGTTGATCATGTTGGCCAGTTGCGCTCCGGAGAATCCGGGCGTACCTCTGGCAATGGTTTTCCAGTCCACATCCTCGGCCACTTTGATTTTTCTTGCGTGTACACGGAGAATCTGTTCCCGGCCGCGCACATCGGGCAGCGGGACAAGGATCTGGCGGTCAAAACGTCCGGGCCGCAGCAGGGCCGGGTCCAGGATGTCCTGACGGTTGGTGGCTGCGATGACAATGACATGATCATTGGCCTCAAAGCCATCCATCTCCACAAGCAGCTGGTTTAAGGTCTGCTCCCGTTCATCGTTGCCGCCAACACCACCTGAACTTCGGTGCCGGCCAACGGCATCGATTTCATCGATAAAAATGATGCAGGGCGCCTTCTTTTTTCCTTCCTCGAACAGGTCCCGGACCCGCGAAGCGCCAACCCCGACATACATCTCGACAAAGTTGGACCCTGAGATGGAATAAAAGGGAACGCCAGCCTCGCCGGCAATGGCCTTGGCCAGAAGCGTCTTGCCTGTGCCCGGCTCTCCATAGAGAAGAACCCCGGTTGGTATCCTGGCACCGGCTTCGGTAAACTTGTCTGGATTTTTCAGAAACTCGACGATCTCGAAGACCTCTTCCTTGGCCTCCTCGATGCCGGCGACGTCCTTGAAGGTGACCTGAGGGTGCTGGGTGTCAATGAGCTGGGCCCGGCTCTTGCCGAAGGCCATGGCCTTGGGGCCGCCCCCCTGAGCTTTACCACGCTGCATGAACACAAGCCAGATAATGATGATCAGAAGGAAGGGAACCCAGGAGAGAAACATCTGCAGGAACCAGTGCGGTTTTTTCTCCTTGCGCACTTCGATGCTGATCCCCTTTTTCAGTAGATGTGGCAGGGCGTCGTTGGTGGGCGGGACAATGGTTTTATACAGGGTGCCGTCGGATGTTCGCCAGCTAATGCTGTCCTCCTTGATTGTCACTGTGGAGAGCATGCCCTTGTCCACCTTTTCGAGAAACTCGTTGTAGCGAACCAGGTGGTAGGGTTGCGGTGGTCCTTTGAGCATGTTGAAGAGGAGCATGCCTCCAAGGGCGACCATGAGCCAGATGGCCAGGTTTTTGTAAAAATATTTCAACGATATCTCCTGAACAAGTTTTGAGCTTGACCGCTGGCACACTGCGCGGGTTGAGCAAGGCCTGGTGGATGGGCGCAGAATGCGTCCTCGCCAGGGGTTCTTCAAGGGAGTGGAAAAGGCATTTTGCGGTAATGCCCGGGGCTTGATGATCAGGTACCACAATTTCCGGCAAAGGTAAAGTCTCTATGCGGAGATTGCCTGGAAGGGTCGGGACGCAAACAGGAGGGGAAGGAAGAAGACCCCCGGAGCCGCCACTCCAGGGGTCTGTTTCAGGGCTGTCTCGTTTTTTGGCTTTTTCTCTTGAGCAGCTGTCTTTTATGAAAGCATTTTCAGTGCCGGAAAATTACGCAAAGGATGTTTTTTTCAGGGCATAGAGTCAACCTGCTGAAGATAAAAGTTTTGTTTTTTGAGTCGCTACCACAGGGTGTCTTCATGGGTCGGAAAAACCCCTGACAGTGAAGGCGCAAAATGTGTCTATCTTCATTTTATTTTGGCTTTTTTTGCGTCTTTATGGAAATAATGAATGGTGACTCATTCAGCGGAAATCGCCCATTTGCCGACTTGTGGATGCTGTCTGGGTTGGTAAATGTAACCAGTCGTATTCACGGTACATATTTGGGACATGATAATTTCCAGTTTTTGCAATATAGTTATAAGGGATTAGCCTGCGTCCTTGGGTTGCAAATAATCTTAAAAAAATATGTTAATAAATATTGACATCCGGTTGGCGCTTTCGCTATAAGGAAATCATAAAGAGTTCAGGCTTTCTTCGGTTTGTGTTCCGGAGTGTAAAAAATATGCAGAGGCTATAGCAAAGGAGGTGATGCGGCAGAAAAGATGAAATGACTGATTTTCATCCGCCAGTGAAAACCAGTCAAATATGTTTTTTCCAGTTGAACTGGAAGCAAGGAGGAATCAATGGAAGCTGTAATTTTTCTCGTTTTTTGGCTAGGTGGTGCTGCTCTCCACACCCTGTTTGATATCAAGATCAAACCGGTCCTTCAGGCCGTCAGGGAAGAAGGAGATTTTTCCTAGCCCTACGGCTCTGGTTTTGTCACCATGTGCCTGCTGCACCGGTCGCCTGTCGGCCGGATATGTCTGGATACCCGGTATCCAGTTTAAAAACCAGACAAGCATCCCCGAGGGTAGAGGACCCGTCGGTCTCTGCCTGTCTGGCTGCCAAGAAGGAATTATGGAGGATTGCTATCATGAATAATGTACTGGCCAGGGTACTGCCCCATGAGGGTGGCCTTGAAGCAAGCTCATCAGGTGCTTACAACGCGGCGATTGGAATCTTCGGTCTGCTGACGCTTGTTGGTGTAGCTTTTGGTGTTCACGCTTTTTTTGCCGGCCATGAGCATGTTTACGGTATCTCCAGGGAGATCCCCTGGGGCCTCATGCTTGCTGCCTACGTGTTTTTCGTTGTCACCTCAACCGGTTTGTGTCTCGTGTCCTCCATTGGACATGTTTTTGGTGTCGAGGCCTTCAAGCCAATTGCCAAGCGATCGGTTTTTCTGGCCATCGCCACTATCGTTTCCGGTTTTGTCGTTATCGCCTTTGAAATCGAAAATCCCTGGCGAATGGCCCTTTATAACGTCATCTCGCCCAATCTTACCTCCAATATCTGGTGGATGGGTACCCTGTATGGCGCCTATCTCTTTTTCATGCTCATCGAGTTTGCCCTGCTCCAGGCTGGTCAGCACAAGACAGCCGGCATGTTCGGGCTCGCCGGCGTTGTCGCCGGTGTGGCAGCGCACTCCAACCTTGGTGCTGTTTTCGGCCTTCTTAACGGCCGTGAGTTCTGGCATGGTCCTTACATGCCCATCTACTTCATTACCTCGGCCATGATGTCCGGTTGCGCCGCGGTTATCTTCTTTCACTGGGCCGGTTACAAGATCAACGGCTGGCAGATGAGCGACAAGCTGCAGAAATCTCTTGGTTCGGTTGCCAAGCTCGGTGCCCTGCTCTATGTCACCATCATGTTTTTCACCACCTGGAAAATCCTCTCCGGGATCGCCGGTCATCCGCCGGGAAAATATGAAGCCATTATGTCTCTGCTGACCGGTCCCTATGCCAAGAATTTCTGGATCGCTGAAATCGGGATGGGCCTGGTGCTGCCTTTTGTCATTATTCTGGCTGTGCGGGCCAAAAATATCAATGCCATGGCACTCGGTTCACTGGCCTCCATCATCGGTATCTTCTTCATGCGCTATGATCTGGTGGTCGTCGGCCAGATTGTCCCGGGGCTGCACGAGTACAATATCGTGAGCCTGCCGCACCTCTTTTCGTATACTCCCACGCTCCATGAGTATATGATCACCATGGCAGGCTTTACTTTCTGCGCCATGCTTTTTATGATCGGAGAGCGCATGTTCCGCGGACACCTGTCCGAGGATCACTGAGGTGAATTGATCCGGATCGGGAGGCGGTTTTCCGTTATCCCGTTCCGGTTTCCCAGGAACTGAGGAGAACTGCATAATGGCCAGAAAACGGTCTGAAATCAAGTCGATGCGCCCCGATGTGCCAGTCTATCCAATTGGCGTGGCGGCCAGACTGCTCAATGTACATCCGCGAACCCTGAGGATTTACGAGGCCGAAGGGCTGATCTCTCCGACTCACGTTGGATCCAGGAGGATGTTCTCGGATCATGACATTCAATGGATAACCTGTTTGCGCACCTTGATCCACAAGGAGGGAATCAGTATACCCGGCCTGAAAAAATTGCTTGGCTTTGCTCCCTGCTGGGAAATTGCCGAGTGCCCGCCTGAGGTTTTCGAACAGTGCGGAGCCCGTGTGGACCGGGCTGTTCCCCGGACGCTCCATCCTGTGGGAGACGAGGTCGCAGCGCAGGAAGCCAGGAAGGCGGACCTGGAAAAGCGCAGGACCGTGGGGCAAAAAAAAAAGCGCACCTCATCCGGATAGATATGATGGTCTCCTGTCTGTCCCGCACGGCCGGTACAGCCAGAGTGCAGCGATTATTTATTTGAAACAGGAAAAAAGACAGGGACCGCTCTTTGTTTTGCCGGTATACGCCTGACAGGTCCCGGACCTGACTGCATGGTCATGTTACTCCGGCAGGAAACGAAAACCTGGATAACACTGAAAAGCCACTCCGAATCACCAGGATCAGGGAGTGGCTTTTTTTATTCTGTGGTTGCACAGCTCCAGTGCAGTACACGGGATATTTACACGGGTTATGGAGTCTGGTGCAGGGGGCATCGGATGTGGAATACCCGCTGGTATGTGATGTTTTTAACGCATATTCAGGACGCCTTGCGCAGTTCTCTGTCCAGGGGCCGTTCCAGGCCATATTTTTTTATCTTGCGCCGCAGGGTGTCCTTGGACACTCCCAGTTCCCGGCAGGTGGCCATCTTGCGCCAGTTGTTGCGCTCAAGTGCCAGGTAGATGGCCTGTTTCTCCACCTCCTCCAAGGTCTGGGGCCCGGCCCCGGTGGAGCCGGGCAGGGAAGAGTCCGGGCCACTGCTGCCGGTGAAGGTGTCGGGCAGATGTTCGGGCTGGATGTAACCGCCTTCACAGAGGATAAACGAGTATTCTATTATATTTTCCAGCTCCCTGATGTTGCCGGGATAATCATAGTGCATGAGAATGTTCAGGGCACTGCTGGAAATGCCGACAATATCCTTTCCCTGCTGGGCACTGTATTTTTTGATGAAATGCTCGATGAGGAGGGGGATATCTTCTTTTCTTTTGCGCAGGGGCGGGAGCTGGATTTTAACCACGTTGAGCCGGTAGAAGAGATCCTCGCGGAAGAGCCCCTGCTGGACCAGTTCCTCCAGGTTGCGGTTAGTGGCTGTTATGATCCGTACATCTGCCTTGACAGGAGTATTGGAGCCCAGGGGCTCGTAAACCTTCTCCTGGAGTACCCGCAGCAGCTTGACCTGGATCGAGTGGGGGATGTCACCTATTTCGTCCAGGAAAAGGGTCCCTCCTTCGGCGGCGGCGAACCGGCCTTTTTTGTCCTTGCGGGCATCTGTGAAGGCTCCGGCCTTGTAGCCGAAAAGTTCGGATTCCAGCAGGGTTTCAGGCAGGGCGCCGCAGTTCACCGTGATAAAGGGTTTGTCCCGTCGTTCACTGGCGTTGTAGAGCGCCCGGGCGATCAGTTCCTTGCCCGTGCCGCTCTCACCCAGGACCAGAACGGTGCTTGGGCTTCTGGCGATTTCCGGCATGATTTTGAACAACCGCTGCATGGCCGCAGATTTTGAAATGATTTCGTCAAAGGTGTATCTGCGGGAAAGCTCTCGGCGCAGCTGGGTAATGGTTGAGAGGTCGCGAAAGGTTTCGACCCCGCCGATGATGTTGCCTTCGTGATCGACCAGAGGAGCTGCCGAAATGGAAATGGGAACCGTTTCCCCGCGTGTGTTGCGGATCGTAATGGAGCGATTGGCGACCGGAGTGCCGCTGTACAGGCTTTCTGCTATGGCGCAGTTTTTTCCACAGATGGAAGAGTGAAAGATTTCGCTGCAGGATTTTCCCAGGGCATCCTCGGCACTCCAGCCGGTTATAGTTTCCGCGGCCGGGTTAAACGAGGTTATGCGCCAGTTCCTGTCCACAGTGAAGACCCCGTCGGCAATGGATTCCAGGATCATGCTTTTCCGGATGGAAAGAGTATTGTCACGGAAGGTTTCGATACCGCCGATGATATTGCCCTGATCATCCATCAGGGGGGACGCGCTGATGGAGACCGGAATGGAAGTGTTGTCCCTGGTTTTGATAAAAATCGGCCGATTGATAGTGGTTTTGCCGTTTTTTATAGCCTGGCGCAGCAGGCAGCCGTTACCGCAGATATTGGACTGGAAAATTGTGCTGCACGGTTTACCCAGGACCTCCTCTCTGGTCCAGCCGGTCAGCTTTTCCGCCGCCCGGTTGAACGAAGTGATATTCCAGTTGGCATCCACGGTGAAGACCCCGTCGGCCACCGAGCTTAAGATAAGATCGTTGCGGACATCGATAGTGTTGTCGCGAAAGGTCTGTACTCCGCCGATAATTCTGCCGTCCGGGACGGTGATCGGCGCAGCACTGATGGAGACCGGAATGGAGTTGCCGTGCCGGTTCCGCATGAAGATATTTTTGTCGATAATGGGGCGCCCACCCTTGAGGGAATCTTTGAGCAGGCACATCTTCTTCTGTGCCTTGCTGTGAAAAATATCACCGCAGGAGGAACCGATGACCTCTTCCCTGGTCCAGCCGGTGATTTTTTCCGCCGCCCGGTTGAAAGAGGTGATCTTCCAGTTTTCGTCCACCGTGAATACGCCGTCAGCTATGAAGTCCAGAGTTATCTGGTGAATTAGGGTCTGCTCGGTGGCGTCCTGCATGCTGATGACAGCCCCCCCGCAGCCTTGTGCTTCTGGCAGCGGAATGATGGAAATAAGTACTGCCTTTGCCTTGTCGTTGCTGCCGGGACAAACCAGGACAGGGTGGTTGACAACCACATGGCCCCTGGCTGTCGGCGTGCACAGATTGGTCAAGGCGGAGAACTGAACTTTGGAGCAGAATATCTTCTCGATGGTGATCCCGACGAGTTCCTCGGTCGGGACACCGAGTACCTGCTCGGCTTTGTCGTTGACCGATGTTATGCGCCAGTTGCGGTCTACCTGAAATATCGCAGCCTGTACCGATGATTTTGTTGTGTTTTCCGGGGAGCTCATGGTGGTTGTATTCGTGGGTGCTGCCGATTTTTTATGGTTGCCTGGACGATTTAGATATAACCGGCAATATCGATCAGGGCAAGATATCTGTTGGCGCTCGGTATCGTGAACATGGCTTATTTATTTCGAATTTTGCCGGATCCTTTTCGGGTGCGACGAGGTAATTTCAGAAATTTTGGAAATTATACTTTACAGGGCAGATTCTCTCAAAGATAATCTGTCTGGAGCAGGTGAAAATGATACGGAGGTTTTATGGAAAATTGATCAATATTATGCGCTATATTGATGAGTAAAGCTTGCAATTTGGCAATGCTGTAGTTATAAAATAACCTGTTTTCTGAATGAATTGTCATTCAGGGGAGGGTGGCAACGGCATGTGGTTTACAGGTACAAAGGTTTATACCTTATTCACCATATTCAGGGAGAAGTAGAATGAACATCAAAGAACTGGAAAAGCTTCGGAATGAGGGTGTGGACAGCCTCCCCTCTGAAGAGCGGCGAACTTTCCTCAAGGCCGGTCTGGCAATTACCGGCGTGTTTCTGGGTGGAAAGGTTTTGTCGCTGACAGCAGCAAAGGACGCGCACGCAGCCATCGGACTTCCACCACAGACCAGCGGTTTTCCGTACAAGCCTCATTATTCCATGGTCATCCGCCAGAACCGGTGTGTCGACTGTGAACGGTGCAAGGAAGCCTGCGTCAAGACCAACGACGTGCCCTCCTATGGATACCGGACCACGATCCTGGAACAGCTGCGTATTGTCGGCCCGGCGGAAACAGAGACCATCTTCATGCCGGTGCTCTGTAATCACTGCAACCGGCCACCCTGTGTCAGGGTCTGTCCCACCCGGGCTACCTACAAGGACAAGAAAACCGGCATTGTCATGATGGACTACAAAAAATGTATCGGCTGTAAGACCTGTATGGCCGCCTGTCCTTACAATGCGAGGTATTTCAAGGAAGAAAACCGCGCCATTGATAAATGTAACTTCTGTTATGATACCCGCCTCTCCAAGGGCATGAAAGATACTGCCTGTGTGGCTGCCTGTCCGGCAGATGTCCGCGTGTTTGGAGATCTCAGTGATCCGGAAAGCGAAGTGTACAAACTGGTTCATAAACCGGACCGGCTGGTTTGGGTACTGCGCCCCGAAACAGGCGCCCTGCCCAATGTCTATTACATGAACGACTGATATCTGTCCGGGATGGTTGATTCTGTACAATGAATTTTGAAGTCCGGTTCTCTGTCAAGGGCAGAAGCGGAACTTTATGAAAGATCTGGGAGAGGATAACAATGAAGTTGCAAAAAAAGATTCTATATACCTTTGCGGTGGCTGCCTGTACCGGCCTGATCTATGCTGCAGGCAGTCAGGCTTCCTCCGAAGCCGAGAGTCAGACTGCGGACAGCTACGGCTCCACAGTCATCGTGTCGAAAAAGCCAGTGGAGATGATGTTCAGTCACAAGTACCATGCGATTGGTCTGGGACTGTCCTGTGATACCTGTCATCCTGACATTTTCGAGAAAAAGAAGGGTTGGGCCGAAAGCCAGGAAGATTATAACATGGATGGTCTTGACGAAGGAAAGTACTGCGGAACCTGCCATAATGGTGACGATGCGTTTGCCACCAACGATGAAGAGTCCTGCGTCCAGTGTCATGGGGAAATGAATCCACCCAAGACCATTATCTTCGACAAGCCTGTCAAGGCCGTGGTATTTGACCATCAGATGCATGTCGACATGGATCTTGGCTGTTCATCCTGCCATAACAAGGTGTTCAAAATGCAACTCGGTGCAGCCGAGGAGCATCCTGAAAAGTTCGTTATGCAGGCCCTCTATGATGGAAAGTACTGTGGAGCCTGCCATAACGGCGATGACGCCTTTGCCTCGGATACCAAGTGCACCACCTGCCATATCGGTGTCATCGGCTTTGAACGGCTGATGAGCGGTGGCAAGGGAGAAAAAAAGGAACATGGTGGCGGGCACTGAGCCTCCTGTTCCCCGGCCGCTTTGAAAGGCCGGTGTACCTTTTTTAAAGTTTAACAAGCAGTATTTGTCATTCACTTCATTTTTCAGGGCAGGACCGTTCCGGTTCTGCCCTGATTTGTATTGTATCTTTCCTCCCACCCCTCCTGTACCTTTTTTTTCCCTCCCGGCCTCCAATTTATCGCCTCTTTCTTTTGGCGCCGCCAGCGCACAGAAATCATCTCCCGACTCCAGGGGTCATGATGCGTCCTTGCTGATTCCAGGCTGAAAATTTAAAGAGGAAAAGAGTTTTTCCTCTTAATTGTCACGGGTTAGGTTGGCGGGGCCTCTATGGTTCACCATGTTTCAGATTGCCGTCTGCAATTCTTTTTCACTATTCGGTGATTTGTTCCGGATAAATTTTTTCCCGATGGGTGCATTTTGCGCCATGTGTTCGCCTCGTTTGTGTTAACTATTTGAAATAACGTTATAGTTGCTCTTGGTTGAAGGGGGTGCGCCAGTTTCAAGGAGCTGCTTTGTTCAGAGGCTTTGACCTGGAATGCGGACGGGCAGAATTATTTTTTAAAAATCATTGTTATTACAGTGAGTTGTGTGGATTGCGGCCTGGCTGAAGTCTGGGGCGGGTCTGGGCGCATTTTTCGCCATGCTTCCAGGTGTGATAGGGCGCAAAATGCGCCATAAGAGAAAGTTACCTGAATGTTTTTGTTTCCTCTGAACCCGGCAAGTTTCTTTTTGTATGTTGTTTTACTCCTTTCATATTCGATAGTTAGGATTGGTGTGCCCTGTCTGTCAATCACTTTGTATCAGGGTGGCACATCGCTTGCGAAAGAAGGTGCAAACGAGAAAAAGCACCACCTGGCTGAAAGACGAGAAAGGAGATCATTATGAGAATGTTCAGCAACTTCCTGACAGAGCACAAAACGCGCCGGGCAAACCTGTTCATCGGTAAGCGGATGTCCAGGGTGGTGTCCAGTATGAGCGAGATATTCTGGTTCAGTCTTTCTTTTTTCCTGTTCCTTGTCCTTGGTCCGTTTTCAGCCATAGCCGTTATCGCTGGACTCTGGAACCTGGCCGGGGAACATCGGGACAAAATGATTGAGCCGGCGAGTGTATAGAGGGATTTTTTAAGTTCGAAGAAATACTTCGGGGTAACAAACAATTGAAGGAGGAAAAAATGGCAAACAACTTTTCAATCACTGCTACTATGGAGCCGGAGGTAGCGCGGCCTGGTATCACCATGCTTGCCGCCCTGTTTGGACTGTTGCTGTTCACCGGCATAGGTGTTGGCGTGTACGGGTTTTTCGTCGGTCACGAGCATGTATACAACAACACCCGTGAAGTACCCTGGGGGCTGCTGATTTCCACGTATGCCTTCTTTGCTATTACCTCAACGGGCCTGTGTCTGCTGGCAGCGATCAGCCACATCTTCGGCGGCAACCGGATCGCGCCTCTGGCCAACAGGATGGTCTGGCTATCGCTGGTGACGATCATCAGCGGTTTCACTGTCATCGGCATGGAGATCGAGAATCCCTGGCGGATGGCGATCTGGAACGTTATATCCCCAAACGTGACATCTAATATCTGGTGGATGGGAACCCTGTACGGGATGGCGGTTGGTTTTGTCCTGATCGAGTTCTGGCTGATTCTGACCAGGAATTTCAAGATTGCCATTGCCGTCGGTATCCTGGGTGCCTTTGCAGAGATGGCTGCAAATAGCTGTCTGGGCGGTGTTTTTGCCACTTTGCCCAATCATCCGTTCTGGTATGGTGCTCAGTTGCCTGTTTACTTTCTGAGCTGCGCTTTCCTCTCCGGTGCAGCAGCAACGGTCATCTTCACCCATTACGCCCATGTCATCCGCGGTAAAAGGATCGGCGAGACAGCCTTTTTCGGGATCCAGGCCGCGGCCAAGGTTCTGTTGCTCATGCTTGTCCTGGTCGGCGTTGCCACCTTCTGGAAAATGGTTTCCTTCTATGTCGGTGGTCAGGAGCTCGGTCGTTCATCGGCAACTGCCCTGATGTCTGGCCCGCTTGCCACCAACTTCTGGCTCTTTGAGATTACCATTGGCCTGGTTGCTCCGGCCCTGTTGCTGGCCTTGACCCGCCTTCGGAGCGTGACCGCCATGTCTACGGCCGCGTTGATGGCCCTTGTCGGCATGTTTGTATCCCGTATGGACATGGTTATCGCTGGACAGATCGTGCCCCAGCTCGCCGGTATCGATGCCAATCTGCCCCAGTACCTGAACTATACGCCTTCTGGGTACGAGTGGCTGGTGGCTTTCGCCGGAATCGGACTCACCGGCCTGGCCTTCCTGATGGGAGAGCGCTACTTCGGCAAGGTTTTTGCGGCGACCGGGCATTAAGGAAACGGGAATCTATGTAAACAGGCGGGGAAGGGGCAGGACTCCTTCCCTGTAACTCCTGCCAGAAGAGGATTGAGATGGTTGACGAAAAAAAAGCAATTTTCACCATAGGCGTGGCTGCTCAGATGCTTGATGTCCATCCCAGGACGCTTCGGATTTACGAGCAGGAAGGATTGGTGAAACCCATGCGCAAGGGAAAATGGCGTTATTATACCCTCAACGACATCAAATGGATCGAATGTCTGAGGGAGATGATTCATGAGCATGGAATCTCGATCGCGGCCATCAAGAAACTGCTCAAGTATACTCCCTGCTGGAACATAGCCGAGTGTTCTTTTGAAAAACGTAAACAGTGCACGGCGTTCATGGCCAATGGACTGGTGCCGCGCAAGATCGAGCGAGCCAAGCCGCGTAAGGTGGAGCGGCTCGACCGTAATGTCGCCTGACCGGACAATCCTCTTTCAGCTCCTTTCCTTCCTGCCAGGACAGCGTTCCAGGGCCACGGCCTCGGAACGCTGTCTTTTTTTGTTCGATTTCAGTAGCCGATTGAATGATTCGCCAGACTGCAGTATATGGTATCAGGAGGTGCCTGCCGAATTACCAGGGAATCATCCGGGCCGGTCGCGGTTGCCGGCCTGGCTGTAATGGTGCTGTCTTCATAGACTTAAGTATCTGGAATGCGCAGGATGTTTTTTTGTAACCAAATGCTTCTCTTTCGGCCTGGAGATAAAAATATATCCCATGAAAGTACCATCTCGTCCGTTTTTGTTCTGTATGTTCTTCTCTCTCCTGTCAGCCGGCAGTGGTCTTGCTGCTGACCACTCTCCTGCGCCGGGTGTGGAGTACAATGTCAAACAGCTCATGGAAACAGGTAGCTGTCCCGGCTGTGATCTGAAGGGAGCCAGGCTCAACCGGTTGGATCTGTCTGGAGCCAACCTTGAAGGGGCTGATCTTCAGGATGCGCAGCTCTATCTCGCCAATCTCGCGGGGGCCAACCTGAGGGGAGCCAATCTTCGTGGTGCCGGCCTTGGCGGAGCCGATCTTACCGATGCGGACCTGACCGGGGCCGACCTGACCGGGGCGGTTCTTGAAGGCGCATATCTCAAGGGCGTCCGGCAAGACGAGACGGCTGTCGAGCATCGTGTAACCGATTTGCCGAAGGGTGCTAAGACTGGTGGGGGTTCTGATGGTGGAGTCGTTGACAGAAGCCAGCCTGACAGGGAGGCATCCTCCCGGAAACCTGCCAGGCAAGCGCCAGGCCACAGGGGCGGCCAGGTGATCGAGGCTGCCAGGACGTCGGCGGCTGGCGGGTCGCCACAGGCGCAAAAAAACGGCAGGGATCCGGATTCAGGGAAAATGGTGTACACTGTCGAAACCCCGGACGAGGCGGCTCTTAAACGCCAGGAGACGGTGCGCAGACTGCTTGATACCAATCGTTGCCTGGAATGTGACCTGTCCGGGGCTGACCTTGGGGGTAAGGACCTGGAAGGAGCGGACCTGGAAAGAGCAAATCTGGCCGGGGCCAACCTTTCCGGTGCCGACCTGAGCGAGGCCATCCTCCGCGGTGCCGATTTGAGCGGGGCTGATCTTAGAAACGCTGACCTTCGCGGTGCTGACCTGTATATGGCTGACCTTCGCGGTGCCGACCTGACCGGGGCCAGGCTCAAAAAGGCGCTGGTGGATTCGGCCGAATTTTCCGGCGCCATCGGCGTTCACCTGGAAGGTGCGGCCGAGGCGAATTGAAGGTGATGTTTCGGGTCTGGTGTTGAAATATGCTTGACAAAAAAACGTATATTAGATATACGATATAATTCCTCGCAAAAAATAGATATTAGTTTGATATACGAAGGAGCTTTCCATGGCTAATCACAAGTCTGCAGAAAAAAGAAACAGACAGTCTCAGGTCCGCCGGATGCGGAACCGCATGAACAAATCCAAGATGAAGACCGTGGTCCGCAGGGTTGAAGAGGCTCTGGTGGCCGGTTCCGAAGAACAGGCCCGTGAGGCTCTGCAGAAGGCTATTCCCGTGATTCAGAAAACCGCAGTAAAGGGCTCTATCCATAAGAAGACGGCTTCCCGCAAAATTTCCCGCCTGACCCGGCGGGTCAACCGGATGCAGCCGCTTGCCTGAACCAGGCTGCTTTATCGCCTTGATTGATCATTAGGGAAAAAGCCATGGAAGACGCATCTTCCATGGCTTTTTCTGTTTCCAGGCTTCTCTTGAGCCGTTATGTACCTGAGAATGTCCATGTATTTCCCTGACCAGGAAACTTTTGCAGGGATGATCGGTTCGTCCGGTCTCATTCCTATCTATCGCACCATCATTACCGACCTGGACACGCCACTGACCGTTTTTGCCAAGGTGGCTGGCCAGCGGCGCCATGCCTTTCTTTTCGAGTCCATGGAAGGCGGTGAAAAGTGGGGGCGGTATTCTTTTATCGGTCTGGACCCGTTGGTTGTTTTCGAAAGCACAGAGGATACGGTCACTCTGATCCGTCCGGACCGGGAGCAGGAGCGTGAAGTCCGCACAGGGTGCAACCCCCTGGCCGAACTGCGGAACCTGCTGGCATCCTTTCGGCCCAGCAACGCTCCGGGATTGCCGCGTTTCTACGGCGGCGCCGTGGGCTTTCTCGGATACGACATGGTCCGCTTCATCGAGGAGCTGCCCGATTCCCATCCCCGTCTCGATCTTCCCGATTCCTCGTTCATGGTCCCACGACTTGTGCTGATCCATGACAGTGTGGAACAGACCCTGACTGTGGTCTGTAACGTGGAAGCGGATAAGGCATCTTCCCCGGTAGAACTCCATGCCCGGGGCTGTGCACGCATCGACGAGATCATTTCGCTCATCCGTCAGCCTCTGCCCGAGTCAATCTGCAACTTCAGCCCGGCTTCAACCAGGCACGAGTTCACTTCCAACATGGAGCGGTCGGATTTTGAGGCCATGGTAGAGCGGGCCAGGGAGTATATTCTGGCCGGAGACATCATCCAGGTGGTGCTGTCCCAGCGTTTTCACACCACCACCAGTATGGACCCCTTTCTTCTCTATCGTTCTCTGCGGCACATCAACCCGAGCCCCTATCTCTTTTTTGTCCGTCAGGGGGACGTGGTTCTGATAGGTTCCTCTCCGGAGATTCTGGTTCGCCTGGAAGATGGCGATATCGAACTTCGTCCCATTGCCGGAACCAGGAAACGGGGCCGGACCGAGGAGGAAGACCGGGCCCTGGAAAAGGAACTGCTTGCCGATCCCAAGGAACGGGCCGAGCATCTGATGCTTGTGGATCTTGGCCGCAACGACGTAGGCCGGGTGGCCAGGTCCGGCTCGGTGAAGGTGCGGGATCTTCTGGTCATTGAGCGCTACAGCCACGTGATGCATATCGTTTCCGGTGTCCACGGCGAGCTGGCTGAGGGCAAAGATCAGTTTGACGTCCTGGAAGCCTGCTTTCCGGCCGGTACAGTGAGTGGCGCTCCCAAGATCCGGGCCATGGAAATCATTGACGAGCTGGAGGTGGAACGGCGCGGGCCCTATGCCGGTGCGGTCGGATATTTTGGTTTTTCAGGCAATATGGATTTCTGCATCACCATTCGCACCTTTGTCATGCACGGCCAGGACCTCTGGATTCAGGCCGGTGCAGGTGTCGTGGCTGACTCCGATCCCACCAGTGAATACGAAGAGACCATCAACAAGGCCAAGGGTCTGCGCCGGGCCGTGGAACTGGCAGAAAAAGGCTGGTAGGATAGTGGGGAATCATCCGGATTTCCCTCCGTCGGGTGCCGGCCTGGTCGGTCATGCCGGGTATCCACAGATCAAGTGCCCTGTCTTCGGAACCGGTTTGCGGTTCGTGGGCGGGAAAACCATTGCGCACAGCAGGTAGATCACATGTCCTGTAAGATCGTTATCATCGATAATTACGATTCATTCACCTTCAATATTGTTCAGACCCTGGCTACCAGGCCTTCCCATGGGGACAGCTCCTGGCAGCCACCCGAGATTCATGTTTTTCGCAATGACAAGATCGACCTGGCGGGCATCGAGGCCCTGGGGCCGGATCGATTGCTGATTTCCCCAGGCCCCTGTACGCCTGCCGAGGCGGGTATTTCCATCGAGGCCATCAAACATTTTGCCGGCCGGATACCAATCCTCGGTGTATGCCTTGGTCACCAGTCCATCGGTGAAGCCTTCGGTGGATGCGTGATCCGGGCCGCCAGGATCATGCACGGGAAAACCAGCCCCATCAGCCATGATGGACACGGAGTCTTCACCAGGCTGGACAACCCCTTTGACGGTATGCGCTACCATTCCCTGGTAGTGGAGGAGGAGTCTCTGCCCGCTTGTCTGGAGGCTACCGCTCACACCGATCAGGGCGAACTCATGGGGGTTCGACACCGAAAACTGCCCATCGAGGGGGTACAGTTCCATCCCGAGTCGATTATGACCGGGGTTGGTATTGTCTTGCTGCACAATTTTCTCCGTCCCGATTACGAGACTCTGTTGCGGAGCTGATTCGCAGGAAATGGCTTGTACCGTACCTGTCCGGCACCGGATGAAACAAAGACAAGGATCTGACGATAAGGATACAGAGGAAGATGATCAGAGAAGCCATAGCACAGGTTGTCACCGGAAAGGATCTCGACGAACAGCAGATGGTTGAGGTCATGAACGAGATTATGGGCGGCGAGGCCACCGAGGCCCAGATTGGCGCCTTTATAACCGCTTTGCGGATGAAGGGCGAGACCGTTGACGAAATCGTTGGTGCGGTTCGGGTCATGCGGGAAAAGGCCACTTTTGTTGATACCGGTGTTGACACCTCTACCCAGATCCTGATGGATATTGTCGGTACCGGTGGTGATGGGTCCGGCACCTTCAATGTCTCCACCACCACCGCTTTTGTGGTTGCGGGCGCTGGTGTCCCGGTGGCCAAGCACGGCAACCGCGCCATTTCTTCCAGTTGCGGCAGCGCGGACGTACTCGAGGCTCTTGGAGTGGACCTGAGTCTTCCTGCCGAGCGGGTTGGACAGTGCGTGCGCGAGGTGGGGATCGGTTTCCTGTTCGCCCCCATGCTGCACGGGGCCATGAAACACGCCATTGGTCCGCGACGGGAAATCGGTATCCGGACGATTTTCAATATCCTTGGGCCCATGACCAATCCGGCCGGGGCCAATGTGCAACTCACCGGGGTCTTTGATCGTGAACTTACCGAGGTGCTGGCCCGGGTCCTGGCCCGGCTTGGCATGAAACGGACCCTGGTGGTCTGGGGTGAGGGCAACATGGACGAAATGACGGTCACCGGTACCTCATACGTGGCAGACGCCCGTGACGGTGAGGTGACCACCTATACAGTGGAGCCCGAGCATGTGGGGCTTGGCCGTCACTCTGTGGACGATATCCGTGGCGGAGCGACCGTGGAAGAATCCGCCGACCAGGTGCGTCGGATTCTGGACGGAACCCCTGGGGCCAGGATGGACATGGTTTTGCTGAACGCCGGGGCGGCTCTCATGGCCGCCGGACGGGCGGATGACCTGGAGGCCGGGGTCCGGCTGGCAAGAGAGGTCATTTCTTCGGGCGCTGCCCGGGAAAAACTGGATCGACTTGTAGCCTTCTGTCAGGGTAAGGTGAAACGATGATTCTTGATACCATTACCGAGCGAAAGCGGGAGGAGGTGGCCAAGCTTCGCCGCATGGGTATTCGGGGGCCGGAGTGCGATGTTGATCCGCCCCGCGGCTTCATGCGGGCCCTGGTGAATTTTGAGGGGGTGGCGGTGATTGCCGAGGCCAAGAAGGCCTCGCCCTCCAAGGGGGTGATCCAGCCTGATTTTGACCCGGTCCGCATTGCCCGCAACTACCAGGCCGGCGGAGCCCAGGCCATGTCGGTGCTCACCGACCGGGATTTTTTTCAGGGTGACATCAGCTATATTCCCCTGGTCCGGGAAACCGTGGACCTGCCTGTTCTGCGCAAGGAATTCATCATCGATCCTCTGCAGATCGAGGAGGCTGTCGCCTATGGTGCCGATGCGATCCTGCTTATCGCCGCCATCCTTGATGTGGTCCAGCTGCGGGATTTTCGGCAGATGGCCGAAGAGTACAGTATGGATGTCCTGGTCGAGGTCCATGACGAGAAGGAACTGGAGTCGGCCCTGGAAGCCGGAAGCCGTCTTGTTGGTATCAACAACCGCAATCTCAACGATTTTTCCGTGGATCTGCAGACCACCTTCCGTCTCCAGCGGTTGATCCCCGACCATATTCCAGTGGTCAGCGAGTCAGGAATTTCCACCCGCAGGGACATGATGCTCCTGCGCGAGGCAGGTATCACCGCCGCCCTGATCGGCGAGAGCCTCATGCGCAGTGAGGACCAGTCTCTCCTGCGACAGTTCCTGGAGTCAAAAGTATCATGAATGCGCGAATCAGAGTGAAGATGTGCGGTATAACCCGGATCGAAGACGCCACTGCCGCGGTGGAGGCCGGAGTGGATGCGTTGGGCTTTATCTTTTTTGAGAAAAGTCCCCGGTTCATCGATCCGGAGGAGGCCCGGCTCATCATCGACGCCCTGCCACCCTTTGTCGATGTGGTTGGCGTTTTTGTGGACAAGAAGCGTAACGAGGTCGAGGAAATTATCGATTACTGCCGCCTCAACTACGCCCAGCTTCACGGCACGGAATCACCCAAGTACTGTGAGCGTCTGGCCCGTTTTGCCGCCCCGTGCCAGATTCTCAAGGTGTTGCGGGTAGGGCCCGGTGATGGTCTGAGCGTGGCCGACATCACCCTGTACAACCCGCACGTGCGCGGTTTCCTGCTCGATACCTTTCATAAATCCCGGCTGGGCGGAACCGGTAAAAGTTTTGACTGGTCCCGGATCAGTCAGCTCAAGCTGCAGCGGCCCTTTATACTTGCCGGTGGCCTGACACTTGATAACATCACCGCCGCCATTTCCTCTGTCCAGCCCTACGGGGTGGATATCAATTCAGGAGTGGAAAATCATCCGGGACGCAAAGACCACGAACTGGTCCGCAAGATGATGCAGGCTATCCGCGCTCTGGAGGTAAACGGTTAAGAGTGAGCAGGGGCGGGTGTTCCTGGGCCCTATCTGGCAATTACAAAGGCGTCAGGATAACCGTTTTGCTCCAGTAGTTTTTCTTCTTTCCTCGCTCTGGCCAGTGAGGTCCCGCTGTAGAGCAGTACCCGGTACAATCTGGTTCCTGCAGCTGGAAACTCCTGGATAACCACTCTCCATCCCTGCCCGGCAAAAAGGCGCGCAATCTCCCGGGCCCGGTTTTTCTGTTCAAACGACCCTATCTGAATATAGAATGTACCGCTGTCGAACTTGCGGAGATTGGCCCTGGCGGGAGGCGCTGAGCGGCCGTGGACCGTGGCCGGCGACATTTCTCCCATGGCGATGACCTCCACTTTGGCAGTCCCGTTGCGCAACAGGCCGATCTCCTTTGCCGCCCGGTAACTCAGGTCAATAATACGGCCGTGGATGAAAGGGCCCCGGTCGTTGATGCGGACCACGGTCTGTTTACCGTTTTCCAGGTTTTTTACCAGAACAACGGTATTCATGGGCAGGGTTTTGTGGGCCGCCGTGTGCTCATACATGTTGTACCGTTCGCCGTTGGCCGTATTGCGACCGTGGAACTTGCGCCCATACCAGGAGGCAATACCCACTTCCCGGTAGCCTTCGGCCGAGGGGAGGGGATAATACCTTTTGCCATTGATAATATAGGGCCGCTGGGTAGGCTCCTGACGTGCCGCTGGAACCGATGATCCTGGTGGGGACAAAGAGGGTTTCCGGCCGCAGCCGGCAAGATGGAGAGCGACGATCAGGATGAGGAGGGAGAGTGCTGTCTTCACCGGGAACTTTCGGTCGCAGGATTGGGGTCAAGCAGGTGACGGAAACGATTGCGGTAAAACAACCCGGCCTTGCCCGTGGTATGCGGTGTATAGGGAAGCAGCCCGGATTCCTTGCCCTGCACGTTGTCGAACCGGACGTCGTCCTCGTCCCGGATCCAGGAGAGACGAAGATCAAGAATCGGCCGGAATACCCTGATGACGCCATCCCGGTCCCGGTCGATCACCGGCTCTTCCCAGCGGCGCTGGGTAAAACCTTTGTACCATAGCCCATATTTGGGTATGCCTGTGATTCCGTCGTGCATGGAGGGGTCAAGCTCGTCTTCGTCACTGTACAGGTTGTGTTCAAGTATTTGCTCCACTTCACTGCTGGACTGTACTGTCAACCTCTCCCATTCGTCATAGTCATCAAGGTCGCTGCGCAACAGGTGGGTTGTGAAATCGTTGAAGCTCCACTGGCCGTGGCAGACCTGACACGCTACCTGGCTCCCGAATTCGTTGTGCGCGGGATGACGCATCTGCGGAACGTCCAGTCTCGTGCCGTCTTTGAGTGTGGTGAGCACCAGGGATCCATCCTTAAAGGAGAGGTTTCCGAGGTCCGTTATGTTTTCGTCGGGCCGGTACTCATGACAGCTCCGGCAGGTCAGGGTGGTTTCCTGGTTCAGGTTCATCAGCTCCGAACCACTGTGGCAGTCGAGGCAGGTCATGCCGGCCTGCTGGTGGATGTCTGGTGCGAGATCGTGCTGTTCCACGCCATAGGGCCTGACAAAGGGTTCGGTGGTGGTATAGGGTGTGCGGTATTCCCAGTTGAAATCATGCTCGAACCGGCCGTAATAATCTCCTCCCACGTGGTTGGCGTAGTGGCAGCTCAGGCACTGCCGGTCCGCGGGGCGCGACAGCATTTCATGACTGATCATTTCCTGGCCGCTGTAGGCAACGTGACAGGCTGCGCAACCGGTCCCTCGTCGGGTGTAGGCATACCCGTCGCCGCGAGAATAGACGTGGCAGCGCAGACAGCGGCGGCGCAGCATGTCGTCGGCGAGGCCAAGTGTGTCCTCGGGTACTTCTGTGACAGGTATTTTGGTCAGATCATCCAGCGTGGTCCTGGCGCCAAAATGGGTACGTACCAGGTTGACAGTGTTTTTGAGCGTGAAGTGGGGGGAGGTATGGGCAGCCTGAATTGTTTGCTGGTGGCAGGGGCCGCAGACCATCTCCATGGAGTCGGGATGGGCCGGTTGCTTGACCAGGCCCTCGTGAGCTTTTTCTATCTCCCCCGTGTCATTCCGACCCCTGTGGCAGGTGACGCATGTCAGGCTTTCATGGGCTCCAAGCGAGATCGAAGGATGGCACCCCTGGCAGTCGGTGGGCTTTGTCTGTACAACTGGAGGCTTTTCAGGTGCCTCGACCGGTGCTGTTTTGTTGTCTTCTTCCCTGCAGCCACACAGGATGACGGCTGTGGCCAAGAGAATGATCAATTTCTCCCTCATGATCTTGACACTCTACCATAAAACTGCTACATCAATAAACCTCAAAATCAGGCCCATCCAGGGCAGAAACCAACATGCCGATATAGCTCAGTTTGGTAGAGCAACTGATTCGTAATCAGTAGGTCACCGGTTCAAGTCCGGTTATCGGCTCCAGAAAAATTAAAGGGGAGGTTGGGCCAGTTTGGCTTAACCTCCCCTTTTTTTCAAAGCAGAATAATTCCACTCTTGACTTGTATTCAAGGGTTTATGACCCGGCAACGAAAATTATTGGCGAATATCGGACACCCGGGTGCCGGGAGGAACCTCTCAGTGCCCATCTGCCATGGAAGCAGCAATTGCTGCACCCAATGCGCCGATAATAGTAGGGTTTTCTGGAACTGTGACCTGGGCATTTTCAAGGCGGTCACGGATCATCTCCACGATACACGGATTATTTGCGACTCCACCGGAAAAAGCCACAGACTTGCCAAATCCGATACGGTTCAGCATGGCAAAGATTCTGTCAGCTACAGCAGAGTGGACAGCCCTGGCAATTTGTTCTCTGGGGATACCACGATTTTTCATCGAGATCACTTCTGATTCGGCAAAAACCGTACACATTGAATTGATCTGTACTGCCTGGTCAGCTTTAAGTGCTGCCGGGCCAAAGTCCTTCAGGGGATAGCTCAGTGAAGCTGCCATTATTTCCAGGAACCTGCCGGTGCCGGCTGCGCATTTGTCATTCATCTGAAAGTTTGTTATCTTCCCTGCGGCATTCAGGCTGATAACCTTACAATCCTGGCCGCCGATATCCACTATGGTGGTAACCTCTGGGAGTAACGAATGAATTCCCATTCCATGTGCCTTTATTTCGGTAATCACCTGGTCGGCAAAATGTTCTCTGGCAAGATGACGGCCATAACCGGTGGCAACAATGTATCGTGGGCGATAGCTGGACACCATCTCCCTGGCCTGCTCATGTGGTTCAAATCCACTTTCTTCAATTTTGTGGTCCACCAGCCCACCATCCTGCCAGACGGCGACCTTAATGGTCCTGGACCCGAGGTCAACTCCTGCATACATCAGGTATCGCTCCCAGCTCTAATTGCTTATCTGCTCAAGAAAGGCCTCTACCCTGGTCTGCAGCTGGCCGACATCCTCAGGGGAGTAATCAGACTCGATGAACATGTAGGGTATTTTTTCTTTTATACATGCCCGACGGATTTTAACTTCTTCGACATTATAGGTATGACAGAACTGCAATGAGTAGTAAATAAGCCCATGGGCCCCGGATTCTTTATACTCCTTGAGTACCTGCTCGATTCGTTCATCGTTGGGGGTAAAACATGAGCAGTCAATCTGCATGTATCGTCTGGTCAGTTCTTTAAGAATCGCATTCATGTCCTCTTTGTCCCCTGCCATCAAGTCCTTGTAATACCTGGTGCCAATGCAGCTTTCCTCGTTAACGATCACCGCCCCGGTCCCTTCAACAAGATTGTGCAGTTTCCAGTTCGGCAGGGCCATGGGCACCCCTGCAACCATTACCCGTGGTGTCCCGGGGTTTTGAACGGTGACACCATCAGCTATTCGTTGTTCGAGTTCATCGCAGAGTTCATTAACCCTGGCTGCAAAACGAACAGGTTCATCATAAAAGGCAATCTGTTCGACCAGAAGCGCATCTTTACCGGAAATAGGGGTCGGATCATTGTGACGCAGTCTGTTTAACCGCTGCAGTGCTTTTCGCTTGTTGTTCATGACCGTTACGGCTTTTTGAAGATTGTCCAGGGTCACTTCATTGCCCGCGATGGATTCAACCTTTGTTTTAAAATCTTTCACCTCTGAAAACCACATCTTTACGGCACTTGGCCTCTTGGTCTGTGGAATTTCCATGACGTGCGTAGGGACCAGGTCTTCGAGGAGTTCCCAGGTTTTCTTTTTGGCATCACAGGTCGTTTCACCGTATACTAAGTCAACCACCTGAAAATATGGACAAATATTACCAGCTTTAAAGCCGAAGGCAGATTTCACCATCGGGCAGATATTTCGAGGCAGGACTTTTTCCGCATCTGGTATTGAACCCTGGGAACCTCCACACAGGCCAACGCAAACACCGCCGGCAGCCAGGACAATCTCTTCTGGTATGTAGACGCAAAACGTGCCAATGACCGGCTTGCCTTCTTTTTTGGCATTAATCAGTTCCTGTATTCGTCCACCGTGAATTTCAGCTATCATGTTGTCAAAGTAGGCCATTGAGTCAGGACGATTCTTCTGGGTCAGATATGATTGCGCATACATATCACCAAGCATCAGGCGCATTTTGTCGAAACGCTCCACATCCATATTAAGATCTTTCCACATCTCGGGATAAGCCTTGATTTCAAAATGTGCAGTACTCATAATGACTCCTTTTTGAAAGGGGTGATGGGCTCTATTACGACGGGTGAAAAAAACACTCCCGGCTATTTATTATTTTTGGTCGTGACTGAAGGTGGATGACAGGCAGTGAATTGTCTGTCGCAGATTCAAGGTTCTGTGAGACTCTGAATTGCCTCAACAGATTATCATAGACGGTGGTGATTGGTCTAATAGGAAATATCTATTAAAAAGGGTGGGAAGATAGGAAAGGAGGTGTGTGGCTGCCGGTTGTAAGGTTAAAGGAGTAAAGGAGGAATAAGGCCCTGGCAAAACGTTTTTTCAGAGCAAAGCAGTGCTGTCCTTTTCCTCACCAGAGCCGGGTTTTGGGGGTAGTCAAAAACACAAAAAGCCCCGCTGCAGGCGGGGCTTTTTGTGGCGATACCAGGGGAGGGATCACAGGGCTATGACGTTCTCCGCAGCCGGGCCTTTGGCACCGTCCACAACGTCAAAGCTGACACGCTGACCCTCTTCCAGGCTTTTGAAACCTTGGGCCTGAATAGCGGAATGATGGACAAAAACGTCTTTACCGCCATCCTGCTCGATAAAACCAAATCCCTTGGAATCATTAAACCATTTTACTGTTCCTTCAGCCATTTTGTAAACTCCTTACTACGCGGTTTCTTGTTGAAACCATTTTTAAAAAACCGTGTTTCCGTTGGTGAAAACCGGCATGCAGCCTGACTGTTCAGTCTGCGGTTCATTATATTGAAAGGGCGGTCAGGCCACGATCAAACTCTGTTGCCCGCTCGGCGGGACTTGCTTCTTCTTTTCCGGGGCGGAGCAAAGCACCGTTTGGTTGGTTTGGCCGCTGCTCCAATATTGAAAGCTGCCGAGGCACCGCAGTCAAAGTCCTCTACGGTCTCGCGCGGTATTTTCTGCCCCAGGGTCCGTTCGATAACATGGACCAGCCCCGAATCACCAGACGTGACAAAAGTAAAGGCCTCGCCGTTCTTTTCAGCTCTGCCTGTACGGCCTGTACGGTGGGTGTACGCTTCGACTGTATCAGGAATGTCGTAGTTTACCACGTGGGATATTCCTGAGACATCTATGCCCCGGGCGGCGATATCGGTTGCGACCAGGATGTTGTATTTGCCTGCCTTGAATCCGTCCATGGCCTGTTTTCTCTGATTTTGGGACATATTACCCTGTAGAGAGGTGGCCTTGAACCCTGCGCTCTGCAGCTGCCTGGCAAGGTTTTTGGCCTTGTGCTTGGTGCGGGTAAAGATGAGGGTCGTTGGCATGTCTTTGTTTTGCAGGATATTTTTAAGTAGAGCGGTTTTGCGCCCCTGTGATACCTGGAAGAGCACGTGGCTGATGGTGGCGGCCGGTTTTTCATGGTCCACCTGGACCGTGACCTGGTCTGAGAGGATATTTTCCACCAGGTGCCGGATCGGTCCGGGCATGGTAGCGGAAAAAACCATTGACTGCCTCTTCAGGGGTATCTGTTTGAGTATTCGACGTATATCGGGCAGAAAGCCCTTGTCAAACATCTGGTCTGCTTCGTCCAGAACCAGGATCTCAATGCTGGAAAGGTCTATGGAATGTCCATTGAGATGGTCGAGCAGTCGTCCAGGGCAGGCCACCACGATTTCCACACCGCTTTCCAGTTTTTTTATCTGCCCGAACTTGCTGACGCCACCATATATGGTGCAGCTGCGTATGCCGGTTCCCCGGGCCATCTCACCGATGTTCTCGTGGATCTGTTCCGCCAGTTCCCTGGTCGGGGTGAGAATCAGGGCCCGTGTTTTTTTTCGCGGACCGTCGAGTAATCGTTGCAGGGTCGGCAGGACAAAAGCTGCTGTCTTGCCGGTACCGGTCTGGGCCAGTCCCAGCAGGTCGCGGCCACCAAGCAGGTGCGGTATGGCCTGCTGCTGGATTGCCGTGGGCTCTTTGTAGCCACACTTCTTGATGGCCTTGGCAATGGCCGGATGAAAATTAAATTGTTCGAATTGCATATAACTCCTTAGTATGACTCTTGATAGAGTACTCTGGTCTCCTGACCGGGGATCCAAATTGACTAAGGAGCGACGGCCTGGGGAAGTTTTGTGGTGTACGTTTGTTGTCTTTATCTGTGGTTTGAAAAAAGAAAGATCTCTGGTGTGTAAGGCGAAAAACGATGCAGTTTACCTGCGGCGTGGCCCTTTTTTCTTCTGCATTTTTGCTTCGTTGCAGACCAGTCGCCTATGTTTGTATTCTTTGCCGTTTAGATCTTCCATTGCCCTGTGGCCTTCGCTCCTGGTTTCCATTTCGACAAAGCCAAATCCTTTGGGACGGCCTGAGAAATGGTCAATGATAAGCTTGGCGCTGACAACGTTTCCGTAGCCGCTGAATATGTCGGTTAGTTCGGTTTCGGTGATGTTGTAAGGTAGGCTGCCGATAAACAGTTTCATGCTGGTTCTCCTTGGTAAGTGATCAGCAGAAACTTTATGGCATCCGGGGGGATGGGCTCACGACCGGATTCCGGTGTGATGGAAAAGAAAATGCTTTTACTTAACTTGAAATGTTGAAAGACACTATACAGCGTATTCAGGTTAATGCAATAAAATAACACATCACGGGCATCTTTGTTGACATCAGCGTTTCTCTCCGGCTCATTTTTTCGGAACAGATTGTCTCCTGGAGAGAAGATATTATCTGCCCTGCATTCCTGGATCAGGATGAGGATATATCCATGATTTCACCCTGTTACCATTTTCCGAAATCCACCCCGAATTCATCGGCAAGCTGGGACAGCTCCCGAAGCCTGGCTCGCTGGATGCCGGCGACCAGCTTTTCCACATCCGTGGATATGGCCCGGGAAACCAAGTCGAACTGAACTCCAAACACATACTGCAGTCCCTTGGCATCACGCAATCGGGTGACATGGCGGATGGTGCCATCCAGGTCGAGAATGGTCTCGCCGTTGGCCAGCACATTGAGGTGCACCCGTTCGTCCTGGCGGAGACTGGTTTTGCGTCCGGCCGGGTCATACAGGCACATGCCGCTGACGCTCATGTCCATGGGTCGGGTGGTGAATGTCTGGTTGTTTCGCTTGCGGGTGACCCGGACATCGAACAGCATATTCCTTGGTATCTTGGCCCGATACTCCCTGGCTCCCTCGACCAGGCGGGCCACGATGGGAAACGAGCATTTCAGGGCCGGCAATCCTTGCACCAGGGTTTTTTTCTCAAAAGAGAGGCATAACTCTATGGCCATTCGTGAAGTGAGTATACGCAGCACCATGCGTGGAATGGAACAAACTAAATAATTTCCGATGGCCGGTTCCAGGGGGGTGATAATCACATGGTCCTTGGTTTTGAGATAATCGCCCTTCGTGTAGTCTGACTCCATGGGGTTTTCGTCTTCTTCCCCAGGGATTTCGGTTTCCGGCGGATGATCGAGGATTCGACAGAAAAAGAGCCGGGTCAGGCCTCCGAGTTCAACTTCGAGCAGGCTTTCGTCGTGCAGACCACTTCCCAGATGGTTCGCCAGGGAGACGGGATCGACAATAATCTTGCCATCTTCAATGCCTGTGGCCACAGTCTTCCCCGTGAATTTTTTTTGCGGGAAATAGTCGCTCAGGATTTGTATCAGCCTGGTGGTGTCAGTCATAAGTTTCCGGTCGCTGGCCAGTGCAGGAACAATTTAGCGGGGTTTCCGGGTACAGCTGTCCAGATTGTGTCGCAGGCAACCCCGGAGAGGTCGGGGAGTGCTTGGTTATACGTGGGCGGAGGAGGAATTATTCTACCTCCTTTTTCTTCAGTGTCCAACATTTCCGCCCGCAGGAGAAGGCAAAAATTGCATTGGTCCTGTTTTTTTCCTGAATCCGTGAACGTTCGAGAGCGGGTCGGATGTACGAAGGCGACGTTGTTGATAATATTGATGATATATTAACAATTTGACGACAAAGAAGTCGGCCTGCTATCGATCGTCCCGCAGGGCGGCAGGGTGAATTTTCCGCAGGGGTTTTTGCAAAAACTAATATAAAATCAAACTGTTATATATGAAACAGCACAAAATCGTCACTGGTTCGGGATCTTGCCTTGTCTGGCAGGGCATTCTGTGGCAGCTCACTGGACCGCTTGACGGCTGTGCTTTTTTGGGAGAGACACCAGGTGATCCTCTCCGGGTCGGATCTGAGGACTGTGGTGACAGTGACAGGTTCAGGCACCAATCTGTACCGAGATACGGGTTGATTAACAGAGGTTCTTCATCTATACTTGCCACAAGTGAAAAAGCTTTCTTTTTTCGGTGATACTGCCAGGTTCCATATCCCTGGATCGTTCAGCTCAGGGCAGGATCGCTTACGCAGGCAGTTTTTTTTGGGCCGCCATGGGGTAGCCAGAGAGATCCCCTCCTTTTCAAGGATCCTGCATTTTCTTCAAGGGGGACCGGTATGCGCGATGTGATGACCGTCTGCTGTTACTGTGGCTGTGGTTGTGGACTCTATCTCCATGTGAAAGACGGTCATGTGGTGGGCTCGTCTCCCAGCCGGAACCATCCGGTAACTCGCGGTAATCTTTGTGTACGAGGCTGGCACGCCCATGGTTTTGTCCACTCTCCAGACCGTTTGACCCGTCCTCTCGTCCGCCGGCAGGGCAGACTCGCGCCCGCCTCCTGGGACGAGGCTCTCCGGGTTGCCGCTGACGGACTGTCCCGGGTCCGGCAAGAGCATGGTCCCGATGCCATCGGTATCCTCGCTTCGGCCAAGTGCACCAACGAGGAAAACTACCTGCTGCAGAAGTTTGCCCGGGCGGTGATCGGCACCAACAACATCGATCACTGCGCCAGGCTCTGACATGCCCCCACTGTGGCAGGTCTTGCCACCACTTTCGGCTCCGGAGCCATGACCAATTCCATTGAGGAAATCGGCCAGGTCCAGGCCATCCTCGTCTCCGGTTCCAATACCACCCGCACCCATCCTCAGGTGGCCCGCCGCATCTATGAAGCCGTGGACAACGGGGCTGAGCTCATCGTCATCGATCCCCGCCGTACCCGAATCGCGCGCCATGCCCATGTCCACCTCCAGATCAGGCCGGGAACCGATATTCCGGTACTCAACGGCATGATGCGTTCCATCCTTGATGAGAATATGATCGATGATCTGTTCATCGATATGCGGACGGAAAACTACCTGGCCCTGCGCGACATGCTTCTCACCGTCGACCTGAACGAGGTGGCGGCCATCACCGGGGTGGAGCGTAAACTGATCGCCCGGGCTGCCCGGATGTATGCCAGGGCCCAGCGCTCGGTGATCTGCTACTGTCTCGGCGTGACCCAGCACGTGGCCGGAACCGGTAATGTCCAGTCCTTTGCCAATCTGGCCATGCTTACCGGACACGTGGAGCAGGAGTTCACCGGCGTGGATCCTCTCCGTGGGCAGTCCAATGTCCAGGGTGCCTGTGACATGGGGGCTCTGCCCGGGGTCTTGCCGGGATATCAGTCGGTGAGTGACCCTTCGGTGCGGGCCAGGTTTGCGAAGGTCTGGCAGGCCGAGGTGCCGGAAGCTCCTGGACTGACATTGCTCGATATGACCCATGGGCCTGCAGGCAGGGAGCACCATGGCGGTGAAACCATTCGGGCCATGTACATTACCGGCGAGAATCCGCTGCTCAGCGATCCGGAGCTCAATACTGTCCGGCAGGCCATGCAGGCCCTGGATTTTCTGGTGGTGTCGGATCTGTTCCTTACCGAAACGGCACGGCTGGCCGATGTGGTTTTCCCGGCCGCCTCCTTTGCGGAGAAAAGTGGGACCATTACCAGTTCCGAGAGACGGGTGCAACTGATGAACCGGGCCATTGCTCCGGTGGGTGATTGCTGGCCTGATTACCGTATTGTCGAGGCCCTGGCCTGCCGCATGGGTTATTCCATGGGGTACAGTTCTCCGGCCGAGATTATGGAAGAAATCTGTATGCTGACTCCTATTTACGGCGGGATGTACCATGACCGACTCCAGGGTACCTGGGGGATCCAGTGGCCCAGCACCGACCGGAGGCACGAGGGAACCAAATTTCTGCACAAGTACAGCTTTACCCGCGGGCGGGGGCATTTTGAGCCGGCCCGGCATGTGGCGCCGGCCGAACCTCCTGACAGCCTTTATCCCTTTGCCCTGATCACCGGGCGATTATACCATCAGTACCACACCGGGACCATGACCCGGCGAATACCGTTGTTGGAAAGGGAAGGGGGACAGCCGCTGCTTGAGATGCATCCCGAGGATGGGGTCCGGCTGGGGGTGAACAATGGTGACCGGGTGCGGGTTCGCTCACGGCGCGGTCAGGCGGAATTTGTTGTTGAACTTACCGACCGGGTGGTACCGACCCGGCTGTTCACCAGTTTTCATTTTTCCGAGGCCCCGGTCAACCTGGTGACCATCGCATCCAGCGACCCTGTGGCCCGATGTCCGGAATACAAGATCTGCGCCGTGCAGGTCGAGAGGTTGTGATGGAGACACGTTTACTGCATAAGGATCATCTGGTACCTCTGCTCCGCAGGCTTTCCCGGAAATATCGGCTGGTGGCGCCGATCCGTAACGAGTATGGCGACACGCTCTACAGCGTAATCCATGACCTTGACAGCGCCCGGATCGATCTGGAACAGCAACCCCAGGGATCGCTCAAACCTTTTTTCTTTCCTCAGTCCGAAGTTCTCTGCCAGTATGCCCTGGATCGGAATCACGATGGCGGCCAGACCCGGTATGCCTTTTATCCCCAGCTGCCGGAAAACCAGCCGACGCTCTATTTCGGGGTTCGCTCCTGCGACATGATGGCGGTGATGTATATGGATCTCATTTTCTTCCAGTCGCGCGGCCAGGATATCTACTATGCGCGCCACCGGGAGAATGCGGTCTTCATCACCATCGGCTGCAACCATCCCTTTCCCAACTGTTTTTGCAACGCCACCCACACCGGTCCGTTTCTTGAACACGGGTACGACCTGCAGCTCACCGACATAGGTGAGCAGTACTTTGTCGAAACCGGCCGGGCCCGCGGACGGAAGATTGTCGGGGACTGGTCCTGGTTCTTTTCCGAGGCCGGTGAGCAGGAGCGGCGGGCCCAGTTTCAAGCGGCCCTGGAGGCCCGCGGCCTGTTCAGTGCCCTTATCCATGTGGATCTGGCCATCAAGCTGCTGGAGGAAGGAGATGAGCCGGCCACGATCTTTACCGAGCTCTCCCGCCGCTGTCAGGATTGCGGGGGATGCGCTTTCATCTGCCCCACCTGCACCTGTTTCAATATTCACGATCAACCCCGCACCGACGATTCCGGTGAACGGGTTCGGACCTGGGATGCGTGCACCTTTCGTGGATTTACCCGGATGTCCGGCGACCATAATCCGGTGGACGTGGAGACCCGGCGGGTTCGCAAGCGGTTTCTCCACAAGTTGCTCCATGACGTGCGCCATCACGGCCGAACCAGCTGTATGGGTTGCGGCCGGTGTGTGGGGATGTGCTTTGGCGGCGTGGACATGATCCGTTTTATCACCATGATGTGCCAGTACGAGGCAGCCCAGGAGACAGGGGAGTGAAACAGACAAACAGCACACCGCCCAGGAAGAACAGGGAACGGGCCCGGCAGTTCGCCCAGATGTCTGACAACATCTATTTGCCCAGCCAGGCCCGGGTCGATGAGATCATCCGGGAAAACGACCAGGTCCTTACCTTTGTGTGCAGCTTTGAGGATGTGCTGTGCAATAAAGAATTTTCCTATGTTCCCGGCCAGTTCATGATGGTCTCCATGCCCCATCTCGGTGAAGCGCCCATCTCTTTTTCTTCATCTCCCTCCGAAGGGCCGGGCTTTCGGCTCACCGTCCGTCGGGCCGGCCGGCTGACATCGGCCATGCATGAACTCGAACCCGGCGACCAGATCGGGGTGCGCGGTCCGTGCGGCACGCCGTTTCCGGTCCAGGACCTGGAGGGGAACAACCTGCTCTTTGTCGGCGGCGGTATAGGTATGGCTCCGCTGCGTTCGGTGATCCAGTATGCGCTGGCCAATCGGGAGAAATATGGTGATATAACTGTTCTCTACGGGGCCAGGACCCCGGCGGATCTCTGCTTCAGAAAGGAGATCGGTCTCTGGCGCCGGCAGGGAGTGACTTGTCTGCTCTCTGTGGATCACGGAGACGAAAATTGGACAGAACACGTGGGAGTGGTCACCGGGTTGCTCGATCAGATCCAGGTCTTGCCTGCGGGCGCCCGGGCGCTGGTCTGCGGGCCGGGTATCATGATGCGTTTCGTGCTCCAGAAGCTTGTTGCACAGGGGCTTGAGCCAGGGTCGATCTGGATTACCCTGGAGCGGCACATGAAGTGCGGGGTTGGAATCTGCGGGCATTGTCATTTTGAAGACCGTCTCGTCTGCTGGGACGGACCGGTTTTTTCCATGGCCGAGCTTCCCGACCTGGAAAATCTCTGATCATAAGCGGGCAGACGCCAGCGGCCATCTGCCGACCGGGCGTACCCGCAAGGAACAAATAAAAAGATGAAAAGCTTTCACAGGGAACTCTGGTACGAAATCCCCTCGCGGCGGGGGTTTGTTAATATTACGCAAGATGTGGAGGCCTGTCTGCGGGAGTCCGGGATCCAGGAGGGGCTCTGCCTGGTCAATGCCATGCATATAACAGCCTCGGTATTCATCAATGACGATGAACCGGGTCTGCACCACGACTACGAGGTGTGGCTTGAAAAGCTTGCTCCGCATGCCCCGGTTTCCCGGTATCGGCATAACGGTTTTGAAGACAACGCAGATGCCCATCTCAAAAGGCAGGTCATGGGCCGGGAGGTGGTGGTGGCGGTGACCGGCGGCAAACTTCATTTCGGCACCTGGGAGCAGATATTCTACGGCGAGTTTGACGGCCGGCGCAGGAAACGAGTACTGGTCAAGATCATAGGCGAGTAATAAAAAGAGCCTCCATGAGGGGCAGGGGGGAGGATTTATCTGGCTGCGTAGACCTGCCTACCGCTGTGTCCCGGGAGAACGGATTATGCCTGAACGCACCAACCGGTTGGCTGGCGAAAAGAGTCCCTATCTTCTCCAGCATGCCCATGATCCCGTGGATTGGTATCCCTGGGGGCGGGAAGCCTTTGACCGGGCCCGGGTCGAAGACAGGCCCATCTTTCTTTCCATCGGTTATTCCACCTGTCACTGGTGCCACGTGATGGCCCGGGAATCTTTTTCCAGTCCCGCGATTGCCGAGCTGCTCAACTCCTCCTGCGTTGCCGTCAAGGTCGACCGGGAGGAACGACCCGATGTGGACCAGTTTTACATGGCCGCCATCCAGGCTATGAACGGAGCCGGTGGCTGGCCCCTGTCGATGTTTCTCTTCCCTGACGGTCATCCTTTTTACGCAGCGACCTATATTCCGGCAAAACCAGGACCCGGCCGGCCCGGTTTCGGAGACATTCTGCGCGCTGTTCACCGGGCCTGGAACTCCCGGCGCGACGAGCTGCGTCAGGCCGCAGATTCTCTTGTTCAGGCCCTTACCCCGTCGGAACCGACAGGCCCCTCTGCCGTATCAGCAGATGCGGGCCGGAGCGCTTTTGAATATCTTGCCCAGACGTTTGACAGGGCCTATGGCGGTTTTGGCCCCGCGCCCAAGTTTCCCCGCCCTGTTGTTTATGAGTTTCTCCTCCACTGGTGGTATGCCACCGGCGAGGATGAAGCGCTGGAGATGGTACGGGCCAGTCTGGAAGCCATGATCTCCGGAGGCCTCTACGATCATCTGGGTGGAGGTTTTCATCGCTATTGCGTGGATCGTCACTGGCAGGTTCCTCATTTCGAAAAAATGCTCTATGATCAGGCCCAGATGGCCCTGCTCTGCATCGATCTGCACTGCATCACCGGAGATCCATTTTATGAAACGGTTGTCCGCGAGGTTTTAGGCTATGTTTTACGCGACCTGCGGAGGGATGAGGGTGGGTTCTGCAGCGCCGAGGATGCGGACAGCGCGGATCCGGACGGGGAGGGCGGCCACGGAGAAGGGGCCTTTTATCTCTGGACCTGTGAAGAAATTATGGAGGTCCTGGGCGAGCGGGACGGGACGATTTTCAGTTACTGTTACGGGGTTCGGACCGGGGGGAATGTGTCCGTCGATCCGCAGGGGGAGTTTGGCGGTAAAAATATTTTGTACCGGGCCCATACCCTGCAGGATGCCGCGGCTCATTTCGGTCTTTCTCAAAACACTGTGGCCGGGAGTCTTGCCCGCTCAAAAGAGATTCTTTTTGCAAAGCGCTGCTCCCGGCCGCGACCCCATCGCGACGACAAAATCATCGCGGCCTGGAACGGACTCATGATCGCCGCTCTGGCCCGGGCCGGAGCGGTTATGGACGAGCCCGGGTTCATCGGTACCGCAGTCGAGGCCGCCACTTTCCTGCGCCGGGAGCTTTACCAGGAGGATGCAGGTCGGCTTCACCGTTCTTTCCGGGACGGAATCCGGGGACCGACAGGACAGCTCGCTGATTATGTCTTCGTGGTGGCCGGACTGCTGGAACTCTACCAGGTGGTCCATGAACCGAGCTGGCTGGCCTGGGCAGAGGATTTGACGGACATCCAGATAACTCTCTTTCACGATCGGGAACAGGGAGGCTTTTTTGACAGTGTCCTTGATCCAACCGTGGTGCTGCGGATGAAGGCTGATTATGACGGGGCAGAGCCGGCTCCCAATTCGGTCGCGGTGTCGAATCTCCTGCGCCTTGCCGCCCTCACCGCTCGCGACGACCTGGAGGATCTTGCCGCAGAAACCCTCAGTGCCTTTGCCCCGGCCCTGGACAGGTTCCCGGCTGGCCTGGTCGCCATGCTTTGCGGCTGGATGGAACAGCGGCAGGGACTGGTCCAGGTGGTTGTGGCCGGAGAACGTGGGCGGGAGGATACCCGAAAGCTGCTGGATGTGGTTTATGGTCTCTACCTGCCCGGAAGTCTTGTCCTCCTGGCCGACCAGGCAGACAATCAGGCATGTCTCGGACGCAACCTGCCCTTCATCGCCGCCATGGTTCCCCTGGAGGGACGGGCTACGGCCCATGTGTGCCGGGATCAATCCTGCCTGGAGCCGGTCTCTGATCCGGGGGCTCTCTCCAGGCTGCTGCAACAAACCAAACCGTGATCCTGTGATTTGATTATGGCTCTGCAACCCCCCAGACGTGGATTGAGACCCAATCGCCGGGCCCCTTGGCGGGAACGCCTGTTCACCATCATCTTTGAATCCGATACCCCGGCCGGCAAGGCCTTTGATATGATATTGATTCTGACCATCGGGATCAGTGTCGGAGTGGTCATGCTCGATTCGGTCAGCAGTGTCCGGGAGCAGTGGGGGGCGTGGCTGCGGCTGGGCGAGGCGGTCTTCACCGTCCTCTTTACGGTGGAATACGTGGTCCGCCTGCTCTGCGTCCGAGAACCCAGGCGGTATGCAACCTCCTTTTTCGGCATAGTCGATCTTGTCGCCTTTTTGCCGGGATGGATCGGATTCTTTTTTCCCGGCACTTCCTACATGATCATTGTCCGTGTTCTCAGAATTTTGCGGGTGTTCCGGGTTCTCAAACTGGGTGCCTATCTGAGCGAGTCCTATCTTCTCCTTGCATCCCTGCGGGCCAGCCGCAAGAAGATCGAGGTCTTTCTCTTTACCGTGACCATGCTGGTTATTATCTTCGGATCTCTCATGTATCTTATAGAGGGTGAGGAAAACGGCTTCACTTCCATTCCCCGCGGCGTTTACTGGGCCATTGTCACCCTGACCACGGTGGGATACGGTGATATCACCCCGTCCACCACTCTGGGCCAGGTGCTGGCCTCCATCATCATGATCTGCGGCTACGGGATCATTGCCGTGCCCACGGGTATTGTTTCGGCTGAAATGGTCAGGTCCGCAGGCAGGCCAAGGGAAGAACGAACCTGCGCTGGATGCGAGGCCCGGTTCCACGATCCGGATGCGGTGCATTGCAAATACTGCGGGGAAAAGCTGGAGGGACCCTGAAGCTGACCCCTGACCATCTGCAAACTCTGGGTAGGTGAAATCGCATGGTTACAAGCCCTGTGACGAAATACGTTACAGGCTGCCGTCGACGATTTCCGGGGGCAGCACGTGCTTGACATCGTAGATGACAGCCAGCTGACGGCAGATTCGGTCGAAATCGTTGCGGTCAAGGCCCTGGAACTCCCGGTGGGCCACCGCCAGTACCACGGCGTCGTAATGATTGTCCGGCAGTTCCCCGGTCATGGTCACCCCGTACAGGGATCGGGCTTCGTCATGGTTGGCCCACGGATCATAGACCTCCACGTTGGCTCCATACGACCTGAGCTCGGCGATGATATCGATGACCCTGGTGTTGCGCAGGTCCGGACAGTTTTCCTTGAAGGTCAGGCCGAGGATGAGGATGTTGGCATCGGCCACGTGGATGCGGCGCTTGAGCATCAACTTGACCACTTCTGAGGCGATATAGCGGCCCATGTCATCGTTGAGCCGTCGTCCGGCCAGAATCATCTCCGGATGGTAGCCGACCTCCTGGGCCTTATGGGTCAGGTAATAGGGATCCACGCCGATACAGTGTCCACCCACCAGTCCGGGACGGAAGGGAAGAAAGTTCCATTTGGTTCCGGCTGCCTTGAGCACCTCCACGGTATTGATGCCGAGCCGGTTGAAGATGAGCGCCAGTTCGTTGACCAGAGCGATATTGACGTCCCGCTGGGTATTTTCGATGACCTTGGCTGCTTCGGCCACCTTGATGGAGCTGGCCTTGAAGGTCCCGGCGGTGATGATGGTCCCATACAGGCTGTCGACGAACTCGGCGATTTCAGGGGTTGAACCGGATGTTACCTTGACGATGGTGGGCAGGCGGTGTTCATGGTCGCCGGGGTTGATCCGCTCCGGACTGTAGCCAGCAAAGAAGTTCTGGTTGTATCGAAGTCCGGAAACCTCTTCCAGGATGGGAATGCACACCTCTTCGGTAGCCCCTGGATAGACCGTGGATTCGTAAATCACCACGTCCCCTTCTTTGAGTATCTGGCCAACGGTCCGTGAGGCACCTTCCAGGGGCCGCAGGTCCGGACGTTTGTTGGAATCGATGGGAGTGGGTACTGCGACAATATAGACGTTGCTCTCCTTGAGATCCGCCACCTGGTCGGTGAAGTTGAGATTTCCGGCTCCCTGAAGTTCTTCGGAACTGACTTCTCTTGTGACATCAATACCGCTTTTGAGCTCCGATATCCGTTGACTGTTGAGGTCAAAACCGGTGGTGGGCAGTTTTTTGCTGAATTCGACCGCCAGGGGCAGGCCGACATAACCAAGGCCGATTACGGCAACGCGGGTGGATTCTAGGTCAGGCATGGGGATACTCCTGAAATTCCCTGAATAGATGAGATGGTCCCCGGGCCCGGTCGCATCATCCGGGTCACGGGGCTGGTTGTCATAGGTTGTGGTGGTCCCTGTTTCCTATTGGCCTGGTCAGCAGCTGGTCAGGCTGTGGATTCCGGGTCGTCAGGGAGTCGGGGCACGGCTTGAGACATAGTTGAAATTCAGGTTGTGGCTTGGCCGCCGTAGTAGATTACGCCGCTGGAATCTGTTTCCCGGACCTCGACGGAATAGAGGCTGTAGCGGTCGGTATTCAGAGGACCGTGCAACTGCTCGAACAGGTACATGGCAATGTGTTCCGAGGAGGGATTGCGTTTGATAAAGGCCGGGTGCTCGTTGAGGTCGCAGTGATCAAGCCCGTCGACGATGGCTGCCACCTGCTTCTTGAGGACCTTGAAATCGATACCCATGCCAAGTTCGTCCAGGGCAGTGGCCCGCACGCAGACTTTTACCTTCCAGTTGTGGCCATGGGGTTTTTCGCAGTTTCCGGGGTAGTCGCGCAGATGATGTCCGCCGGAAAAGTGAGTTTTTATAAAGATATCGAACATGTAATCTCCCTGAAAAAAATCGGTTCAAAGGTTGGGGAAAACAGTCTTGCAACCCTGCTCTTGAAAATGGTAAACAGGGGAACAACCAGGGCAGGTCACCGGGTGTCCTGATCTGTGGATGTCTGCTCTTTTTCCGCCTGCGTTTCGATTAATTGTAGCAGTATTATCCTCTCTTGACCAGTACCCAGGAGCTTTAATCTGTGAAGCTGGAAGTTTCTCTGTCTTCAGTCTGTTGTTCAGGGTGTGGCCAGGTGATGTCTTCCCGTATTCCGGAGCGTTGTCCACGCGTTTTTTCGATGCACTGACCAGGATCCATGTAAGGATTGTGACACAGCGCCACTTGTCGGTTGCCGCTGGCAGGGGTCGCTGCAGGTTTCTTGGGGGTGTCCCGTTTTGCGTAATGTTGCAACAGACTGTCAAGCTGTCTTTCAGGTTTATGTTTTTTATATACTAATATTTTTGTCACGGATTCAGGAGGAATATATTCATGGCTGTAATAGCCCCGTTCCGGGGGGTGCGCTTCAATCCCGACAAGATCAGGGTCGAAGACGTGGTTACCCCGCCCTATGATGTCATCAGCGATGAGGATGGAGCCGCTCTGGTCCAGAAAAACCCCTACAACATGATCCGGCTGGATCTGCGCAGTTCCTCGGAAAAGGACGGGGAAAGCCGGGAACGCTATACCGGAGCCAGAGACCGTTTCGACTCCTGGCAGGAAGAAGCCGTCCTTATCCGTGACGAGAAACCGGCGATATATCTCTACTATATAGACTACACCCATCCATCCGGCCAGCGGCTTACGCGCAAGGGTATGGTGGCCCTGGTGGGGCTGGCCGAGTTTTCCGAAGGCATTGTCAGGCCCCATGAAAAGACTTTTGCCGGTGTGGTCTCTGACCGGATAGAGCTCATGGACGAATGTCAGGCCCAGTTCAGTCAGGTTTTTTCCATCTATCCCGACAGCGACCAGGAAATTATCCGCACTCTGGAGCAGGCCCGCGAGCCTGAACCTCTTTACCAGGTCACCGATGCAGGCGGCAATATCCACACCATCTGGCGGGTGACCGACCCGGCCGCCCTGGCGAGGGCGCAGCAGCTTTTTGCCGACAAGCCGGTCTATATCGCCGATGGACATCATCGCTACACCACGGCCCTGGAAGTAAAGAAACGGGCCCGGGAGCGTAATCCTGACCTGCCTGCCGACAGTCCGTATAATTTCATCATGATGTACCTCTGTGCCCGTGAAGACGAGGGCCTTTCCGTACTTCCCACCCATCGGCTCGTGCACTGGCCTGGACGGATGAGTGCAGACGAGCTGGTCGAGCGGCTCAGGCAGGGCATGCATGTGGAGGAGGTCGGCGGCGGGATCCGTGACGCCCTTATCGTGGCAGTACTCCAGCGTATGGACGAGGCGGAGATGTCCGGCCACCTGCCGGCCTTCGGGGTTTATCATCCCGGGGAAGATCGCTGTTTTCTCCTCCGGATCCGGCAGGAGGTCCTGGAGAAACATGGATCGCTGCGCGGCAAGCCGCCTGTGTTGCGGGATCTGGACGTGGTGGTGCTCTCCGAGCTTTTGATCCACGATTATTTGGGGCTGTCCCACGAACAGTGCGTGCAAGACAACCTGGTCGCCTACATCAGTGACGTGGACGAGGCCCTGGACCGGGCCGTCAAGGCAAGTGTGGCCGACAGCTCCACGACTCCCCTTCTTTTTCTCCTTAATCCCACCCGGGTGGAACAGGTAACATCTGTAGCCGACAGCGGCGAGATAATGCCCCATAAATCAACCTATTTCTATCCTAAGATCATGACTGGCTTCCTGATCAACAAGCTGGAGAAAGATGAGCACATTCAGGTCTGAGGATGGCCCGGGGGGGGAAGGTGTTATCCGGGACGATACCCTTTTTTCCGGGCGGCTGCATTGTCGGCAGCATGCCGGTGGATATCGTTTTTCTGTAGATTCCGTATTGCTGGCCGGTATGGTCCCGGTTCGGCCGGGCGATCAGGTGCTCGACCTGGGCTGTGGCTGCGGGGTGATCGGTCTCATTCTTGCTTTCAGAAATCCCGGCATTCACCTGGTCGGCCTGGAGCTGCAGTCCTCCCTGGTTCGACTGGCCAGGGACAATGTGGCACTCGGTGGCTTTGAGGACCGGTTCACCATCGTCCAGGGTGACCTGCGCCATATCGACCGCTACCTGGAGCCGGAATCTTTTGACCAGGTAGTCTGCAATCCGCCTTTTTACCCGAAGGGCTCAGGCCGGATGAGCAGGGGTGATGAGCAGCGGATGGCCCGCCATGAAATCAGCGCCACTCTTGCTGATGTGGTGCGGGCGTCCCGGTTTTGTGTCAGGAACCATGGCAGAGTCAGCCTGGTCTATCCGGTCATGCGCCTGGGAGTCCTGGTTGCCACCCTCCATGATCAACGGCTCGGGGTACAAAAAATTGTACCGATCTACAGCTGTCCGGAGGATGACCGGGCCTGTCTGGTGGTGGTGCAGGCGATCAAGAACGGAGGTGGTGAGACCCTGCTGGCTCCGCCAATATATATCTACGCCCACCGCAACGGTCCCTGGAGCCCGGCCATGGAGAGACTGTATGAGGAGTAAGTGATGCTTGCAAAGGTGTTGACCTGCGCTGTGGCCGGAGTCAATGGGCGTCTGGTTCAGGTGGAGGTGGACCTGGCCCAGGGGCTGCCCGGGTTTTCCACCGTCGGTCTGCCCGAAGGGGCGGTGCGCGAGGCCAAGGATCGTGTCCGGGCTGCCATCCGGAATGGTGGCTACGAGTTTCCCGTGCGCCGGATCACCGTCAACCTGGCTCCTGCTTCCCTCAAGAAAGAGGGTTCCGGTTATGATCTGCCCATGGCTCTGGGTATTCTTGCGGCTTCAGAGCAGCTTCTCTGTGAGGGCCTGGATCGCACCGCAATCATCGGCGAGCTTTCTCTGGATGGTTTGGTCCGTCCGGTCCGGGGGGTGTTGTCCATGGCTCTTGCCGCCCGGCAGCATGGAGTGGCCCGTTTCCTGGTTCCGGAGGCCAATGCCAGGGAGGCTGCGGTGGTGGAGGGGGTAGAGGTCATGGGCGTGACCCGGCTGGACCAGGCGGTCGATATCCTTGCCGGGCGCATGGTCTTTTCACCGGTGCAGGTGGATCTGGAGGCCCTTTTCCATCGCCAGGATTTGTACCCGCTCGATTTTTCCGAGGTCAAAGGTCAGGAGCATGTGAAACGGGCCCTGGAGATTGCCGCGGCCGGCGGACATAATATCCTGCTGTCCGGTGTGCCCGGGACCGGCAAGACCATGATGGCAAGGCGCCTGCCCACCATTCTTCCAGATCTCGTCCTGGAGGAAGCTATCGAAACGACCCGGGTCTATTCAGCCTCCGGCCTTCTGCCAGACGATACTCCGCTGCTGGTGACCCGTCCCTTTCGCAGTCCCCATCATACCATCTCCGACGCCGGCCTGATCGGCGGCGGGCAGATGCCCCGGCCCGGTGAGGTATCGCTGGCTCACAACGGGGTTCTCTTTCTCGATGAGCTTCCCGAGTTTCGTAAACATGTCCTGGAGGTCCTGCGTCAGCCCCTGGAAGACGGGACCGTGACCATATCCAGGGCCGCTCAATCGCTCCTCTTTCCGGCCCGGTTCATGCTGGTGGCGGCTATGAACCCCTGTCCCTGCGGCTACCTGGGCGACTCCCGAAAGGAGTGCACCTGCACTCCGATTCATATAAAGCGTTACCGAGCCCGTCTTTCGGGACCACTTCTGGACCGGATCGACATGCACATCGAGGTGCCGCCGGTGCGTCTTGAGGACATGCACGACTGTGAGCCTGGTGAGTCATCGACCATCATCCGGCAGCGTGTCAACCGGGCCCGCCGTGTTCAGCGGCATCGTTTCCGGAAGGCCGGGGGTATATTCTGCAATGCGCAGATGGGGCCGGCCCAGCTCCGGGAGAACTGCCGGCTCGGCAGTGATGCCGCGGCGCTGCTCAGGCGCTCCATCGAGGCCCTGGGCCTGTCCGCCAGGGCTTATAACCGCATTCTCAAGATCGCCCGGACCATTGCTGATCTCGAAGAGGTTTCCGTCATCAATCAGAGCCATATCGCTGAGGCGGTCCAGTACCGGCGCCTGCAGTATGAACTGACCTGATTTTTTTCTTTTTCCCTTTCCCCACCCCCTGTCACTCAGGTAAAGCTGTCCCGGCTTAAGTCTTCCTGATTTCTTTTTGGCCTGCAAAATTTTGGCTCTTCAAGGCCCCCTGGTCAAGATGGTTGCCATTTGCACCCTGGTGTCCGGAGTAAACTGCTGCCTGAACATTTCTGATCTCCGAGCAATGAGCTCAACACCAGGTTGCATGACTGAGCTTTCCGGGATTCGCTGAGGGTACCACTTTGTTACCATTTCGGAACGTATTAGGCGGGAAAGTGTCACGAAGTGGTAACATAAGTTGATCGGCTGAAAAGTATCCATCTGTTTTTGTGTAATTGTTAAACTGGCATGATAGTTGTATGCTTTCGAGCATGTCTTTTGTACCACGTTGATGTATCTGGTATGCGATTTTGTGCAAGATGGTCCGGTTTTCGGCGGGCCGGATCGCAATTTGTAATCAGAAAAGTTTCAAGAGGAGGAACAATGCCCATTCTAAGTTATCTGGCACTGCCCCATAAAGGAGCCATGGACCAGCTCTGCGCTGATCTGTCAGATATGGATTATTGCGAAATCATTCCGGCGGAAAATCAGGAGGTGGTGGTTCTGGTCACCGATACTCCTGATGAGAAGACCGAAAAGACTCTTCAGGAAACATTGAAAAAATTGCCTTCATTACAGTCACTCAGCATGACTTTTGGCCATAGTGCAGAACAATAAACAGGGAGAAGAAAGAGGATAACATGAAATTAAACAGAAGATCATTCATCAAATCTGCGGCTGCGACCAGTGCCATTGCGGCGGCTGGGTCTATTTTCCCTGGGATCAGCTTCGCCAACTGGAAAAGACAGGACGGCTCCATCGGACAGGTAACCTGGAAAAAGACACCGTGTCGTTTCTGCGGCACCGGCTGCGGTCTTCTCGTCGGCGTCATGGGTGACCGGGCCGTGGCAGTCAAGGGCGATCCCAATTGCAGTGTCAACAAGGGGCTCTGTTGCGTCAAGGGGTATCACTCCATCCAGGCCCTGTATGGCAAGGACCGGATCACCAAGGCCAAGGTTCGCAAGGGCAGCAAGATGGTGGAAGTGCCCATCAACGAGGCCCTGGATCTGGTAGCCGCCAAGCTCAAGGAAACCAGAAAAAAGTACGGCAAGGATTCTGTGGCCATCTATGGCTCCGGCCAGTGGACCATTCCGGACGGTTATGTGGCCTCGAAGCTCTTCAAGGGTTGCCTTGGCACCAATAACGTCGAGGCCAACGCCCGACTCTGCATGGCCAGCGCTGTAACCGGCTTCTTCACCTCCTTTGGTATCGACGAGCCCATGGGATGCTACGAGGATATCGAGCATGCCGATGTCTTTGTGACCTGGGGCAACAACATGGCCGAAATGCACCCGGTCCTTTTCTCCCGGATGCTGGCGACCCGCAAGCGGCGTGGCAACGTGACCATCATTGACCTGGCCACCAGGACTACCAGGACAAGCCAGGCGGCCGACAAGTCGATCCTGTTCAAACCCAATACCGACCTGGCGGTGGCCAATGCCATTTGCTACGAGATCATCCGCAACGACTGGGTGAACTGGGACTTTGTCAAAAAACATACGACCTTCCACAAGGGCAAGACCAACATCGGTTACGGTACCGAGGACCATTTTTCCTTCAAGGACAAACCAGAAAACATCACATTTGAGGAATACAAGGAGTTCCTCAAGGACTATACCCCGGAAAAGGTGGAAAAGATCTCCGGGGTTTCGGCCCGTGACATCAAGTATCTGGCCTCCCTGTACGGCGACCCGACCAGGAAATGCACCTCTTTCTGGTGTATGGGCATGAACCAGCATGTCCGTGGAACCTGGATCAATAATCTGGTCTACAACATTCACCTTCTCACCGGCAAGATCTCCACCCCGGGTAACTCACCCTTTTCGCTCACCGGTCAGCCCAGTGCCTGCGGCACGGTCCGCGAGGTCGGCACTCTGACCCATAAGCTGCCCCACGGTGTGGTCATGAACGAGCATGACCGCAAGCTGGCGGCAGAGATCTGGGATGTACCGGTTTCCAACATTGACCCCAAGCCCACCTACCATACTGTGGAGATGTTCAGGGCCCTGGATCGGGGCGACATCCGCTTCATGTGGATCCAGGTTACCAACCCGATGATCACTATGCCCAATCTGAACCGCTACCGGAATGGCGCCCTCAAAGAAGATCGGTTCATCGTGGTCTCGGATGTCTATCCTACCCCGACCACCGACGTGGCCGACGTGATTCTGCCAGCCACCTTCTGGATCGAGCAGGAGGGCATGTTTGGCAATTCCGAGCGCAGGACCCAGCATTTTGAGCGTATTGTTCCCGGTCCCGGCGAGACCATGTCCGACACCTGGCAGATCATCGAGGTGGCCAGAAGGCTTGGTTTCCAGAAGCAGTTCCCCTGGAGTGAAGAGAACTATATAGAGAAAATCTGGGAGGAGTATCGGCGTTTTCATAATAATCCCAAGCATAACATGGCTCCCTACAAGGTACTCAAGGCCCGTTCCGGTGTCCAGTGGCCCTTTGTCAACGGCAAGGAAACCAGGTGGCGGTTCAATGCCAAGTATGATCCAGCCTGCAGGCCAGGGACCGATTTCGATTTTTACGGCAAGAAGGATGGCAAGGCCTGGATCTGGGCCCGCCCCTACGAGCCCGCCGCGGAATCACCGGATAATGAATATGATTTCTGGCTCAATACCGGTCGGGTGATCGAACACTGGCACACCGGTTCAATGACCCGCAGGATTCCGGTCCTGCACCGGGCCGTTCCGGAATCATATGTGGAGATCAATCCAGAAGACGCCGCAGAGCTTGGCATTGTCAATGGAGAAAAGGTGCGTATCATTTCCCGTCGTGGATCGGTTGTCATGAAGGCCTTGATCAACGGTCGCGGTGTCCCGCCGCGGGGAATGGTCTTTGTGCCGTTTTTTGACGAGAGCTATAAAATCAACGAGGTCACCCTGGATGCTTTCTGCCCCATTTCAAAGCAGCCCGATTACAAAAAATGTGCCGTACGCCTGGAGAAAGCGTGATGAATATGACAGGTAGAATAGTTGGCAAAATGGCCTTCGCCATTGGTGCTGTCTGCTTGTCCTGGGCATGTGCGGCGCTGTCTTTGCAGGCAGCGCCCGGCATTCCCCAGGGCTTTGACTGGAATGGCGAGAAAATCTATAAACGTTACGATGCAACGCCTCTGGCTGCCATGACTGGTACCGATGGCCGGCGCAATCTCAACACCTTCTACGATCGCCGCCAGTACCCCGGATCGCCGCCAGTGGTGCCTCATTTTGTGCCCAGATCCTTTTCCGGAGACGGCTCAAAGTGTGTTTCCTGCCATGAAAATGGCGGCTATGTGGCTGAACTGGACGCCTTTGCTCCGGTGACCCCACACCCAGAAAACGAAAACTGCTTCCAGTGTCACGTGCCCCAGACCACGGACAAGCTGTTCATGGAAATCAACTGGGAATCGGTGAGGCCGCCCAAGCTTGGTCTGTCCAGACTGGGAGGATCTCCACCACCGGTGCCCCACAGCCTGCAGTTGCGTGGTGACTGTATTGCCTGTCATACGGGCTCCGGTGCCGTGGCCGAGATTCGGGTGGAACATGGATCGCGCGGCAACTGCCGTCAGTGCCATGTCCCGACGGTGACCATGGAAACATTTCAGAGAAAAAACTGAGGGCAAGAGATACGTTATGAGCAAATTACCTTATCGTGCCGGTCTGTCCCTCCTGGCGCTGGCAGCGGTGTTTCTGCCCATTCAGGCCGTCGGAGAGTCCGGTTCTCACGGGTCGGGCTCGGTCATGGCCCGGATTAACCATGCAGTAGAAACGTTTGACAGCATGAAGATCGAATCGGCCTATTCTTTGCCGGTCAAAACAGTGCGGGCAAAAGAGACCTATCAGGGTGGTCGCTTCAAGGTGCTGGCCCGCAAGGGCGAGATCAGGCGTTACCGCTGCAGCAGTTGTCACAACGACAAGCCTATGCTGGTCCAGGACGGTGCGGCTCTTACCCACGGCGACATCAGGCTCAACCATGGTCTGGGAGAGAACCAGCTGACCTGTATCGAGTGTCATTCCATTGAGAATCGAGATTTTCTGATCGATAAACAGGGGCAGAAAATTGATTTTGATCACAGCTATCAACTCTGTGGAAAATGTCATTTTCGCCAGAAGCGTGACTGGCTTGGAGGGGCACACGGCAAGCGCGAGGCATATTGGGCTGGAGAACGGGTGGTACGAAACTGTACCAGCTGCCACAACCCCCACTCCCCTGCCTTTCCTAAAAAAATGCCGGCGACATATTCTCTGCCGTTGGATTGAGAGGGGGTGCGATTATGGAACCCAGCAACAAGAAAGAAGGTCGTATGCAGTTAGAAGAAATTTCAGAGAACAAGTCTTCCCGCCGCGACTTCATGAAGAACATGTCCATTGCCGCTGCGGCCGGTTCGGCCGGCCTGGTGGTCGGTGGCTGCGGTGGTTCACAGGCCACCGAGGAAATGGGCCTGAAGTGGGAGGAGTATTTCAAGAAACATTACCGGCTGATGACCCAGGAAGAAAAAGACGAAACCGTGGCCCGGCTTGAGCGGCTGGCCAAGCTCCAGCGGGGCATCGATATCCAGATGTCCAACCAGGAACCACGTGAGAATGTTCTCTACGGTTATGCCTTCAATATTTCCCGCTGCAAGGGCTACATGGACTGCGTGGAGGCCTGTGTGCAGGAGAACAACCTGGATCGGAGGACCAAGACCCAGTATATCCGGATCTTTGAGATGGATCCGGGTAAACTGGATCCCTCCAGCGGTGATGGCAAGTATTTCCATGAGGTGCCGGTGGACAATAAATTTTATATGGGCGTGCAGTGTTTTCACTGTGAAAACGCCCCCTGTATCAAGGCCTGTCCCACCAAGGCCACCTGGCGGGAGCCCGATGGCATTGTGGTGGTGGACTACGACTGGTGCATCGGCTGCCGTTACTGCCTGGCGGCCTGTCCGTACTGGGGTCGTCGTTTCAACTGGGGCGACCCGGTGGTGCCCAGGGACGAGATCAACCGCAAGCAGCATTATCTGGGTAACCGTATGCGGATGAAGGGGGTCATGGAAAAATGTACCTTCTGCGTGCAGCGGACCCGTCAGGGCAAGCTGCCGGCCTGTGCCGATGCCTGTCCCACCGGTTCCAGGGTGTTTGGAAATCTGCTTGATCCAAACAGTGAGATCCGTTTTGTCCTGCAGAACAAGAAGGTCTTCCGGTTCAAGGAAGACCTGGGGACCGACCCCAAGTTCTGGTATTTCATGGATTGATGGCACAAGGCCAATAACAGAAGGGAAATATAATGACTACCAACCCAAGGAACGGATTCGTTGCTTTCATCTCAGACTGCCTGCGCTGGGCGTTTAGCGGCGGTCTGGGATTCAAGATGTACCTGGCTGTCCTGCTCGTCCTGATGGTGTCCGGAGCCCTGGCTTACGGGCGCCAGTTCCAGGAAGGGCTCATGATCACCGGCATGAGTGATATTGTCAGCTGGGGTCTGTATATCTCCAATTTTACTTTTTTCGTCGGCGTGGCCGCTGCAGCGGTTATGCTGATTCTGCCGGCCTATATCCTCAAAGACCGGGATCTGCACGAAGTGGTCATCATAGGCGAGGGGGTGGCGGTGGGAGCACTCGTGATGTGTTTGCTCTTCATCACCGTTGATATGGGGGGACCGCTCAAGGTCTGGCACATGATACCAGGGATCGGGCTCTTCAACTGGCCCTCCTCCATTCTCACCTGGGACATGCTGGTCTTGAACGGCTACCTGGCTCTGAACAGTCTGGTGCCGCTCTACATTCTCTATTCCAACTATCATGGCCGCAAGCCAGTGGGCTGGAAGTATCAGCCCTTTGTCTTTCTCTCCATTTTCTGGGCTGTCTCCATTCACATGGTTACAGCCTTTCTCTACCAGGGATTGCCGGCAAGGCCGTTCTGGAACAACCCGCTGCTTGGTCCCCGGTTCCTGGCCTCTGCCTTTGCTGCCGGCCCGGCGGTTATCATGATGGTCTTGATCGTTATCAAGGAGATGACCAGCTATCCCATTGATCAGAATATTTTCAGAAAACTGAAGAGAATCATTGTGGTGGCTGCAGTCATCAACCTGGTCATGCTTTTCTCCGAAGTCTTCAAGGAGTTTTACACTGTGACTCACCACTCGCTTTCGGCCCAGTACCTCTTCTTCGGGCTGGACGGGCACGATTCCCTGGTACCCTGGATCTGGTCGGCGATCAGTCTCAATATTCTCGGGACTCTGCTCTTTGCCTTTGACCCGACAAAATGCAATCCCAAGTACCTGATGGTTGCGGCGATCAGCCTTTTCACCGGTATCTGGATTGAAAAGGGCTTTGGCCTGATTATTCCCGGCTTCATTCCCTCGCCCCTTGGCGAGGTGGTGGACTACACTCCGAGTACACCGGAGATCCTCATAACCCTTGGTATTCTGGCCACCGGGGCCTTTGTGGTCACCATCCTGATCAAACCGGCCCTGGTTATAGAACAACGGTTCAAGGAAGGTCGGGCAGGATCCTCTGCCTGATCCTTCTGGTTACCTCCTGCAGGGCCGCCCCTGTCTCCGCTCCCCTTCCGGGGCCGGGCAGGGGCTTTTTTTTTGCTTTTTTTTCACCCGGGACTGCGGTCCGGATTTTCTTTATGAGTGGTATTGCTTTTTCCCTCAGCTGGACTGCCTTTCAACTTTTATTTGATCAGTTGTTTGCCCCGTTCTCGACAGGTAAAATATATCGGCCGGAAAAAGAAATACTTCGCGCTGTTTCAAAGTTTTTGTAATACTTGTAGAATAACTGTGAGGGCTTCAAACGGATCTTCTCCGGAACCTAGCTGGGAAGATCTGGCCGGTTTGAGCCAGGACTTTTCGCTAATTACGTAACCAGATCCTTTCGTTTTTTTGACCATTTTTCATTACATCACCTCCAGGTCACCTGACGCCGGCCGGGGCTGGACGTCTGTCCACACCACCACCAGGTGGGGGAACGGCCAGGGAGACCGTCCAGTTTCCAGTTTTCAGTACCATGTCTGAGTCCGGGACAGCGAAGATGTCGTTTCTGCGTCGTGGCGGGCAGTTCACTGGCGCCATCCGCCGGAGACTGGCGGTGCTTTTCATCCTGGTTTGCCTGACCCTTGCCGGGGTGGTTATCCTGGCAGACCAGGCGGCCCGAATGATCTACAGTGCCCGCCAGCAAACTGCTCTCAGGCATATCGTTTTTGAAATCGACGAGTTTATAGTCTTTCACATGGGAAAGGCCGCTTCCCGCCTGGCTCGTTCGCCGCTGGTCCAGCTGGTGTGCTCTGGTGGCGCACCAGTGGATGAAACGGACCTGATCCGTGTGCTGAGCACGGCCCGGGACGTCCTCGATGCCGCCATTGTCTATGTCATGGACCGCAATGGCACGGTCGTTGCCTCTTCTCCTTATGGCAATGGACAGAGCCTGACCGGCAGGAACTACCGTTTTCGGCCCTACTTCACCCGGGCCATGTCCGGCGAATCGTTTCAGTATGCCGCAGTGGGAGTGACCACCAACAGGCGGGGTATCTATTTCTCGGCCCCGGTTTTTGCCGAGGATAAAACCACTCCGGTTGGGGTGGTGGTGGTCAAGGCAGGGCTGGAATCCATCGATTCGTTCATGGATGTGCTCTCCGATGAACAGGTGGGGCTTCTTCTTTCGCCCCATGGGATCGTTCTGTCGGCCACTGATCCAGATCTGCTCTTCAAGGCTGCCTTTCCCCTGTCACCTGAAGAATTGGCCAGGATTCGTGCCAGCCGTCAGTTCAGCGAGCACCCGTTGGACCCCCTGCCATTTCAACTCATTGATTCCATGGTGGAGTGGAACAACACCCGCTATCTGCTGAACATGGCTCCGCTGGCTCTTGATGGCTGGAAGCTGGCCGGCCTCTATCCGGCTCCCTATCCGGTGTTGGCAGTCCTGTTTGGGTGCCTGGCTGTTCTCGGTCTTGGCCTGACAGCCTTTTTCATGATTGTTCAGCGCCATAAGGAACACCTTCTGGTGGATGAGGTGCGCCAGGGGAGGCTTGAGCGACGCCGGGCCGAGGCTGATCGCCGCGAGGCCATGCAGGAGCTGGAAACGATCCTCAGTGCCAGCCTGGTCGGTATCGCCCTGGTCCGGGATGGGTGCGTCACCACTGTCAACGATCAGTTTGGCAAGATTTTCGGCTACACCAGGAACGAGGTCCTGGGCGCGGATGTGCGTGATTTTTTCCCGTCCCGGGAGTCTTTTCGCAGCTTTGTTCACCAGTTCGGCCGCCAGATGGCCCGGCGGGACCTGGAACATGTTGAATATCAGCTGCAGCGTAAGGATGGCACCATTCTCGATTGCCTGCTGAGTGGCAAGGCCATCGCCGGTCCGGACTTGAGAGAGGGCATGGTCTGGGTTGTGGCCGATATTACCCGCCGCAAGCAGGTGGAGCGTGACCTGGAGAAGGCTCGGAAACAGGCCGAGGCCGCCAGCCAGGCCAAGAGTGAGTTTCTGGCCAATATGAGCCATGAAATCCGTACTCCCATGAATGGTATCATCGGCCTGACCGATCTCTTGCTTGCAGGCAAGCTGACAAAGCCCCAGAGACAGCAGTTGGAACTGATCCGGGTCTCCTCGGATCGGCTCATGTATATCATCAACGACATCCTCGATTTCTCGAAGGTCGAGGCCGGCCGTGTAGAGCTGGACCTGCAGCCGTTTAGTCTCCGTGATCTCCTTGCCGCTCTCCACGGCAACCTCCAGGTTCAGGCTCTGGAAAAGGGACTTTCCTTTGGTATTGATATCGACGATAAAGTCCCGGAGGACCTGGTCGGTGATTCGGCCAGGCTCAGCCAGATTCTCATGAACCTGGCCGGAAACGGCATCAAGTTCACCAGTGAGGGGCGGGTGCACATCAAGGTGGACCTGGAGAAAATCGATTTTGAAACAGACACAGCCTGGCTCATCTTTACAGTTATCGATACCGGTATCGGCATAGCTTCCAGAGACCGGGAAGCCGTGTTCGAGGCTTTTGTCCAGGCCGATACTTCCCATTCCCGTCATTTTGGCGGCACAGGTCTGGGTCTGTCCATTTCACGGCGGTTGGTGGATCTCATGGGCGGACACATCGCCCTGCAAAGTGAACAGGGAAGAGGAACCATTTTCACGGTCCGGATTCCCTTCACCATGGTCTCGGTCAAGGTGTCCGGTGATGGTGGCTCCAGGTCGACCAAAGTTCCGCAGACCTCGCCGGGCGGTGCCATCCTTCTGGTCGAGGATGAATACATCAACACAACCCTGGCCGTGACCCTGCTGGAGCAGGCCGGCTATCAGGTGAGTGTGGCGTCCAGTGGCCGGGAAGCGGTTACGTCCTGGCAGGAGTACCAGTTTGATTGTATTCTCATGGATATCCAGATGCCTGATATGGACGGACTCGAGGCCACCAGGATGATCCGGAAACTTGAACAGGAAAGGGGAGACCATATTACCATCATTGCCATGACCGCTCATGCCATGGAAGAGGATCGGGCCCAGTGTCTTGCCGCCGGTATGGACGATTATATCGCCAAGCCCATCGATGCGGCTTCCCTCCTGGCTCTTTTACGCAAATATCTCTCCTCCGCCGGCCGGTCTGCGCGGACTCAGGCGCCATCTGTTTCGGAGGGAAAGAGGTGAAGCGGTTGCTGCTCCTTTTTGCCCTGCTGGCACTCTTCGCCGGCTCCGGTTATTTCCTTGGTACCGGCCTCAACAAAGAGGTCCGTCCTGAAGAGGTTATTCCAGCTTCGGCAAGTGCTGTTTTTGCCCTGAACAACCCTGTTGCCTCCTATCATAGTTTCCTGCGGACACCACTGGGAGTCCGTCTGTGCGCCATCGACTGGGCCGGGGTCCTGGCTGATCTGGCAATGGACGAAGATATAGCCAGAGAGATTCTCAAACAGATCCCGCAAATTGACCGGCTGGCAACTTCTTCCCTGGCCAGGGAACTTTTCAGCCGCCGGGTCTTTGTCACCCTGCTTCCTGCCCGGGAAACCGGGGCAGGGTCCGGTTCGATCCATAAACAGATTGTGGTGGTCACCGAGCCCGCCTATCCCGCCCGGATATTTGACCTGCTCGACACCGTTGTGGCCCCGGGGCTGGGTGTCGGTATGGAGCACTATCAGGGCAGGGTCATTCGGAAATATCTTTTGTCCCGGAATCTGACCCTCTATGTAACCCGTATTGATGGCCTGTTGCTCTGTTCCCTGGATCCTGAGCCGCTCAGACAATGTCTGGATGAAAACCTTTCCCGCCTGACAAGGAGCCGGACAGGACTTGCTAACAGTTCAGGGTATATGGACCTGCTCAAGAAAGGAGGCCAGGCCCGGGATGTCTTTTTTTATGTTGATTTTTCCGGGATCGCCAACCTGGTTGGTGCCACTTTGTCAGGCGGTGCGGATCAGAAGGAGAACCTGGAATTGTTGCGCGATTTTCTGGCTCAGCTGGAATGCGGCGCTCTTTTTCTGGATCGCGGCCCGGATGTGGTGCGCCTGACCACGGTAATCCGTCCGGACACGGACCGTCTGGGTCCTCTGGGGCAGAATCTGCTTGCCAGGAGCCCGGTTCTCAACAGGAAGATATCTGTCATGCCGGCAGATCTGGTGGTCTATTTCTGGTCCAACTGGCTTGATCTTCCCGCCTGGTGGCAGAAGGTACCAGGTCCGCAGGCCAGGAAAATGGAAAGAGTGGTTCTTAAGCACTCTGGCCTGTCCATGGACGCATTTTTCTCGCTCTTTGGCCAAGAATTTGGTTTTAATGTATCCGAGATCAGAACTTCCGGCTTTGTCCCGGTGCCGAGAATCTGTCTGTGCGTCGAAGTGCGGGACCGTCAGAGACTGGCCTCCCTACTGGCTCCCTGGCTTGAAGGTTTACCTCTGCGGCGGGAAAAGGTGGACGGTGGAGAAATTGTTTCACTGATGGCCGCAGACGGACTGATGCAGCCATCCTATGCACTGTTGGAAAAATTTATGATCGTTGCCGACGGTCGGGATCAGATCGATGCAATCCTGCCTGCTGCAGGGGCGTATGCCATGGCGAATCCTCGCCTGGCCGATGATCCTGCCTTTGTAGAGGTGGATGTTGGCATGATGAAACCGTCGAACGTGATTTTTTTCGCCCGTGTATCCCGTCTGGTTCCCGGCCTCAAGGAGTTCGCCGCCTGGGGCAGCATCCTCTTGTCCATCTGGGACAAGGAGGCCGCGCGCAGAAGCCGGATACTGGTTGATCAAATCATCGATCCTCTGCTTGATGGCTTGTCCATGTTCCGGGCCCTGGCTCTGCGCGGTACGGTCGAGGGCAGGGATCTGGTCTGGCGGGCAGGGTTGAGCCGCGAGCGCGGAAAATTGCAGGACAACGATCACCGGTAAGGGTAACCCGGGTTTTTGACGGAGATCATTCTGGCACCAGAAAGCAACAGGAGGAACGGGAAACTCCTGCGGGAGAAGGAATCGAGATGCCCATGGAAAAATTGATAGCAGAGTTGAAACAGGTGGTGGAGTTCAAGGATACTACCGAACCGGGGGACCTGGTGCTGCTGGTGGCCAGGAAACCGCAGATGCTTGTTTACGCTCTGGTGACCGCCATTGAAAGGGATACCTCGCGTCGTGATGAATGGTGGCATGTGACTATGCAGGTGCTCACCGTGCCGCCACAGAAGATGACCTGGACCCTGCGCACTCCGCAAATGACCGGCCAGGAAATTTTTACCATGGGCGGGGAAGAGCGTTTTGTCAAGGCGGTCCGCTTCGATCTCGATCAGCCTGGTCCGCCCAGGGGGGCGCAGCCCGGACCGGATAAGAAAACAGGAAAGACCCGGCTCCGGGTTGTCAAATAAGCTGGTTGCGGGATAGAGAGCCTTTGCATGTCTCCAGCCGCGGAACAGGGGCCCGAAGACTTGCGATCAGCGGAAAAGGTGCTGGAGCGCGAGTGCGTTGTCTGTAATGCCAGGGGCGTCCATGGTCGGGTGGCCGCCGCTCTGGCCCGGGTGGTTCTGAATCGTGAGGTTGCAATCCGTTTGATCCGGGACCGTGAGGATGTTGACTGTGGATCCATTCTCGATATCCTGAGCCTGGCTCTGGTCGCCGGAACCAGGGTGACGATCCGGGCTGAGGGCAAAGACGCTGCCTTGGCCCTGGAGGAAGTGGTGAAAATCCTGGAACAGGAAAAAGATCCATGAAACACAGCAGCGCGCAGGCTACCGGGCCGGAACCCAGGACCTTCTATGGTATCGGCGCCTCCGGCGGTATCGTGGTGGGCCGGGTCCTGGTACTCATGCGCCGTACCCGCAGGGCAGGCTGGTATCATCTGCCACCGGAACAGATAGACAGTGAAGTTGACAGGTTCCGGACCGCGGTTGATCAGGCGGAAGCTGAGCTTAAGGAATTCCGCAGTCAGTTGGCCGAAGATCTGGCCGATTCCCTTTCCATCATCGATTCCCACATCCTGATGGTGCGAGACCGGATGATCCTGGATCGCACGGTGGAGATTATCAGGACAAAACAGATAAACGCCGAGTGGGCCCTGGCCAGAGCCCTGGGGAGAATAAAAGAAAAGTTCGACCGCATTGACGACCCCTATCTCAAGGATCGCTACAACGATATCAAGTATGTGGCCGACCGGGTGTTTGGACTGCTCTCGGGACGGGAGTTGACCCCGCTGTCCGGTATCGATGAGCCTGTCATCGTTGTGGCCCATGACTTCTCGCCGGAAGACACCATGGGGATGCGGTCGGAAAATGTCCTTGGTTTTGTCTGCGAGTCCGGTGGAGTTACCTCACACACCGCTATTGTCGCCCGTTCGCTTGGCATCCCGGCGGTTCTTGGCCTGGAACACATCACCCGTGAATGTGTTACCGGCGATCGTATCATTCTGGATGGATTCTCCGGGCGGGTCTACCTTCATCCTACCCCTGATCAGCAGAAACAGTACCTGGAATATGAGCGCCAGCATCGTGATTTTTCCCAGGAACTGGCCTTTTACATCCATCTTGCTTCCGAGACTCTGGACGGACACAGGGTCCGGCTGGCCGCCAACATCGAAATGCAGGATGAACTGGACACGGTGCTGCGCTACGGTGCCGAGGGAATAGGTCTGTTCCGTACCGAGTTCGATTATTTTCACCGCGAGCAGGTGCCGGATGAAGAGATGCTTTATGCCACCTACCGGGACCTGGTCACTACCCTGGCGCCTCATCCTGTGACCATCCGGACCCTGGACACCGGCGGCGACAAGTTTACCGGTCATCTCTGTACCAGTGGAGTACGGCTGGGGCGGGAACGTAACCCGGCCCTGGGATTACGTTCCATCCGCTTGTCCCTGCGGGAGCCCTCTTTGTTCAAGGTGCAGCTCAGCGCTTTGCTGCGGGCTTCTGCCCACGGACGGCTGCGCATATTGATGCCGATGATTTCTTCTCTCTGCGAGTTGCGGAGGGTGAAGGATATTTTTGTCCAGGTCATGGAGGAGCTTAAGCGAAATCGCCTGCCGTTCAACCCCAGGGTCGAGGTGGGGATCATGGTCGAGGTGCCAAGTGCCGTGATCATGGCCGACACCCTGGCGGCCGAAGTGGATTTTTTCAGTATCGGTACCAATGACCTGATCCAGTATTCCCTGGCCATCGACCGTGGTAACGAATACGTGGCCCATATGTATGAGCCACTTCACCCGGCAGTCCTGCGTATGATTCGTCAGACCGTGGAAGCGGCTCATTCCAGGGGAATCGAGGTCTCGCTTTGCGGGGAGATGGCCGGAGACGTGGTAACCGTGCCGGTGCTGCTGGGCCTTGGGGTGGACGAACTCTCCATGCGGCCCTCGGCCCTGCCGTTTGTCAAGCGGATCCTGCGCCACTCCTGCTCCAAACAGCTTCGTGAACTGGGTAACCGGGTGCTCCAGTGCGGCGACGGCGGAGAAGTGCGGAATTTTCTCACCAGCTACCTGCCCAAATACTATCCAGAGGAGTTTGGCCAGTGATGCGAGAGCGTGAAATGATTCAGGCCATCAGTGATCTTGTGGGCCAGAAGGAGCTGGCCCAGGGCCTTCTACATTCCATTGGTGATGACTGCGCGGTCATCAGCAGGACCGACCGCAGCGTATGGTTGCTCAGTATGGATTCCCTGGTTGAGCAGGTCCATTTTGATCTGCGCTTCCACCCGGCTTACCAGCTCGGTCGCAAGGCGGTGTCGGTTAATGTCAGCGACGTGGCGGCCATGGGTGGTGAACCGAAGTTTCTGCTGCTCTCTCTGGGCCTTACCCCTGAGCTGGATCAGGCATGGTTTAAGGAGTTTATGGCCGGCCTCGATTCAGCCTGCCGGGAGTATGGCTGCCTGCTCATTGGCGGTGACACGGTGTCCTCGCCCAGGGGGCTGACCCTGACTTTGACCATTATCGGTGAACAGGACCGGGAGGCGGTGATCTATCGGAGCGAAGCCCGGCCCGGTGACGAGATCTGGGTCAGTGGCAAGCTTGGCCTGGCGGCAGCTGGACTGGACCTGTTCCGCCTGGGTAACGGTCTCGAAGATCCCGACTTCAAGCCTCTCCTGACCAGTCACCTGGATCCCCGGGCCCGGGTTGAACTGGGACTCGCTCTGGCTGGAAGCGGGGTGGCGCGGGCGATGCTTGACCTGTCCGACGGGTTGGCCACGGATCTGGCCCATCTCTGCAAGGAGAGCAGGGTAGGAGCCATGGTTGAGGCCAGGCTCCTGCCCGGTCATCCGGCCCTGGATCGGGCCGCTGTCCTGTTGGACCGAGATCCCATGGACTGGATGATTCGCGGCGGTGAGGATTATGAACTCCTGTTTACCGCCCCTCCGTCCGCAGCGAAAACTATCCAGTCTCTGGCCGCAGACCAGAACGTGCCGGTGAGCAGGATCGGGTGGATCGTCCGGGGGCGAGGCGTGGTTCTCATCCGGGGGGACAGGGACGAAGGGGAGCCTGAACGGATAGATTTCCAGGGGTATGAGCATTGTTGATGGGGCACCTGAGATGACTTGTATTTTTTCCCTTGCATTATCGGTCTAGTACGGACCCTGTGATGCATCACGGAGGATCAAGAGAGGCATGACAGTCGCAAATCTTTTCAAACACTGGACATATCGAATATTTGCCCCTGGTGTTGTGCTGCGCGAGACCTATGAGGCCTTCAAGGAACTGTTGGTCCATGATTCCCGCTGCCATGAGCTCATGGCAGAGTTCGAGATCCTTTACTATCAGGGAAAACGTGAAGATTTGGCTGCGGTTCGTAAACGTTACGATTGTTTCAGTCACGAAGTGGAGGGTATGGTTTCCTGTCTGGAACGAATGGCACCCGGGGCCTGGGTCGATCTGCGCGAGTATTACCGCAAATTTGACTTTTATGTCCGTTTTCTTCTTGCCCCTCCGTCCCTGAACATCACGCCCCCCTATGTCCTTTCACTGGAAGATCCGGATCTTACTCCTGAGATGGGTGGCAACAAGGCCTGGAATCTTGGCCTGCTCATCCGCAAACTCGGGGCCCCGGTTCCTGATGGCTTTGTCATCACCACCACGGCCTTCAACTACCTGTTGGAATACAACAACCTGCGTTCACGGATCGATGAACTGCTGGTCGAGTTAGATATCGAATCCAGTAGCTCCCTGGGCCGGATATCGGCCCGTCTTCAGTCTCTGATTCTGGAGGCGGAAATCCCTCCGGATATTCGGGAAGCTGTGTTCTCGGCTTGTTCCGGTCTCAAGCAGCGGACCGGGCATGAGGTACTTGTCGCTGTACGTTCATCTGCCGTGGCCGAAGACAGCGGTCATTCCTTTGCCGGACAGTACACCAGTGTGCTCGGGGTCGGGCAGGAGAAAATTCTCGATGCCATGCGTCAGGTTCTGGCCTCCAAGTACAGTCCCCAGTCTCTTTTTTACCGGATCACCCTGGGGCTTGGCGACGAGGAGACTCCCATGGGGGTCCTGGTGCTCAACATGGTAGACGCCAGGGCCAGCGGGGTGATGTATACCCGGGATCCGGACGCCTCGGCCGCCGATCGTCTGGTTGTTCACGCTGTTTTCGGTCTGGGGGAGCCTCTTGTTTCCGGGGAAACCCTGCCTGATATCTATGCGGTATCCCGCAAGACCATGGAGGTCGTCTCCTTTTATCCTGGACGTCATCAGATGATGCGCCGGTTAGGGAAGTGTGAGCTCGAGGATGTGCCGATCCCTGCCAGGGATCAGGGCGAACCTGTTCTTTCCGACGAAGAGGTTCGCAACCTTGGTCGCTGGGGGGTAAGGATAGAAGAGTATTTCTCTTCGGCTCGCGATGTGGAATGGGCCCTGGGGCCTGACAGGGAAATATTTCTGGTCCAGAGCCGACCTCTGGCCGTGGAAGAGGGTGGCGGTTCGGGGAAGCAGGAGGAGTTCCGGCCGCCCATCACAGTGAAACCGCTCTTAGACGGCGGCGAAAGGGCATCCGGCGGAGTGGCCTGTGGGGAGGTCTATCGGGTGGATGCGCAACACGCCCTTGGTGATATTCCCGAAGGTGCCATACTGGTAACGGAGAACACCGCCCCGTCCCTGGTTCGGATCTTGAGCCGTCTGGGCGGGGTGGTGGCGGACAAGGGGTCCACTGCCGGTCATTTTGCCACGGTATGCCGGGAATTCGGTATTCCGTTGCTGGTGGCTACGGGCGAAGCTACCCGCCTTCTTGCGCACGGGATGACTGTGACTCTGGACGCGGACAACCGGGTAGTCTATCCCGGCCGGATCAGTTTTCTGCTGGCAAACAGGAAAACAGCGGATCGCCCCTCCCGGGAGGATCTGCCCTGGTTTAAGAAGTTGCGGGCCATTCTCGATTTTATAACCCCGCTTAAACTGGTGGATCCCTCGTCTTCAGATTTTGTTCCCCGTTCGTGTCGCTCCCTCCATGACATCATTCGGTTTGTCCATGAAAAGGCGGTGCAGACCATGTTTTCCCTGGGTGATTCCCTTACCGGTTCGGCCGGGAAATGTTTCCGCCTGCAGACCGATCTGCCGCTGGATATTTACCTGATAGACGTGGGCGACGGTTTGAAACCAGGCAGGATTCAGGGAAACAGTGTAACCCTCGGCCAGATTACCAGTCATCCGTTTCTGGCCCTGTGGAAAGGGATCAGTCATCCTGGTATTGATTGGCACTCACACGGACATTTTGACTGGAAGACCTATGACGATGTGGCCCTTGCCGGCGGGATCGCAGGCCAGGGCTCGGCCGATCTGGCGACCTATGCTGTCATAAGTCGGGATTATCTGAACATGAACATGCGCTTTGGTTATCATTTCACCCAGGTTGATGCCCTGTGCGGCCCCGAGGACCGGACCAATTACTGCATGCTTCGTTTTGCCGGGGGTGGCGGCGAGTTTACCGGCAGGGAGCTCAGGATTGAATTTCTTCGTCGTGTTCTTCAGGAGCTTGGTTTCGATGTGACGGTCCGGGCGGATCTTCTCGATGGTCGTCTTGGCGAGATGGACAGCGACACCCTTTCCCGGCGGCTCGACATGCTCGGCCGCCTGCTTGGTGCCACCAAGCTCATGGATATGGTACTGCACGATGAACATGATGTGGATGTGGCTGTCCAGGCTTTTTTTCAGGGACACTACAATTTTTCTTCCATGGAGTCGTCATGATCTGGTTCAGGTCCGGGAAGGGGCGCAAGAAAAAGGCAAAAGAAAAGAAGCATCGCTATCCCCTTATCTGGATCACCAGTCAGCTTGCGGTAGGTTATGCACCCATGTCCTATGCCGAGCTCGACTCCATCCGTAATCAGGGAATCGATGCCATTGTCAATCTTTGCGGTGAATACTGCGATCTGCATGAAATAGAGGAGAATTCCGGTTTCGAGGTCTATTATCTTCCCATTCCTGACGAATGTGCGCCGGATATGGAGGAGATGGAAAAGGCGCTGGAATGGCTCGACGAAGCCATCTATCTGGGCAAGAAGGTGCTTGTCCACTGCCGTCACGGTCACGGCCGGACCGGGACCTTTGTTTCGGCGTATCTTCTGCGCAAGGGACTTGGCATGAAGATGGCGGAAAAAAAACTGAAAAACACTCCGGCCGGGCCGACCAATTACAGTCAGTGGAGCCTTTTGCGCAAGTATGGGAAAAAGGAAGGCCAGTTGAGTCTGGCCGAGCCGGCCATCGAACCCCATTCGACAGTAGACATGGAACCGCATCTTCAAGCCTACCGTGAACTGGTGGCCGAGGTGGACACGGAACTGGAAAAACGTGCCCTCTCTCCCGGGTGCGGCACGAAGAACAGTCGTTGCTGTCGGGAATATTTCACCTTGACTCTCATCGAAAGCATTGCTCTCCACTCGGCCATAAACCGCCGTCTCAAGCAGGAGGACCGTTACAGGGCCATTGAACGTGCAACCCGACTTGCTGCTAAAATAAAGAAGCTCCGCCATGAGCAACCTGCCGCTGGTCCTGACCGGTTTGCCGATGCCGGGCTTTACTGTCCCCTGCGGCTTGATACGGGCTGCCAGCTTTTTGATGAGCGACCGCTGCGTTGCCGGGTATGGGGCTTTGAGGATCTTCGTATCAGGCAGGACGTGGAAGACAGGCTTGCCAACCTTTCACGAAACGTCTATTTTGCATTGACCGGGGAATTTCCCCCGGCGGAGGGGTTGTGTTTTTCCATGGCCGACACGGTTTCAGGAAAATTCGTCCAGGTTTATTTCCATGCCATGATGCAGCATCATGGAGCGGATAGCTAATGGATCAGCACGATTTGGGCAGGAAAGTACTCGTTGTCGATGACGAACTGGATATGCTGCGCATGCTGGCCAAGGTCATCGCCAAAAAATGTGGCGTCGAGGTGGAGACCGCACCATCGGCCCACGAGGCTATGGTTAAGATCAAGTCCTGGGTTCCCGATGTTGTGATCACCGATATCAAGATGCCCGGCATGGATGGGCTGGAGTTCCTGGAATGGTTGACCCGGTTTGATTCCACCATTTCCACCATTATCATGACCGGGTACGGAACCATTGAAATGGCCGTTCAGGCCCTCAAGGAAGGGGCCTATGATTTTTTCGAGAAACCATTTGAAAACGAAAAGATAGTCCATGCGGTCACCCGGGCCATGGAGCGTACCCGGCTGCTGCGGGAAAACCTGCAGCTGCAGCAACGTCTGACCGAGAACCAGCGGGCCTTTGGCTTTGTCGGCAAATCCCGTCGGCTCTGCCAGACGCTCGATCTTCTCGCGCGGCTGGCTCCATCCAATGCCACGGTGCTCATCCGTGGCGAGTCCGGCACCGGCAAGGAGCTTGCGGCCCGGGCTCTGCACGCAATGAGCAAGAGGGGGCGGCGGCGGATGGTCACCGTCAACTGCCCGGCCCTGCCTGAACAGATTCTGGAGTCTGAGCTGTTTGGATATCGAAAAGGGGCCTTTACCGGGGCTGACAGCGACAAGGACGGTCTCTTTCTGGAAGCGGACGGCTCCACCATCCTCCTTGATGAGATTGCCGATATTCCCATCTCGATCCAGACCAAACTGTTGCGGGTGCTTCAGGAAAAGGAGATCCAGCCCCTGGGTCAGACAAGGCCCATCAAGGTGGATGTCCGCGTTCTTGCCTCCACCAATCAGGATCTGGAGGCCAAGATCGAAAGAGGCGAGTTCCGTGAAGACCTCTTTTATCGTCTTAATGTCATGACCGTGACCATGCCCACCCTGGCGGAGATCGTCAACGATATCCCTCTGCTGGCCCAGCATTTTCTCGAGCTCTACAGCAAGGAGTATGGCCGAAACGACCTGGAATTTACCCCCGAAGCCCTGCAGTGTCTCATGCGCCGGACCTGGAAGGGCAATATCCGTGAGCTGCAGAATGCCATCAACCAGGCGGTCCTTCTCTGTTCGGGGCCCCGGATCGCCCCGGGCGATCTGATCACCGACTCCGAAGCCGATATTCCGGGCGATGCAGTTGCCAATCGCACTCAGGCCTGCTTTCTCCATCTGCCCTATAAAAAGGCCAAGGAGGAGGTGATCAGCTGTTTCACCAGTTCCTATCTGACCAATGCACTTACTGCCACCCATGGCAACGTTTCTGCTGCAGCCAGACAGTGTGGTATGGAACGCCAGGCCTTCCAGCGTCTCATGCGGCGGCACGGGATCAAATCAGAGGATTTCCGTTGATGGGTTCCTTTTCTCTTTCCTCATCTTCTGACCAGGACCAGGTCTATTGTCACTACTGTCCCGGCTATTGCTGCTACCGGCTCGAGGGGGCCTCTCTCTATATCATGGCCGACGATATCAACCGGTTGGCCAGGCATTTCGGTATTTCCGACGGCGAGGTCCGCAAGCAATACATGGAGGGCAAGTATACCTTCAAAACCCGCAAGGATGGTTCCTGTATCTTTCTTGCCAATGACCGGCTCAGTAAACGATGCAGTGTGCATGAGGCCAGGCCAAAGCAGTGCCGCGACTATCCCTACGGCAAACCCTGCCCATATATTTCCCGTCACGACCTCCTGGCCTTGATCCACCCCCGCGTGGCCAGGGCGCTTAATATACCGGAATAGCGTTTTTTTGGGGTTGTATATTTACGATTTTTCTCCTCGGTGCATACAAAATGTTTCATCTGCAACCATACGGTTGCACCTGTGGGCTCCCAATTTTCTTTATTCTCTTTAAGTTCCTCTTCCTTTCTCCAGGCTATTTTTCCTTTGTCTTTGTAACATATTGAAAAGGCGTAGTTTTGTTTTCTGGCGCTTTTTTTCTGTCAGTTGGCATTCCATGTGCTTGATTAAAGGTGAACGTGATGGGGATTTTGTAACTCTATTTCATCGTTGAAATATCCAGGAGCGTCGACAGTGACAACGATTCGCCCAAAAGCTATTCCCGGACAACGGCCTTGCTGGGAAGCAGGGAGAGGGATCAGGTGCAACCAAGGTGTTGCGCCTGGGAGATGGCTTGTAATCGGGCTTAGGACGCTTCTCCTTTGCTGCATCCAGGCAGCGGTATGGGGCATGTTTTCCCTGACTCTCCTCCTCTCAGTTCCAGACGCTGCCTGGGCCTTGCAGTCCCATGGTCCCCCCGAAGGACTCTATGTCCACCAGATGGCCCATGTTTTTTTTATTTGTGCCCTGGGTTACCTGTTCTGGGATATCCGCCGGACTTCGTTTTCCGGGCGGGGCTGGGTCTGCCTGCAGATATTCTGCATCTTCATGATTGCCTGGAATATTCTCGCCCTGACCGGCCATGCGGCCGAACTGTTGCTTATGCCCGAAGATTTTGCCTTTGGCAACGACCATGTGCCGACCCACCTCGTCGGTGAGGTGAACCTGGTTAAAATCATCTATTTTTTTGGCAAGCTGGATCACTTGCTCTGTGTACCGGCCCTGCTCTTTCTCTTTCTGGGCCTGCGTTGTTTTTATCGAAATATAGAGGACAGTGACAATGAGGAGGGCAAGCCGTGAATCTGCCGCTCCAGGTCACCATAGCCACCGACATGGTAGGCTCGGTCACAAATATTGTTCTGGCCGTCTTTTCGCTTCGTTACGCCTATCTGCTGACCAAAAGACAGCCCGAGAACTTCCTCTGGGGGTTTCTTTTTTATTTCTGTGTTGCCTTGGTGGCCTTCTCCATTTCGCGTGCTGCGGGCCATATCGTCAAGCAGTTTCTCTTTTTTTCCGGCAATGGTGATATCTGGACCGTGATTGCCCCGTTTTCGGGCGGATTCAATACATTGCTGCTTATTTCTGTTTCTGCGGTCACTGTGTTTTATCACAAGGGGGTTGAGGCCTATCATGCGGTGGAACTGCGGGCTTCCAAACTCAAGGAGGCCAACAGGCGCCTTGAAATAGCGGCCAGCGAACTTCGTGAGTTGAACCTGCATCTGGAGGAAAAAATCGAGGAGCGCACCGCCGAGCTGGCAAAGTCGGAAAAGAAATTTCGCCACCTCTTCTCCAATTCCAAGGATATGGTCTTCTTCTGCGATACCCATCAGCAGCTCATGGACATCAATGAGTCGGGCCTGGAGATGCTGGGCTATGACCCCAGCGCTGCACCCCAGCTCAATCTCTACAGGATTTTTCATAACGAAGAAGATATTTTCACCTATTTCGAGACCATGCACCAGAAAGGGTTCATCAAGGATTTCGAGGTGGAATTCGAACGCCGGGACGGCTCGGTCATAAATGTGCTTCTGTCTGCCACCGCCATTTTCGATGAAAAGGGCGAGATGATAGGCTGCGAGGGAATAGCCAAGGATTTGACTCGGGTCAAGACCATGATGCAGCAGCTGGTGGCCAGTGAAAAGATGGCATCAGTGGGCCAGATGGCCGCCGGTGTAGCCCATGAGATCAATACTCCGCTGGGTATCATACTTGGTTACACTCAGCTGATGATGGACGATTTTCCCGAGGATTCCGAGGTCTATCAGAACCTGGCGGTCATTGAACGCCAGACCAAGGCCTCGCGCAAGATCGTCGCTGACCTGCTCAAGTTTTCCCGTCAGTCCGAGTCGGCCAGGGAGAATCTATCTCTGAACGAGATACTTACCGATGTAATCGCGGTGACCGAGCACAGTCTCAATCTGGATCATATTCAGGTACATCTCGATCTGGATCCGGACCTGCCGGAAGTGATCGGCGATGCTGAAAAGCTGCGCCAGGTTTTTGTCAATCTCATCAACAACGCCCGCCATGCCATGGAGGAAGAGGGACGGGGTGATCTCTATCTCTCCACGTACCATGACAGGGAGCACAACATGGTGGCAACCGAGGTGCGAGACACCGGGCACGGCATACCGAAAAAGGTCCAAGACAAGATTTTTGACCCGTTTTTCACCACCAAGGCTGTCGGCAAGGGTACCGGGCTTGGACTTTCGGTTTCCTATGGCATCATCAAGGACCATGGGGGCACTATCGAAGTGGAGAGTCCGGTGAAGGACCGTGATTCAGGACAACAGATTCAGGGGACCAGGTTCAGGATTTTGCTGCCGCTGGCTCAGGAGCCGGACCCGGTCGCCCTGTGAACCAAAACCGGCAAGGCACTACATCAACAACCAAGGAGGAAAAACAATGGCAGAAATACTGGCTCTCGATGATGTTCAGGACGCAACCGTCCTCATCGGAAAGATTCTTTCCAAGAAAGGACACAACGTCCACACCTTTACCGAAGAAGATGACGCGGTGAACTTTGCCAGGGAAAACAAGATCGATCTGGCGATTCTCGATATCAAACTCAAGAAGATGAGTGGAGTGGAGGTGCTGGCCCTGCTGAAAGACATCAATCCGGAAATGCATGCCATCATGCTCACCGGTTATCCCACTGTGGAAACAGCCAGGGAGGCGATCAGCCTGGGGGCTGATGAGTATTGCGTCAAGCCCATTGATCGCGATGAACTGGAAGAAAAGGTTGAAAAGGTCCTGAGCTCAAAGGTCAAGGAAAAAACAGGCCAAGTCTGATCTGTCAGACAGGAAAAGGATATGGTACCAGAGAGCAGGCCGACAAGGCAGCAGGAGTTTCTGAAGGTATTTCAGAAGGTTACCAAGCTGATTTCAATGGTTCTCGATCATCAGCAGGTGATGGATACCATTGTCCGCAGCCTGCCCGATCTGCTCGATGTGGATGCCTGTACCATCCGCCTCCTCGATGCCTCAAGTAACACCTTCGTTCTTGGCGCTGCCTACGGTCTGTCCATGGAATATCTCTCCCGTCAGTCTATCGATACCGAAGAGACCATGGAAATGATCAAGTCAGGCTACCCGGTAGCCAAGACGGATCTGGACAAGGATCCCGGTTATGTAGACCGGGAAGCCGCCAGTCGCGAGGGGATCAAGTCGGTCCTCACTCTGCCCATTCTATTCCAGGATTCCATCATCGGTATCATGCGGCTCCTGACCAGGTCCAACCGGGTTTTTTCCGCCGAGGAGGTCTCCTTCTCCATGGCCCTGGCGGAACAGGTGGGCATTGCCATATCCAATGCCCGGATGTTCAGGGAGATGGAAAACCAGGTGGATTTCATGAAAGAGGTCCAGGACATTTCCCGCCTGGTCAACTCCACTCTGGATCTGGATACAGTCCTCAATACCATCGTCGAGCGCGTGCCCCGCTCCATCGGCGCCAAGGCAGCCTCTATCAGGCTTCTCAACCCGCAGACCAACAAGCTGGAGCTGGTAGCCTCCTATGGTCTCTCTGACCGTTATCTCCAGCGGGGCCGGATCGAGGCGGAAAAGAACGTGGTCATGGTTCTTTCCGGTGACCCGGTGGCCATTTACGATGTGGCCAGCGACAAGCGGGTTTTCTACAGGGAACATATGGAAGAGGAGGGGATCAAATCGTTGCTTGCCGTGCCAATCAAGGTAGGCCGGGAGGTCATCGGAGTGCTGCGGATCCTGACCGATGAACATCACTGTTTCACCTCCTCGGAGGTCAACTTTGTCTCCACTGTGGCCGAGTCCAGCGGCACGGCCATACAGAATGCGCGGACCTACCAGAAGATGAACATGCTCTTTGCCCAGATCGAGGAAAACGAGCGATTTTTAAGTGACATCCTTGACTGTATCCGTCCAAGGCTTGTGGTGATCGATCGCCGGAAACATGTGGTCCTTGCCAACCGGGTCATGCTTGAAGAGCTGGGGTTGTCCGAAGGGGAGGTTTTGGGGATGGATTATCACGATCTCTGCCCGGCCACCGATGATTTGGACGAATCCTGCCCGGTGGACAGGGTTTTTGCCACCGGCGATGTTGCCACCCAACTGCACCGGATGACTGAGAACGGCGAGGAGCGCTGGTACGAACGAACTGCGTCCCCCATGCTCGATCCCGATGGTAATGTTCAGTATGTAATCGAGATTATACGTGATGTGACCACCAAGCTGCGTCTTGAGAAAGAGCAGATGGAGCGGATCAAGCTCCAGAGCGTGGTGGAGATGGCCGGCACCGTCGCCCATGAGATCAACTCTCCGCTTTTTGCAGCCATAGGTACGGCCCAGTTGCTTCTGGAAGATCTGCCCGGGGAAGAACACAGGCAGGAACTGGATACAGTTATCCGCAATCTGAAAACCATCAGCGAGTTGACCCGGAAAATGACCAGCATGACAGGGTTTGAAAGCCGGGACTATGTGGGCGAGACAAAGATTGTCGAACTCAAATAAGAGAGGCAGAAAGGAATACAATACGATCAATGCGCGGAAACGGTTCTGTGCGGTAACCAACAGGAGGTGCTTACAACAACAGGTTAAGGAAAGAATGTTGTCTGGTCTCAATCATGAGATATTCGTTTTTTGCAACTGAACCGGCCGCGGGCAAAGTTTCCCCGGGTGGAAGGTTCACAAAACATAAAAACAAGGAGGAGCTGTATGAAGAGAATATCACTGTTACTCGGAATTATTCTGGCGAGTCTGCTGCTTGTGAGTTCAGGAGCAATGGCACTGGATGCCAAGCTGACCTCCCAGAAGGTAAAAGCCGGTAAGTCGATTACGGTATCAGGCACTATCGAGCCCGGACAGGACCTGTTCGTGGTTATCAATACCCAGAAGATGTTCAGGCCATCAGAGGCTCCCGGGCCCAAGGAAAGAGCCCGGCTGATGAAAGGAAAGAAGGGCAAGAATGCCTTTGGTGATACCCCTATCCCGCCGAACTACTACGTAATCACCAATGTGCCGGAAAAGCTGGCAACCCCTAAGGAGGCCTGGAAGGGACAGACCAAGGGCATTTTTGCTTTTCCGCCTTTCAAGTACAAGGTTGAGGTCAACAAGATCAAAAAATGGAATGAGATCGATGACTCGATCAAGGCCATGCTCGGTCCGATTACCTCGGAAATGCAGTGGAAGTTCCTGATCTATGTCCATGAGAAGAAGTTCGGCATCAATACGGTTTCCAAGGAGAAACCCCTTGGTGGCGGTAATGCCCGGATGGTCATGACGGACTACAACACCCAGCCGAAAAAATGGAACGAAGGTGTCAGCCTGACCCTGGACAAGAAAACCGGTAAGTTCTCGGTCACCATGACACCATACAAGAACATCGCTCCCAATGCGGCGCTGGATGTGTATGTCAACGGACAGAAGGTTGATACCTTTACCATTGAAAAATCCACCTTCTTCTTCAAAACCGCCAATGTCTACATGAACCCGCTGATCGTCTTTGGCGGCGCGTTTATCATCGGCGTCCTGTTCGTAATCATGGGTGCTGCCGGTGGTCTGTTCACCGCGGCTTTCCAGATCACGGTCATTGGAACCAAAGGTCCGGTCGGTATCAACGCCGGTAACACCATCAAGCCGACCAACCTGTTTTTGACCCTGTGCTCGCCCATCACCGGTCTGATGACCTACTTCAAGGAAAAACGGTTCGCCTACCCGGTGGCCATCCCCTTTGCCATCGGTATTGTTACCGGCGCCTTTTTCATTGGTCCTCCGCTTTCGGCCAAGTATCTGAACCTGGCGGCTTTCAAATTCTACCTCGGCATTATCTGTCTTGTTATCGGCATCAAGCTTTTCACCGAGTCACTGCCGAGTTCCATTGAGAAGAAAAAGGCCATGAAGGCCATTGTCCAGAAGTTCAACGCCGCGGTCAAGGAAGCCAAGGAATCCGGCAAGGCTATGGAGATGGGCAAGATCGAGTTTGATAAATTCAACTTCATTTCCTTCGACATGCGTTTCTGGGGCGAGACCTTTGTCGCCCGGCCGCTGATGATGCTTATCGGTGGTGTCGTCATGGGGGTAATCGCCTCGTCCTTCGGTGTCGGCGGTGGCTTCATGTTTATGCCGTTCATGACCACTCTGGTGGGATATCCCATGTATTTGGCCGTACCCATAGCCCTGGCCGGTACCTTTGCCACCTCCACCGGTGGCATTGCCAAGTACGCGCTCATGGGATACCAGCCCGACTGGATCATGGCAGCTCTCATTGCTGCCGGCGCCATGTGCGGTGGTATGGTCGGTCCCAAGATCCAGAAGAAGCTTCCGGAGATTTTCCTGAAACGGATGCTGGCCCTGGCACTTATCATTGTCTTCATGAAGTACACAAAACTGCTGGTATTCCTGCGCTAAAACCAGCTGGAACCATATCAGGTGCTTTTTAAGGCACCACATTTCGGGGAGACGGGCATCATGGCCCGCCTCCCCAACCTTTGCTTGTTTTGTCTGTGACCCAAGAAGGAGATAATCATGAAGAAATCTGTGTACTCGATGTGTGGCATGTGCACGGTTCGCTGTCCGATCCGGGTTGAGGTTGAGGATAACAAGGTGACATGGATCGAGGGCAATCCATATCTGCTCGACAGTGCCCTGTGCGCCAAGGGATCGGCCGGTGTCGCCCTGGTCAATGATGATGAGCGGCCCAGGCAACCCCTGATCAGGGAAGGAGGGCGTGGAGCCGGACGGTGGCAGAAGGTGAGCTGGCCGACCGCCTATGACTATATCGCCGAGAGGCTGAAGAAGATCAAGGCTGACTATGGCCCCGAATCCGTGGTCCTGTCTTCACGCGGGGGACCATGGCAAAATATGTATAAGACTTTTATCCATGCCTTTGGATCGCCAAATTATACAAACCACGATTGCACCTGCGGACGTAACACCCACCATGCCAGCCTGTCTCTGAATGGAGTCGGCAGGAAGGGTTTTATCTATGATATTAAAAATGCCAAACACCTGGTCTGTTTCGGGCGTAATTACTTTGCCTCTCTGCAGATTGCCCAGAGCAACCAGGTGCTTGACATGCTGGACAGCGGAGGGCGTCTTACATATGTCGATGTTCGACAGACCATGACCGGCATAAAGGCCACCAGATTTTTTCAGGTTCGCCCCGGCACCGACTATGCCTTGACGCTGGGCATGATCCATGAAATCATCAAGCGCGGGCTGTATGACAGAGAATTTATCGACCGGTATGTGAGCGGCTTTGACGAACTGTGCACCTTTATCGAAGAATATACTCCTGCCTGGGCGGCCAAGGAGTGTGGGGTCAAGGAAAAGGCCATCATAGAGTTTGTCGACGAAGTGGCTGAAGATATGCCCCGGGTCATCTTTCATCCGGGCTGGAACCTGTCGCGCTACAAGGATTCGTTTTACGCAAGCAGGGCCCTCCACATCCTCAATGTCCTGATGGGCAATATCGAGATCAAGGGCGGGCTGATCATTCCCAAAGGGGCGGGTGATTGTGGCTTTCCCGGTATCCGCAACCTGGACTGTCCAAAACCCGACATCCGGCGGGGAGACGGAGTGGGGTGGAAATATACCCATTTCGATAAAGGTCCGGGCCTGGCCCACCTGTTCTTCGATGCCATGCGTACCGAAGATCCCTATCCGATCAAGGCCTGGATCGCCATGCGTCATGATCCCTTTGCCTGTATGCCCGATCCCCAGCGCCAGAAGCTCTATTTTGACAACTGCGATCTCCTGGTGTCCATCGACACCCATTACAGCGAGTTCGGCTGGTATGCTGATGTGATCCTGCCGGAATCCACCTATCTGGAAAGGGATAATCCTATCTGCCTGCAGAAGGGAACCAAACCACGGCTGGCTGTACGGCGCAAGGCCCTGGAACCACGTTTTGACACCAAGCCCGGCTGGGAAATCTTCAGGCAGCTGGCCGAACGCCTCGATATCAGCGAATACTTTCCGTACAATACCATCGAGGAACTTTACGAATGGCAGCTTGAGGGAACCGGATACACCATTGAGGATTTTGAAGAAAAGGGATTCATTGAGCTTACCGACAAGCCATTGCCCCTGTATGACCGGGACAAGCTGGACGGGCAGTTCAAGACGCCTTCCGGCAGGATCGAGATCATCAGCAGTAAACTCGAAGAAGCCGGCCTGGTGTCGCTTAAGCCCTACACATCTCCCAACAAGCCACCCAAGGGCATGTTCCGGCTGGTTTATGGCCGTTCAGCGGTTCATACGCACAGCCATACCATCAACAATCCGCTCCTTGAAGAGCTGATGCCGGAAAACACCCTGTGGATCAACCACCGGGCAGCTGCCAAACTTGGAATCGAGGATGGAGACATGGTCGAAGTAACGGCTCAGAACGCCAGTTATTCCGGCACTGTTCAGGCCCATGTGACCGAATTTATCCATCCGGAATGTGTCTATACCGTGCATGGTTTTGGCCGTCAGGTCCCGTTGCAGAGTCGGGCCTATCATGCGGGCATCAGTGATCAGAAATTGATGGCAGGATTGCTGGACAACTGGGATCGGGCCGGGGGTGCCATCAACCTCTGCGAAGCCCTGGTTTTTGTGAAGAAGAGTAGCCGGAATCCGAAGAGGAGGGTTGAGTTATGAACACATACATGATCTATCTCAACGCCAAGCGTTGTATCGGTTGCCACGGCTGCGAGGTTCATTGCAAGGTCAACAAGGAGCTGCCTGTGGGGCCGATTCTGTGCGAGATCAGCCACGTGCCTCTTAAGTCCGTCAAGGGAGTGCCCAAGACCGAATTTGAATTCAGGTCCTGTTACCACTGTGACGATCCCTTCTGCGTCCCCATCTGTCCCAAGGACGCCATGATCAAACGGGAGGACGGGATCGTCTATATTGACGAAGAAAAATGCATTGGCTGCATGGCCTGCGCCGGGGCCTGTCCCTGGACCATACCCCAGCTCAATCCGGCAACCGGCAAGGCCGTGAAGTGTGATTACTGCAGAGACCGGGTGGATCAGGGGCTGAAACCGGCCTGTGTGACCAAGTGTACCACCCATGCCCTGCGTTTTGTCCGGTTGCAGGATGTATAACAATGAACAATAACAATGAACAGCTCCAGGTGTGATCCGGGCGCTGGCGAACAGGGGACAGGTATCGGCCTGGCCCCTGTTTTTTTTTTGATGGACATGGATCCCTTGCCGGGATAGAAATGGGCAGGCTGTCATGGAGTGGCAGCCTGGAACATGGACTGTAAATGTCCGCCTGCAACCGGACTGAAACCAGGACAGGAAGGAAATGGAGCTTTTGTACGGACTGCTTGACTGGTTATACTATGGGGTCATTGCTCCTTTTTTTCGATTTCTCAGCCAGACTCTCACCCTGATATTTCTGAAGCCATTGGCAATGCTGGGGCTTCCGGTCTGGCTGCAGGTCGCCCTGGTTGCCGTCTTCACGGCTGCGCTGGCCTTTCGCATCCGTCGCTGGTTGCGGGTGGAAGAGAAGGTTCAGGAATTCAACGAGCGGTTTGCCGAAAAGAGAAAGGCCCAGCAGGATCTGCAGCTGATTTCCGACTGGAAGAGCCGTGACGCCCTGTACCGGGCAACAGATGAAGAGTTGAATCATGAGTACAACACCTTTCTTGCCTACCACTATGCCCGTTATGTGCTGGTCTACCTGCTGCCTCTTTTTTTGATTCTGGCGTGGCTCAATAACTATTTTTCCGCACCGCGGCTCATTGCCCGTTTTGGCAAGCCCTTTGTTATTCTCCTGCCGGAGAACCGGCTCGGAACCCCGGGCCTTTCGGTCACCTTTATCTTCCTCCTGGTCTATGTTGTTTCTCTGATCATCGGCTTCAGAATAAAAAAATATCGCATGTCTCAACAGGCTGTTGAAAAACGTAACGAACGAAGATGAGACAAGGAAAAATGAGGCGAAAAAGCACAGTGTACATGGAGTACATGTCCATTTTAAGTCGAATTTTGACGCAGTATCATCAAGCGTAATAGTTTTTCAACGGTCTTTTAAGCGCTGCCTGTCCATCCGGCGTGTCTTTTTACAATCTGGTCGTTTCTCTCTGGCAGAGAGAAAATGCGATGTCTTCTCCCCGGTCGGTGACAGTTGGGCCTGGGTGGTAATCACATTTTGTTTTGCGTATGGGAAAAAATCTTCTAAGATAGAGTCCAGAGTAAAAAAATGTGAGTACCATCAAGATTCAGAAAATAGCTGGGGCAACGTATAACATCGTCATTTCTACACCGGTGCTGAGTTTCGGTGATAATCAAAAAGTATCAGGCACAGGCACCTGAAAAACAACCTATGCCTCGACAGGATCCAGATATATCCGCATCCGAAAGAAACCGACGCCGCTTTTCCAGGGTTCTGTTCAACCGAACAGCCCGGCTGTACCTGGGAGGCAGGCGGTACGAATATGAGAAGATACGCAATCTGAGTATAGGCGGCGTTTTTGTTGAGGGACACTACAAGGCCGATCCGGGAGAAATCTGTGAGCTGGAACTGCATGAGAGCGGTCGCCATTCCAGCCTGATCCTGAGATTTTTCGCTCGGATTGTTCGGATCACCGACAACGGAGTGGCACTGGAATTTATTGATATGGGGCAGGATGCTTATATGTTTCTCCAAACCATGGTCCTCTACCACTCTGATGATCCGTACACCATTGCTCTGGAGTTTCTTGACGGTTTTCCTGCAGCGCTGCAGGAAAACCGCTGAATCGGCTTTTTTGCTGCAGTCCTTTCTTGCCGGATAGTCTCCCAACCGAAAAAGGCAGGCACCAGGAGTTAACAGTGGTATGCACGATTGTTTTTCAAGCATGCCCGTAACTTATTGATCTGTATTTACATGAAGGAAAGTACCACGCAAACAGACCTTGCACCGGTTTTGAGGCCCTTTGCCGCCATTGGCGGCCAGGCGCTCTATCTGGTAACCGATATGGGGAAAATGACTATTTTTCTTTTTCTCGCCCTGCTTGGTCTGTTTAAACGGCCATTTCGTTTCAACGAGCTGCTCAAGCAGATGTGGTTTATCGGCGCCGGGTCGGTCACGGTGATTTTTTTCACCGCCCTGTCGTCGGGAATGGTGCTCGGGTTGCAGGGGTACTATTCTTTGCATAAATTCGGTGCCGAAGGCATGCTGGGTTCAGCGGTCTCATTGACGCTCATCATGGAACTCGGGCCGGTTCTCACCGCGCTTATGGTTACCGGCCGGGCCGGATCGGCCATGTGTGCCGAAATCGGGATCATGCGCATTTCCGAACAGATCGATGCGCTCGAGTGTATGGCCGTGGATCCGTTCAGGTATCTGATCTCGCCAAAGTTTCTGGCGGCCCTCATTTCTGTTCCCCTGCTGACTGCCATGTTCGACGTGGTAGGCATCTTTGGCGGCTACCTGGCCGGGGTCAAGTTGATGGGAGTGAACTCCGGGGCCTTTTTCAGCGGCATGCAGCAGAGCGTGACCAATCATGATATTCGGCTCGGGGTTATCAAGTCCTTTGTTTTTGCACTGCTCCTGGTCTGGATCTGTACCGGACGGGGTTATTTCGTTCAACAGATTCGCGGAGCCGGTTTCGGGGCTGAAAGTGTGAGCAAGGTGACCACTCAGGCAGTGGTGATATCGTCCATTTCGATCCTGGTTTTTGACTATCTGCTGACTGCGATTCTCCTGTAACTGGAGAGCTGCTTACAATCTTTCCTTAAAATCCCGGTTTGTTGCCTGGCCAGTGATTGGTGCCGGTTAAGACTGTATCGTTCCGGAGGAGTTTCTGGCTGGTGCTGGACTGATAATATGACAGACACACAAAAAAAACATTCCGAAGACCCGGCCATCCGTTTTGTCGACGTGACCAAGAGTTTTCCTTCACGTCACGGGCGCCATATTGTGCTCAGCGGGGTCAACTTCCAGGTTCCCCGGGGAAAGACTACCGTCATCGCCGGTGGCTCGGGCTCGGGCAAGAGCGTGACTCTTAAGCTGATTCTCGGATTGATGCGTCCGGACAGTGGGCAGATCCTGGTGGAGGGACAGAATGTACCCGCCCTCAGGGGACGGGCTCTGCAGCAGGTTCGCGTTCGTTTCGGAGTTCTTTTCCAGGGAGCGGCCCTGTTTGATTCGCTCACGGTTTTTGAAAATGTGGCCCTGCCTCTGCGCGAGCGAACAAGACTTGATGCTGGTGCCATACAGGTCCAGGTAATGAAAACCCTGGAACAGTTGGAGCTCGGTGGTCATGAAAACAAGTATCCGGCCCAGCTTTCCGGGGGTATGCGTAAAAGGGTGGGCCTGGCCAGGGCCCTGCAGCTTGATCCTGAAATAGTTCTTTTTGATGAGCCGACCACAGGACTCGATCCGGTGATGACCAGGGAAATCTATCAGCTTTTCTACCGGACCCAGCAAGAGATAGGCTACACTGCCATTATTGTCAGTCATGATATCCCGCGGGTGTTCAGTCTGGCCGATCAGGTGATTCTGCTCTCCAGGGGCGAGATGGATGTGTTTGAAAGCCCTGAGGAGATTCAGTGGTCGGAAAAAGAGTATATCAAGGATTTTGTCGCTTCGACCATGGGTGAGATCTACGAGAGCAGCCGGGTGGAACAGGGGCGTTTCTGAGTCGGGCGGACCTTGTTGGGGCTTTGGCGGGTCCTGTGGTCGGAAGGATAAGGGGGAGGGCATTACTGGCTCAAAAAGCCGTTTTGTCGAAGGTGTCTTCTGCCTTCCCGGAAAAAACAAACTTTAAAATCAAGATGAGTTATGGGTAATTCACGTGTTGAAATAATGGTCGGCATTTTTCTGGTTCTCGGCCTGATGGCCTTTGGCTGGCTTGCCATACAGTTGGGGGAACTTCCCTGGCTCGCCGGCAGTAAAACCTATGTGGTGTATGCGGATTTTGACAATGTGTCCGGGGTCAAGCCCGGAGCCGACGTGCAGATAGCCGGGGTGACCGTGGGTACTGTCCGGGATCTTGAGCTGACCGAGGACGCCCTGGCCCGGGTCGCCATGCAGATAGATAAAATTATCAAAATTCCCGTCGACTCCATGGCATCGGTCAAGTCTCAGGGAATCATCGGCGACAAGATCATCCAAATAACCCTGGGTGGAGACGAGGAAAATTTAAAGCCAGGGGAGGTGATCAGTGATACCGAGTCATCTGTTGATCTGGAATCTCTTATCTCTAAATTTGCTTTCGGTCAGGTAAAATAAAAATGAGCGTGTATCTTTTACCGGCACGGCGATGGTATATCCTGGGCCTCCTGATCCTGCTGGTCCTGGTTGCCGGGACGGTCAGGGCTGCCGGAGACGAGGATGTTGATTTTCTAAACGATGATTTTTATGCCGAGGAGGGGGCAGGGACCGAGGTTCCCGATCCCCTGGAGCCCCTGAATCGGGTCATGTTCAACTTCAACGACAAAGCCTATCTGTGGGTGCTCAAACCGGTGGCCACCACCTACGCAGACACAGTACCCTGGGAGATGCGCTGGTGTGTTGACAGCTTCTTCAACAACCTGCTGGAACCTGTTCGTTTTGCCAATGCCCTGCTGCAACTGAGGCTGGGGGATGCCGGCACGATTCTGGGGCGTTTTTTTATCAATACCACACTGGGAGTTTTCGGGTTGGCCGATGTGGCGGAGCGGGAATTTGAAATCGCCACCGTGGAGGCCAGTCTGGGTGAAACATTGGCTGCCTGGGGAATCGGCGATGGCCTCTACCTCGTGATTCCCTTCTACGGTTCCACCACCCTGCGGGATTTCACCGGCACCATGGCGGAAACTTTAGTGACTCCCTATTATCTCCTGGCTGACTCCTGGAAGGAGGAAGGCTTGATCTATGCAGGAAAAAATATTAATAACCTCACGTTTCACCTGGGTGAATACGAGCATATGAAAGAACTTTCCTTTGATCCTTACATTGCACTGAGAAATGGTTATTTTCAATACCGCCGTCAGCAGCGAAGCCGTGCGCAGGGCGAGAACAACAATGAATAGAGATTATGTCGGCATGGATGGAGGACCTGTGGCAGACAGCCGATCAGGTATGCAGTGGATTCCCATCTGGTGTGCTGTCCTGCTCTTTCTTGCCGGAGCCCTGCTTCCGGCAACCGTGGTGCGGGCGGCAACACCGGATCCATCGGATCAGTTGCGGCCGTTTATAGATAAGGTGATTCAGATTATCAGTGACGCCAGGGAACGCCAGGACCCCGATTGTGACCTCTGTCAGCGTATCATCGATGTGGCCCGGGAGCGGTTTGATTTTCGGGAAATGTCCAAGCGGGTGCTTGGACGGCAGTGGCGCCAACTTTCCAGGGAACAGCAGGATGAATTTGTCGGGCTATTCACCAGACTCCTGCAGTATGCCTATATAGGTAATATTCAGGAGTATACCGGCCAGAAAATCGAGTTCAGGAAACAGCGGATCAAGGGCAGGCGCGCCGAAGTAAAGACGGTCCTCATCGATAAGGAAAGGACCATACCGGTCTCTTACATCATGATCCTCAAGGGCGATCAATGGCTGGTGTATGATATCGTGGTCGAAGGGGTCAGCCTGGTGCGCAATTACATGGAGCAGTTTCGTCAGATTCTGCGCCGGGAGAAGTACGACGGCCTGGTCCAGAAGCTGCGTGACAAGATCAAGACCCTGGAGCAGCAGCGTCGGGAACAGTTTGCCCAAAAGGACAGTGACGGATGAAACTGGAAGATCTGTTTCCCTTTCTGAACCCTGAGGAGGCCGGTATCCTGGCCGGTTTCCTTGAACCTTTGGAGGTGAAGGCCGGGGAGGACATCTTTATCTGGGGGCAGCCGGCCGTGTTCATGGTCTTTATCGCCCGGGGTCGGCTGGTGGTAAAGAAGCCGACCGAATTCCCCGGCAAAGACCAGGTCATCGCCGTGCTTGAGACCGGCAGTTTTGCCGGCGAGGCAGGGATCCTCGATGACTCTGTTCACGGGGCGACTGTTACCGCTGTCCAGGACTCGGAATTGCTGAGTTTAAAAAGGACCTCCTTTGCCGCCCTGGTCAGGAGCCATCCAGGGTTGGCCATCGATTTACTGCGTTACCTGCTGGCAATCGTTCATCTTCGTCTGCAGAAGACATCCCACCGACTTTCCATGGTCCTCTGAGCAGTTTTTTTGGGCTTCTCCCGTAACGAACCGTCCGCGATTCCGGGAGGCGTCCTCCTGATCTGTTCCCCTTCCACCTGCCTGATTTGATTACTGATGTCATATTCTCTCATTTTATGATGGATATCTGTAATTTTTTTGTGTACAGTCCTTTGTTTTGTTGCTAATTATCGTGCCTGTTTCCCGGCACGGTATGGATACAGGGCAGGGCGATTCTTGAAAGTTCCATTTGCTGAAATTGCCGAAGACGGCACCAGATACGATATCACTGATATTTCGTGGTTTCCGGAAAAAGATTTTGCCAGGCTGGCGCCGGTCAATGCCACACTTTTACTGGTCCGTAAGGCCGCAGGCAGAGTGGAGGTCCAGGGACATCTTGAAACCACGGTGGAGCTCCGGTGCGATCGCTGTCTCAAACCCTATGGCTTGCGTATTGATACAGGTATCGATTTAATCCTCGAATGTCCCGATGAAGAACACTGGAAACTTCGAGAGGTCGTCTGCACTGCCGAAGATCTGGACATCGTGGTGCTCAGAGAGCCGATAGCCGACCTTGACGATGTGCTGCGCCAGCAACTCTATCTGGCACTGCCGTTCAAACAGTTGTGTGCCACCGAATGCAAGGGTTTGTGCAGCCGTTGCGGGGCAGACTTGAATCAGGGGCCCTGTGGTTGTGATCCCGGAGAGAATCTGTCTCCTTTTTCCGTGCTGGCCAGGTTGAAGAAATAACGAAGGCAAAGTTGTACTATTACTTCCGTCAGGAGGAAAGAAAATGGCGTTACCCAAAAGAAGACATTCCCGTTCCCGCACCCGCAAGCGGCGGGCCCATGATTCGCTCAAGGCACCCAATGTGGTTAACTGTCCCGAGTGCGGTGAGCCGAAGCTGCCGCACAGGCTCTGCGGCGGGTGCGGAGTATACAAGGGAAGAAGCGTTATCCGTCTCGAGGACGAACTCAGTTAGTCAGCCGTGCGTATAGCCCTTGATGCCATGGGCGGAGACTGCGGCCCTGAGCTTCTGATCGAGGGGGCCCTGGCCGCAGTTCGTGACAACAGGGATTTTGAAGTCGTCTTGCTCGGTCCGAGCGTTGAGCTGGAAAAGCAGGTCGCACTCCTTGCCGATACAACACTGTCCTCCCGGCTCAGCATCCAGCACGCATCACAGGTGGTATCCATGCACGAATCTCCGGTGGAGGCCGTGCGCAAGAAAAAGGATTCCACCATCATGGTCGGTTTTGATCTGGTTCGCCAGGGCAAGGCAGATGCCGTCGTGTCCGCCGGCAACTCCGGCGCCACCCTGGCTGCCGCCGTACGCAAGCTCGGCAGGCTCAAGGGGGTGGCAAGGCCGGGCATTGCCAGTCTTTTCCCTACCTTGAAAGAACCGGTGATCCTGATGGACATCGGTGCCAATGTTGACTGCCGACCACAGCATCTCCTCCAGTTCGCCATCATGGCCGCCTCCTGTTCCCGTCTTCTGCTTGGTATCAAACGTCCCCGAGTTGGTTTGCTCAGTATCGGAGAGGAGAGCGGGAAGGGTAATGCCCTGGTGAAAGAGACTCATGCCCTGCTCAGGCAGAGCGGTCTCAACTTCATCGGTAACGTGGAGGGCCGGGATGTGTACCAGGGCGATGTGGATGTGATCGTCTGCGACGGTTTTGTCGGTAACATTTCGCTCAAGATAAGCGAAGGGCTCGCCGAGGCGGCCATGCAGATGCTCAAGGACGAGATCATGAAGTCCCTGCGTGCCAAGATCGGCTACCTTCTTATACGCAAGGCCTTTTCCCGGTTCCGTAAACGGGTGGATTATGCCGAGTACGGGGGTGCACCGCTTCTTGGTATCGATGGTGTGGGGATTATCTGCCACGGCAAATCCAATGCCGTTGCGATAAAGAACGGTATCGAGGTGGCGGCCGATATGGTCAGGAGTCGGGTCAACGATTCCATACGCTCTTCTCTTGAAGAGTACGCAAATTGAGACAGGGAGATAGATAGCAAACCATGCGAGCCGCAGTCTTGGGAACAGGGTCATGCCTGCCGGAAAAGGTGCTGACCAATACTGACCTCGAAAAATTGGTGGAAACCTCCGACGAGTGGATCACCTCCCGGACCGGTATCAGTACACGGCGTATCGCCGGGCCTGGAGAGGAAAATTATAAACTTGCGTCAACCGCAGCCCGTCGTGCCCTGGAGATGGCAAAGGTCACCCCTGAAGAACTGGATCTGGTGGTGGTCGCCACCCTGACACCCCATATGATGATGCCCTCCTCAGCCTGTTTCGTTCAGGCGGAAATAGGGGCAGTCAATGCCTTTGCCTATGATTTCAATGCCGCCTGTTCCGGTTTTCTCTATGGCCTTGATCTGGTGGACAGCTATATAGCCCGCCGACCGGATATGAAGATCCTTCTCGTCGGCTCAGAGACCCTTTCGGCCCGGGTCAACTGGGAGGATCGTAACACCTGTATCCTTTTTGGGGACGGGGCCGGAGCCTGTGTACTCACCGGCAGTGAGCAGGGCGGCGTACTGGCGTGCAGGCTTCTGTCTGATGGTCGGCTCTGGAACCTTCTCTACATGGACAGCCCGGAAAGCAGAAACCCCGCTATCCGTCAGCCGGACCGCAAGGGGTGCTATATCCAGATGTCCGGCCGGGACGTATTCAAATATGCGGTCCGGTCCATGGAGGATGCGGTCGTCGGATTGCTTCGGGAAACCGGAATCACCATTGACGAGGTGGACCTGATGATTCCCCATCAGGCCAATATCCGCATACTTGGCAAACTCATGGAACGCCTCGGTGTTCCTGATGAAAAGCTCTACATTAACGTAGATAAATATGGTAATACATCGGCAGCCAGCATACCCATTGCTCTGGATGAAGCGAACCGGCAGGGGATTCTGTCTAGGGGACAACGTATTCTGTTCTGTTCCTTCGGTGGTGGTTTCACATGGGGTGCCCTGTTGATGGACTGGTAATAAGGAGAACTTTGTGGATTATTTTCTGACCGAAGAACAGCAGATGATCCGGGATACGGCCCGGGAGATCGCCAGCGAGAAGATTATTCCCGTCCGGGCGGAACTCGATGAGAAAAATGAGTTTCCGACCTCTATTCTCGAGGATATGGCCAAGGCCGATCTGTTCAGTATCTTTATTCCCGAAGAGTATGGCGGCCTTGGTGGCGGTTGTTTCGAGATTGTCGTGGCCCTGGAAGAGCTTGCCAGAGGATGTGTCGGCGTGGCGACCAGTTATGCGGCCAGTGCCCTGGGTATCTTCCCGGTGCTCATCGCCGGCAGCGAGGAAATGAAAAAGAAATATTTGCCCGATGTGGCCGCCGGAACCCGCTGGGCTGCCTTTGGCCTGACCGAGGCCAATGCCGGCAGCGATGCTGGCGGGGTCCAGACTACCGCTGTGCTGGATGGGGACGAGTGGGTACTCAACGGCACCAAGCAGTGGATCACCAATGGCGGCGAGGCTCACCTCTATACCATTGTTGCGCTCACCGATCCCAGCAAAGGCGCCCGCGGCGCTTCCATCTTTCTGGTCGAGGACGGAGATCCGGGTTTTTCCTATGGCAAGAAAGAAGACAAAATGGGCATCCGGGCTTCGGCCACCAGAGAGCTCATCCTCAAGGACTGCCGAATCCCCAGGGATCGGCTGGTGGGGCGTCAGGGCACTGGTTTTATAACGGTCATGAAAACTCTGGACATCTCCAGGCCCGGTATCGCTTCCCTGGGTGTGGGACTTGGACAGGCTGCCCTGGATGAGGCGGTGACCTATGCCAAGCAGAGGGTTCAGTTCGGCAAGCCGATCATCAGTTTCCAGGCCATTTCACATATGCTGGCCGACATGGCTATCCAGGTCGAGGCTGCCCGGGCACTTGTCTATGCCGCTGCCAGGCACATCGATTCCAACCCGAAAAAGATGAGTAAGGCCTCTTCCATGTGCAAGGTCTTTGCCACCGACATGGCCATGAAGGTTGCCATCGACGCGGTACAGGTTCTGGGGGGATATGGCTATATGAAGGAGTATCCGGTTGAAAAAATGATGCGTGATGCCAAGATTCTCCAGATCTACGAGGGAACCAACCAGATCCAGCGTAATGTTATCGGCCAGGAGCTCAATAAGGAGTATGCTTCCTGAGATTATCTATCCATCCTGAATCAAAATAAAAATATCAATGAATATTCTTGTTTGCATCAAGCAGGTTCCTGATGCCAAAGATGTCCGTCTTGATCCGGAAACCAACACCCTGGCCCGGGAAGGCGTTTCGTCTATCATGAATCCTTATGACCGGCATGCGCTGGAAGAGGCGGTTCGTCTCAAGGAGGAGCATGGTGGAGAGGTTACGGTGTTGTCCATGGGGCCACCCCAGGCCGAGGAAGTCTTGCGGGAGGCCATTTCCTGTGGTGCCGATCATGCTGCCCTGGTTTCGGACCGGGCCTTTGCCGGAGCCGACACCTGGGCAACCTCATATACCCTGGCCAAGGCCATCGAGATTCTTGGCAGCTTCGATCTGATACTCTGCGGCAAGCAGGCCATTGACGGTGATACGGCCCAGGTCGGACCGGGACTGGCCAGCCGGTTGCAGGTTCCTTATGTCACCTGTGTGCAGAAGACCCGGAGCGCAGACAGTGGCAGCATCGTGGTGGAGAGGATGATGGACGACGGCTATGACGTGGTTCGATTGCCGCTGCCCGCCCTGCTCACCGTGGTCAAGGATGTCAACGAACCCCGGGTTCCCTCGCTCAAGGGCAAGATGAAGGCCAAAAAGGCACAGATAAGGGTGTTGTCGGCTGCGGACATAGGGGCGGAGGAAGGCTGTATTGGCTTGGCTGGTTCGCCGACCCAGGTGGTCAGGGTTTTCTCTCCCGAGCCGCGGGACGATCGGACTTTGTTTGAGGGTACCCCCGAAGAACAGGTGGAGCAACTGGTGGCGGCCCTGCGCTCGGCACTGTAACTGAGGTGCCTGGTCTGGTTTCTGATTTTTGATTTTCTGATTACCTGTTATGCTGATTGTAGATACGGAAAAATGTATAGGGTGCGGGGTTTGTGAAGAGACCTGCGCCTTTGGCGCCATAACTGTGAAAGATTCCATCGCGGTGGTGGGTGATACCTGTACCCTTTGCGGCAGTTGCGTCGACAACTGCGAGGTGGAGGCCCTGCATATCGAGGGCGGTGCCCGAAAGGGAGACACGGATCTGGCTCAGTGGTCGGGGATCTGCGTCTTTGCCGAGTATAGGCACGGACAGATCGCACCGGTGGCCTATGAGCTGCTGGGCATCGGTCGGCAGCTTGCTGATCAGCGTGGGGTGGCCCTGAGCGCGGTTCTTTTCGGTGACCAGGTGCGTGAGTATGCAAATCAGCTGATCGCTGCCGGGGCGGATACCGTCTATGTGGTGGACCATCCGGCTCTGGCCGACTATCGTGAAGATGTGTATGGTCGCGTCCTCGAAGACCTGATCCGGACCCGTAAGCCGGAAGTGGTTCTTGCCGGGGCCACGGCCATCGGCCGTTCTGTTATACCTCAAGTGGCCACGGCTCTTGGTGCCGGGTTGACCGCAGACTGTACCCAGTTGGCCATTCGCGAGGAAGATGGTATGCTCCTTCAGACACGGCCTGCCTTTGGCGGCAATATCATGGCCACCATTGAATGTCCCCATTCAAGGCCGCAGATGGCCACGGTCCGGCCCAAGGTCATGGCACCGGCTCCGGTGGATCCAGCCAGGGTCGGAGAAGTGGTGGATGTTGAGGTGGATGAGGAGTTGCTGCAGTCCCGGATCGAGGTCCTGGAGAGTGTCCGGGAGGAAGGAGAAAATGTCAATATTCAGGAATTTGAAGTCCTGGTGGCCGGCGGTCGCGGGCTGGAGAATGAAAAAGGTTTTGAGCTGATAGAGAAACTTGCCGAGGAGCTTGGTGGCGCAGTGGCTGCCTCGCGGGCAGCAGTGGATGCCGGCTGGATAAGCTATCCACATCAGGTTGGCCAGACCGGCAAGACAGTGTGTCCGAAACTCTATATTGCCTGTGGTATTTCCGGTGCCGTCCAGCATGCTGTCGGCATGCAGTCCGCCGATATTATCGTGGCCATAAACCGGGACGAGAAGGCGCCGATTTTCGATTTCGCCACCTACGGTCTGGTGGGAGATCTTTTCGAGATCGTCCCGCTGCTGACTGAAAAACTCAGGGAGACAAAAGGACAGTGACGATTCAGGGTAAAACAGCACTGGTAACCGGCGGCAGCCGTGGTATCGGCCGGGCGGTCTGCCAGCGGCTTGCCGCCATGGGCGTTGTGGTCGGTATCAATTACGTCGGTAACCTGGACGCCGCGGAAGAGACGCTGGCCGCCATCAGGGAGCTTGGCGGCAGTGGATTTCTCTGCCGGTTCGACGTTGCTGATGCCGGCGCAGTTCAGGAAAGCTTCAAGCAGATCGGGACAGAACACGGGGTAGTGGAAATTCTGGTCAATAATGCCGGCATCACCCGGGATGGGCTCATGGCCAGAATGAAGGAAGATGACTGGGACAAGGTTCTGGACACAAACCTCAAGGGCGCCTTTCTCTGTTCCAAGGCAGCGATGCGGGCAATGATGAAGAATCGCTGGGGCCGGATCATCAATATCTCGTCGGTTATCGGTTTTCTGGGCAATGCCGGCCAGGTCAACTATGCCTCGGCCAAAGCCGGGCTCGTCGGTCTGACAAAATCCATGGCCCGGGAGCTGGCTCCCCGTAATGTTACGGTCAACTGCGTGGCGCCAGGCTATATTGTCACCGACATGACCAGTGGTCTTGGCGAGGATGTCCAGCAGGCCATCAAGGCCCAGATTCCCCTGGGAACTCTGGGTACGCCTGAAGATGTGGCGGCGGCTGTTGCCTTCCTGGCCGGGGATGACGCCTCCTACATGACTGGTCAGACGCTGCACGTCAACGGTGGGATGTACATGGGAAATTGATTCATGGGTCCTGTGAGCAGGGCTCATGCTGTAGCCAGGGTGCCGGGCGTCGGTGCCATCGACCCCGGATACTTGAACATATCATCTAAAAAATATTTCAGGAGAAAAAGCAATGGCAGTTGAAGACAAAATGATCGATATCATCGTTGAGCAGCTCAGTGTAGACCGGGATAAGGTCGTACCAGGGGCCTCCTTTGTCGATGACCTTGGAGCCGACTCTCTGGATCTGGTTGAGCTTATCATGGCCATGGAAGAAGAATTCGACGTGGAAATTCCCGATGAAGAGGCGGAAAAGATCGCCACGGTTCAGGATGCCATCGATTATGTCAATAAACTGAAGTAGGACGCGGGACGTATAAGGTGAAAAGACGGGTTGTTGTCACCGGAGTGGGACTGGTTACCCCACTTGGTACCGGTACGGACAGAACATGGCAGGGGCTTCTCGAAGGCCGGAGCGGAGTGGGACCTATCACTCGTTTCGATGCCTCGGACCAGGCTTCGCAGATTGCCGCCGAGGTCAGGGATTTTACCCCGGAACTGTGGTTTGAAAAGAAACAGGTCAAGAATCTGGATCTGTTTGTCCAGTATGCCGTGGCTGCCGCCGACATGGCGATGGAGGACGCCGGTCTGTCCGTGAAGGAAAACGAGGCCGAGCGTTTCGGGGTTATAACCGGCTGTGGCATGGGGGGACTGCCCACCATCGAGCAGTATCACAGTGTCTATCTTAAACGCGGTCCGCGCCGGATAACACCGTTTTTCATTCCCAGGGTGATTCCCAATATGCCGTCTGGTCACATATCCATGCGATTTGGCGCCAAGGGGCCCAACATGGCCCTTTCAACCGCCTGCGCCGCCGGAACCCATGCAGTGGGCGAGGCCTTCAGGCATATCGCCTATGGGGACTGTGACATGGCCATTACCGGCGGGGCCGAATCGGTTATCTGTCCGCTCGCTGTGGGAGGTTTTTCTTCCATGAAGGCCCTGTCTACCCGTAACGACGACCCGGAGTACGCGTCCCGTCCTTTTGATCGCGATCGGGACGGTTTTATTATTGCCGAGGGTTCAGGAATGCTTGTCCTTGAGGAGCTGGAGCATGCCCGGGCGCGGGGCGCGACCATCTACGCCGAAATGGCCGGGTACGGACTGACCAGCGATGCCTACCACATCGCCGCTCCTCCGGAAGATGGCGAAGGAGCTGCAAGGTGCATGGCCATGGCCCTGCGGGATGCCGGGCTCAATCCCGAGGATGTGGACTACATCAATGCGCACGGTACTTCCACACCGCTCAATGACCGGTGTGAGACCGCTGCCATCAAGACCGTCTTTGGCGATCATGCCTGGAAGCTGGCCATCAGTTCCACTAAGTCCATGACCGGGCACATGCTCGGTGGCGCCGGTGGCATTGAGTCTGTCTTCACAGCTCTGTCCGTCGCCCACGGTCTGGTGCCGCCCACGGCCAATCTTGAACATCCCGATCCGGCCTGTGATCTCGATTATGTTCCCGGCTCAGCCAGAGAAATCAAGATCCGTGCCGCTCTGTCTAATTCTTTTGGTTTCGGCGGTACCAACGCTGTCATTGTCATGAAACGCTTTGATGGTTGAGAGGAGAGGAAACAGTGAAAATAGCGATCGGCAGTGACCACGGCGGCTTTGATTTCAAACAGCTCGTCATCGATCAGCTGGAAAAGCTCGGTCAGGAAGTGGTGGACCTGGGCTGCTATTCCAGGGAATCGGTGGACTATCCGGAATTTGCCGACGCTGTTTGCGCCGCGGTACGCAGTGGCGAATGTGAACGCGGCATCCTGATCTGCGGTACCGGTATCGGTATGTCTATTGCTGCTAACAGGCACCGTGATATCCGAGCCGCGCTCTGTCACGAGTCCTATACAGCCAGGATGAGCCGGGAACATAACAACGCCAATGTCCTCTGTCTGGGTGGAAGGGTACTGGGGGTAGAGATAGCCCTTGAGGTCGTAACCACATGGGTCCAGACCGAATTTGCCGGCGGACGGCACCAGCGGCGGTTGGAGATGTTTTCGTGACACCGCGGCCAAAGATGCGACTGTGAATGTGTAACCGGCAGCCCAGGAGATTCGACTGCCGGTTTTTGTTTTAATGGAACAGAGGTTCGATCCGAATCTCAGGAAAGCAGGGATCGATCTTAAGGGGGACACACGGACTGGCAACAGAGATGCAGACCAGTTTCGTCCAAGCAGGATAAGGAAAGATATCATGGCAGATCTGGAACACGTTGATCCTGATGTATACCGATTTATCCAGTATGAGCTGGAACGCCAGACCAATCAGCTGGAACTGATTGCCTCGGAAAATATTGTTTCCCAGGCCGTGCTTGAGGCCCAGGGGTCGATTTTTACCAACAAGTACGCCGAGGGCTATCCCAATCGGCGGTACTATGGAGGCTGCGATTATGCCGACGAGGTGGAATCCATCGCTGTGCGCCGGGCAAAGGAAATCTTTGACGCGGAATACGCCAATGTCCAGCCCCATTCCGGCAGCCAGGCCAACATGGCGGTCTATTTTGCCACACTGAAACCCGGTGACAAGGTCCTGGGTATGGATCTGGCCCATGGCGGTCACCTTACCCACGGGGCTTCGGTCAGTTTTTCCGGCCAGCTGTTCAACTTCATCTCCTACGGGGTGGATCGCGAAACCGAGACCATCAACATGGAAGAGGTGGAGAGGATCGCCTTTGAAAACAGGCCCAGGATGATCGTTGCCGGAGCGTCGGCCTACCCCAGGGTGATCGATTTCGAGGGCTTCCGGCGGATCGCCGATCAGATCGGCGCCCTTTTCATGGTGGATATGGCGCATATCGCCGGCCTGGTTGCTGCCGGGGTCCACCCTTCACCGGTTCCCTTTGCCGATTTTGTCACCTCCACCACTCACAAGACCCTTCGCGGTCCGCGCGGCGGTCTCATCCTGGCGCGGGAGAAATATGCCAAGAGCCTAGACAGCAAGATCTTCCCGGGTATCCAGGGCGGTCCTCTGGTTCATGTGATCGCTGCCAAGGCCGTGGCATTCAAGGAGGCCAAACATCAGTCCTTCAGGGAATACCAGCAGCAGGTGGTGGTCAATGCCAGGGTTCTGGCCGGCCGGCTGAAGGAACATGGGTTCCGCATCGTTTCCGGCGGCACAGACAACCATCTCATGCTGGTGGATCTGCAGAACAAGAATATTACCGGCAAGGAGGCGGAGGAGCTGCTCGAGGATGCCGGGCTGACCGTCAACAAGAATGCCATTCCCTTTGACACCCAGTCCCGTTTTGTCACCGGTGGCATCCGAATCGGAACGCCCGCCGTGACCACCAGGGGGCTGAAGGAAAAGGAGATGGTACGGATAGCTGACTGGATCGACCGGGTCATCACCTCCCGTGATGTGGCTGAGCTGGCCCGTATCCGCCAGGAGGTCAGAGCACTCTGCGATCAGCTGCCTCTCTATCCCTAGATTGACAGGGTCGAGGTGTAGTCTGTCCCATACACTGACCCGGACAGGGAGCGGCAGAACCGGCAAACTATTCAGGTGAAATACTCATGAAGTGTCCATACTGCGGCCATCTTGATAACCGGGTTATCGATTCACGACTGAACAAAGATAAGACCATCACCCGGCGCCGCCGGGCCTGTGCCGCCTGCAAGCAGCGCTTCACCACCTATGAACGTATCGAGGTCATGCTGCCTATGCTTGTCAAAAAGGACGGCCGCCGCGAGCCCTGGGACAGGGGAAAGATAGTTACCGGTTTGGAGAAGGCCTGTGAAAAGAGACCGGTGAGTATGGCGGATATCGACCGGTTCGTGGATGCTATCGAAGGAAAGCTCCAGGATGTGGGCGGTAAGGAGATCCCTACCACTACCGTCGGCGAATGGGTCATGGAGGCTCTGCCGGAACTGGACGAAGTGGCTTATGTTCGCTTCGCCTCGGTTTACCGTCAGTTCAAGGATGTGAACGAATTCATGGAAGAGCTCAAACATTTTCTTGGCGATCGAACCACCGGTGACGGCGAGGTACCTGCTGACAAGTGAGTATGCAGGAAGACGAAATCTTCATGCAGATGGCGCTGGCCGAGGCGGTCCGGGGTCAGGGAAGAACGTCTCCCAATCCCTGTGTCGGGGCCGTAGTGGTGCGCGATGGCGAAGTGGTCGGACGGGGTTATCACCGTAAAGCCGGTACACCCCATGCCGAGGTGCATGCCCTGTCCGATGCCGGCAATCGGTGCCAGGGGGCTACCATCTACGTTACGCTGGAGCCGTGTAATCATACCGGACGTACCCCGCCGTGTAGCCGGGCCATTCTCGAGGCTGGAATCCGACGGGTGGTAATCGGCATGCTCGATCCCCATGGTCTTGCCGGTGGCGGCGCCGCTTTTCTCGCCTCCCGGGGGCTCGAGGTGACGACAGGTGTTCTGGAGAAGCGCTGCCGGGAGATCAACTATCCTTTTATCAAGCATGTAACCACCGGCCTGCCCTGGGTGGTGATGAAGGCAGCTATGAGCCTGGATGGAAGGATAAGCTATCTTCCCGGCGGGGGGGGGCGAATTACCGGCTCTGAGGCCAGTCAGTTTGTTCATCGGTTGCGCGACCGGTTTGATGCTATCCTGATCGGCGCCGCCACCGCCCGGATAGATAATCCCTCCCTGACGACCCGGCTTGAGGGAGCCAGGGGGCGGGATCCTCTCCGGGTGATTCTGGATTCCAACCTGTCGCTCTCCCCGGATGGTCGTTTTTTCAATCTCGAATCTCCGGCACAGACGTGGATTTTCTGTCGCTCCGATGTTTCGGTGGACAAAGAGCAGCGCCTCGCCGAGGCAGGAGCGGTTGTCCACCGGGTGGCCTTTGATGACGAGGGACGCCTGGTGCTGGAGGAGGTTCTCAAGGTCCTGGGGCGCAGCGATATCACTTCGGTCCTGGTGGAAGGCGGGAGCCGGATCCACGGCTCGTTTCTGGGGCATTCTCTGGTGGATCAGGTCTATCTTTTCACGGCCCCCTTTTTTATCGGCGATCAGGGTACCCCGCTTCTGCAGGGATACAGTTTCCCCGCCACCGGAGAACCAAGGCGTTTGCGTGACATGACAGTGGAAAGGGTCGGGGCAGATGTGCTGATCCAGGGGCTGCTCACCACCGTTTGAATACCTTTACAATTCGTCGCCGGGGAGTGAAAAGCGATATCATCGCTCTGCCCTGGAGAAACTCTTTGTCGACAGTATCAGCGAGAGGAATTTTCACAGTCTTTGTGAGTTGGATGGTAATCACAAAAACGAAAAATATCGCATTGTCCGCCTTTGATCTCTGCTCAGTCTTCCGCCATTATTTTCCGGATCTTTTTCCAGAAGTTTTCCGCCTCCTGCCTGGTTGCAAAGGCGAACCGCAGCCAGGTGGTTTCATCTTCAAAGGACAATGTATGCTGGACCTCCACCTGGGGTGGCAGATCAAGTTTCTTGCAGAAGGATTTGAATTCGCGCTGGGCTTCCACCAGGCGGGGATGGGCCTGGTTGTGGAGCCAGTCGAGCAGGGAAGAGGCCAGCTGCGGGATGTTGGCCTCCTCTCCCGGCCGTGGCCAGCGGGATAGTACCTCGCCAACAGGTTGATTGTTTCTTCTGGCCAGGTCCACGGCCAGGGTGACAACTCGCTGCTGCTTGGATCCTCCGAGACTGAGCTCAGTGATGAGCGAAACCAGCGCTATCCGATCCTCCGGAGAGATCTGGAGCAGCTGTCTGACGATCTTCGGGTGGATCTGGTTGCTGTGGAGGGCAGCCTGGATCGGTTCCTCCAGGGACAGGCACTGGAGGAGTTCATCAAGGACATGGGGTCTGGGTTTAAGGCCCAGAAGCGGGAGCAGGGAGATGGTCTCTTCCGGCGCTACATGGTCCAGGAGTTTATGGAAGAAGATCGCCTGTTCCACCATGGACAGCGAACTGCCGATAAGGGAGTGACGCAGGAGGGTGGCAAATATCTGCAGCGGTTCCAGGGCGGGAGAGAGGACAAACCCGTAAAGACTCTCCGGGACCGGCCAGGTCTGTTGCAGGGCCAGGATCCGTTTACGTCCCGAAACAATACAGTATCTTCCCCCTTCCTTTTCCTGCAGCAGCGGAGGATGGAGCAGGCCGAATCGGGCAATGTCCCGGCACAGGTTGCTGTCCGGATCTCTGAAGCCGGGTGGATTGAGGTTATAGTGCAGGTCGTCGGGATCAATGGTCGCCGGGGTGATGGGGCGCAGTTGGGACCAGGCAGGCATGATACTCACTTTTACCGGAAATTTATATGAAAGTGTCCTGATCACCGTTGCCGGCCGGGCAGACTTTCATTGTTCGTTGCGCAGGCTGGGGAGCCTGCATGGGTGTTTGATGATATGTGGGCCGACAAAACAAAAGCGGGCACCATGACTGGTGCCCGCCCTGTATTCAGGAACCGGTCAGGCTCTACTGGTTGTTGATCTTGGCCCGGAGAATGCCCGAGGGTTTGAAAGTCACCACGCGTCTTGCTTCCAGGGTCAACTCGTCACCGGTCTGAGGATTTCTGCCGCGCCGGGCTTTTTTGTCTTTGACGTTGAACTTGCCAAATCCGCTCAGCAGAAGATCCTCACCCTGGATCAGAGCGTTTTTGGAAATGGAAAGAAACGTTTCCACGGATGCAGTGGCCTGTGCCTTGGTCAGGGTCGGATGATTTTTATATACCTGCTGGACAAGATCTGCTTTGGTCAGAGTCATCGTTTAAGCCTCCAGGATGTCGCTTTTATCTGATGGTGTCCAGTCCTTTGCCTGGTAGAGAGTCGCGCTGTGGCCGTTGTCCGTACTCAGTCTGCGAGGAAGGAAAAGGCGCCGGTACCGGCGTAACGTGCCGCCACGCCAAGCTCTTCCTCGATTCGCAGCAGCTGATTGTACTTTGCCACACGATCGGTGCGCGAAGGGGCACCGGTCTTGATCTGCCCCGTGTTGAGCGCCACGGCCAGATCAGCAATGGTTGTGTCCTCGGTTTCACCGGAACGATGGGAGATAACCGAGGTATAGCCGGCCCGGTGGGCCATTTCCACCGCATCGATGGTTTCGGTGACCGAGCCGATCTGATTGAGTTTTATGAGGATGGAGTTGGCGATGTTCTTCCGGATGCCCTTTTGCAATATGGCGGTGTTGGTCACGAAGATGTCATCCCCCACCAGCTGGATCCTGTTCCCCAGGGCTTCGGTCAGCTTCTTCCAGCCCTTCCAGTCCGCTTCATCCAGCCCGTCCTCGATAGAAATGAGAGGATACTGTTTGACCCAGGAGCGGTAGAAGTCGATCATGTCTTCGGTGGTCTTTCTGGGTTTTTTCTCTGCACTGAGGATGTATTTTTTGTCTTTGGCGGAATAGAATTCGCTGGCCGCGGCATCAATACCGATGTAAATGTCCCGGCCCGGTTTGTATCCGGCCAGGGTGATCCCTTCCAGGATGGCCTCCATGGCCTCCTCATTGGAGCGCAGGTTGGGGGCAAATCCACCTTCATCGCCCACTGCGGTTTGCAGGCCGCGTTTTTTCAGGACAGCCTTGAGGGCGTGGAAGGTTTCCGTTCCCATGCGCAGGGCCTCGGCAAAGGTGGGGGCCCCGGCCGGCAGGATCATAAATTCCTGGATATCCACATTGTTGTCGGCATGGGCACCACCGTTGAGGATATTCATCATCGGAACCGGCAGTACCTTGGCGTTGACACCGCCCAGGTAAGTGTACAGGGGCAGGTCCAGCTCCATGGCCGTGGCCCTTGCCACTGCCATGGATACTCCCAGGATCGCGTTGGCACCCAGCTTTTTCTTGTTGGCTGTGTTGTCCAGGTCGATCATGGTTTGATCTATGAGAATCTGCATCGAGGATTCAAAGCCAAGCAGTTTGGGTGCAATGATTTCGTTGACATTCTCCACCGCCTGGCGCACCCCTTTGCCGTTATACCGTTTTTTGCGCAGGTCCCTGAGTTCCAGGGCCTCTCTTTTGCCGGTGGAGGCGCCGGATGGCACAGCGGCCCGGCCTGTGGCGCCGGTATCAAGATAAACCTCCACCTCAACGGTGGGGTTGCCGCGGGAATCCAGTATTTCTCTGGCAAGGATGTCAATAATTTCGCCCATGATGTTCTTCTCCTGATCCGGACTGGCCGGGATGTGAATTAAGGGTTAACATACGGTTGTTGTCTTACCTGGTGTCTGTCCAGAAATGGTCTTTCGGAGTCTTGCGGATAAGAGCAGACTTCGGACTTGCTTAGCTCGCCGATCTCTGCGTCATGCTCAAAAAATAATGCTCGGAATAGTACTCATATGCCTGCGCTTATTTTTTTCACACTCCTTTGGAGTCTTCGCCCACCTGATATCGGACGAAAATCCTCATCTTTGGACAGACACTAACTTACCAGTTATCCAGGTAATTGAAAATAAGGATTTTTCCGGTTTCCGATTCAGGTGTTATCCAACCACGCTGGCCATTTTGAAGATAGGCAGATACATGGCTATGACCAGGCCGCCGATCATGCCGCCAAGAAAGACCATCATAAACGGTTCAATCATGGCTGTCAGGTTTTCTACGGCCTGATCCACTTCTTCATCGTAGAAAACAGCTATTTTTTCCAACATGGCATCCAGGGCGCCTACAGATTCGCCAACATTGATCATTTGTACCACCATATTTGGAAAAACTCCAGTTTCTTCAAGTGGTTCAGCAATTGGTCGTCCCTCGGCGATAGCATCAATGGTTCGAAACACGGCCCGTTCGACGACTTTGTTGCCAGCGGTTTTGGCTACCACCTGCAGGGCATCGAGGATGGGAACGCCGCTCTGGAGCATGGTGGACAGGGTTCGGGTGAATTTGGCCACCGCGGTTTTACGGACCAGTGGGCCGATAATCGGGGCGCGCAAAGCCAGGGCATCAATCTTGAGTCGTCCCTTTTCAGTGGCATAGATTTTTTTGACAATGAAAAAAACAGCGATCATCCCGATGATCAGGTAGTGGATATTGCTTTTGGCAAAATTGCTCAGGTTGACTACCATCTGGGTCGGGGCCGGGAGAGCGGAGCCAAAGTCCTGGAACATTTTTTCAAAGACCGGCACTACAAAGACCAGGATGACGATGAGAATAATGATGGAGATGCCAAGACAGATGGCAGGGTAGGTCATGGCGCCCTTGATCTTCTTCTGCAGGGCCATGGATTTTTCCTTGAACGAGGCCAGCCGGGACAGGATGGTATCAAGAATACCACCGAGTTCTCCGGCTTCGATCATGTTTGTGTACAGGTTGTCAAATACCTTGGGGTGTTTGCGCATGGCGTCGGCCAGGGTGGTTCCTGTCTCGACGTCCTGCTGGATACTGGAAAGAACCTTGCGAAAGGTCGGGTTGCTCTGCTGCCTGGCCAGGATCTGCAGGCACTGGACAAGCGGCAGGCCGGCGTCGATCATGGTGGAGAGCTGCCTGGTGAAGATGACCACATCTTTACCGGTGACCTTGGGCTGGAACAGGGGAATGTTTTCAAAGATATCCTTCTGCTTTTCCTTGATTTTGAGGTTTTGGATCCGCAACCGCTTGAGCTGGGCCAGCGCGGTGGCTTCGTCCGGGGCCTCGATTTCTCCTTTCCGTTTTTCACCGTAACTGTTCTTTCCCTTCCAGACGTAGACAGGCATAAACCGCTCCAGAAAGTTTCCGCCTGCGAGCTCTGTCCGGCGAAAACCGATATATTTTATTGACAGAAGAGGGAAATAGCTTTATAGAATGTTCCTTCATTCCGGTGGGCAAGTTCCACAATATATGATATTGTATGGAAGAAATTTTTCTGTTTCAAGAAAAAGGTAATATTTTTTCAGGAGGTTGGCGATATGCAGGCCAGTGAGGCAATAAGATATAGCGAGGGACCGTTCCAGCCGGTCATCGAGAAGTGTGAAGGTTGTGAGCGTGTAGTTGAGGAAAACGACACAAAATACTGCAGGGTCTATATCAAGCCGGAAGCCAAGTGGCGGCTGGGGATCTGCAATTTCGCAACCCACGCCAAACCCGAGATCAAGGTGGTCAAGGTTCGGATCAATCCACTCAAGGCGTCCAAGCGGGCATCGCGTCGCCGGTAGGACAGGTTCCGTACTGCCGTACTGCTTTTATTTCGTTCATTCTTCCGCCTGGAAGCATGGAGTAGAAAAGTTTCCGTCCAGGGTCCCTGCTGATTTTTCCGCAGGGACCCTGTCTTTTTCCCCCGTTTTGCGGGCGCTTCCTTATTTTCTTCCCACCCCGGTATAGTGGAATCCCAGGCTGTGCATCTGTTCCGGGTCGTAGACGTTCCTCAGGTCGATGAATACCGGTGAACGTAACAGCCCGCGTATCCTTTCCAGGTCCAGGGCCCGGTACTGGTTCCACTCGGTCATCAGGACCACTCCGTCCGCGTTCTCGCAGGCTTCGTAGGCATTGGCCACGTACTCGATCTCCGGTGGCAGATATTTTCTGGCTTCCTCGATTCCTTTGGGGTCATGGGCTTTTATCTGCGCTCCTTTTTCCAGCAGGGCCGGGAGGATGGTCGCTGCCGGTGCCTCGCGCATGTCATCGGTCTCTGGCTTGAATGTCAATCCCAGGACTGCCAGGGTTTTTCCGGCCTCGGACCCGCCGAGCATATCCCTGATCTTTTTGACCATCCTGGCCTTCTGGGCGGAGTTGACCTCCACCGCGGCCTCGACGATCCGTACACTTTCGCCGCATTCCTGAGCAATGCGCATTAGGGCCAGGGTGTCCTTGGGAAAGCAGGATCCGCCGTAGCCAGGGCCGGGATGGAGGAATTTATTACCGATTCGTCCGTCCATGCCTATGCCCTTGGCCAGGGCTGAAACGTCGGCCCCTACCGCCTCGCAGACCGTGGCCATTTCGTTAATGAAGCTGATCTTGATTGCCAGAAAGGCATTGGCCGCGTATTTGGTCAGTTCCGCGGTTTCTATGTCCGTACAGACAATGGGGGTCTCCCGGATGTAGAGTGGTTTGTAAATGTCCCTCAGTACCTGTTCGGCCTGCCGGCTCTCTACTCCGATAACCACCCGGTCCGGGCGCATGAAGTCGTTGATCGCCGCCCCTTCCCGGAGAAATTCCGGATTGGAGGCCACGTCAAAGGAGGCCTCGGGGTTTTCTTCACGAATGATGCGGCTGACCTGGCGGGCGGTTCCCACCGGGACTGTGGATTTGTCAACGATCACCGTGTATCCCTTCAGGTGGGGAGCCAGTTCCCGGGCTGCCGAGTAGATATAGGTCAGATCGGCATAGCCGTCACCCCGACGGGAAGAGGGGGTGCCAACGGCAATGAAGATGGCCTCGGCTTCCGGCACGGCCTCGGCAAGATCGGTGGTGAAGTGGAGTCTCCCTTCACCGGTGTTCTTCGCCACCAGGGTGTCGAGACCTGGTTCGTAAATCGGAATTTGGCCATCCTTGAGACTATTGATCTTTTCATCGATCTTGTCCACGCAGGTGACATTGTGGCCAAACTCGGCAAAACAGGTCCCGGTGACAAGGCCAACATATCCGGTTCCGATCATGGTGATGTTCATGTTTTGTTCCTTTTCTTCTGGTTAGTTTTAGGGCACCCTTTCTGGACAGGGAAGGAGTTGCCGGTCATAAGACGATGTATGATCCAGTCAGGACCGGGGGCCAAAAATCGCTGTTCCAACCCGGATCAGGGTGGCGCCTTCTTCGATGGCCACGGGAAAATCCCTGGACATCCCCATGGAGAGCTCTACTTGGCTCTTGTCGGATAAGAGACCTTTGTCCCTGAGTTCCCGGGCAAGCTGGTAAAGCGATCTGAAAAAAGGTCTGCTCTCTTCGGGGTCAGTGGTGTAGGGCGGCATGGTCATCAGGCCGCGTAACCGCAGGGACGGCAGGGTGGCGACCTCCCTGGCCAGCTCTTCGAGATTCTCGGGCAGAACCCCTGCTTTTTGGGGTTCCCTGCCCACGTTGACCTGGAGCAGGATGTCCAGGCTGCGGCCCAGGGACCCGGAGTGTCGGTCCAGGGCACGGGCGATTTTCAGCCGGTCCACGGTTTCCACCATGGTAAAGAGCTCGGCTGCATGTCTGGCTTTGTTGCTCTGGAGGTGGCCGATGAAGTGGAAGCGGGCCCTGTCGCCCAGCTGTTCTATCTTTTCCCGTGCCTCCTGCAGGTAATTTTCACCAAAGAGTTCCTGGCCACAGTTCAGTGCTTCAAGGATCCGCTCCGGTCCCTGGCGCTTGGAAACAGCAACCAGGCGCACGGACTGTGGGTCCCGGCCGGTGCGGGCAGCAGCCTCTTCAATCTGCCTGTAGATGGTTTTCAGGTTGTCGCAAATCATTTGTCCTCTCCCGGCAGCGGCAGATTGAAAAGGTTCCTGGTGTTGGCGCTGGTCTGCCTGGCGATTTCCTCAAGGCTGGTGTTCCGCAGTCTGGCCACCTGCATCGCGGTGTAGACAAGCCAGCCAGGCTGGTTGCGTTTGCCGCGAAAGGGCATGGGGGCGAGAAAGGGGCCGTCTGTTTCCAGGATGATTCGTTCCTGGTCGGCCCGGGCGGCCACCTCCTGCAGGGAATGACCGTTCTTGAAAGTGACGATGCCTGGGATGGAAATGTAAAAGCCAAGTTCCATAACCTGGTTGGCCAGGGTCAGGTCGCCGGAAAAACAGTGCATAACTCCTCCTGCAGGGAAGGGTGCTGCCTGGCGCAATAAACGCATGGTGTCATCGTGGGCGTCACGATCATGGATGATCACTGGCAACCGCAGGTTTTTGGCCATGTCGAGCTGATAGCGGAATACGCGGAGCTGGATATCCCGGGGGGCATAGTTTTTGGCGTAGTCGAGGCCGATTTCACCGTAACCTACGACCCGGCCATCCCCGGCCAGCTCTTCCAGCTGGCGATATCCTTCGGGGCTTGCCGTGGCTGCTTCGTGGGGATGGAGACCAACGGTGGCGAACAGGGGGGTATACCGTTTTGCCAGGGCCACGGCCTTAATCGAACTTTCATGGTCGATGCCAATGGTGATTATCTGCCGGACGCCGACCTGAAGAGCCTGATCAAGAACCTGGTCCAGGTCGTCGCTGTAGGGTGCCATGTCCAGGTGACAGTGAGAGTCGATGAAGTAGGTCTCTTCATCCTGATTAAGTTCGGGTGGTTGCTGGGATCTCTGCATGGACGGAGTTGTTTTGGATATCTCTGAGCGGGTAATGATTGTTGACAATAATTTCTTTATTTTTTACAACATGATGCTACTGTTGAGCAAGGAAAGACTAAGACGGAAGATATAATTTCACCAGCCGGAGTACGACATATGGATGGTACAAACATGGAAAATCCTGTGCAGGAAGCCATTTACCGACGCCGTTCCATCCGGGAGTTCACGGATCAATCTGTATCCATGGATTTGCTGCGCCGGATTGTCACCGCCGGTATCTGGGCCCCTTCCGGACTCAACAACCAGCCCTGGCGCTTTGTGCTGGTCTGTGATGAGAATGTGCGCCACCGTCTTGCCGCTCTTACCCATTACGCACACATAATCAAGGCTGCCCCGGCCCTGATTGCCGTGTACCTTGACACTGAAGCCATGTATGATCCGGTCAAGGATCATCAGGCTGCCGGCGCCTGCATCCAGAACATGCTGCTCGCAGCCGAAGAACTGGGGCTCGGGGCTGTATGGCTTGGTCAGATCCTCAAGAACAGGGACCAGGTCAATCAGGTCCTGGAATTGGATGACCGGTACGACCTGATGGCCGTTATCGCCCTTGGCTATCCCAGCCACAGAAACCAGCAGTCCCGGCGGAAACCGCTTGAGGATTTCATACTCAAAGAGATCGGAGGTGCCAAATGATCAAGGTAACAGGACGTATCGCGCTATTGCTTTGCAGTGTTTTACTGGTACTCCAGCTGCAGACCGGATGCACCACCTTCCAGTATAGTGGCTCATCAGTGGTGGAGCCCGGGGACAGTGCATTGCCGCCGGTTTCCGGATTTGCCGATGATATCAGCGATATCGTCCTGCCAACCGAGATGGAGTGGGATCGGAAAAGGAGCATGACCATCAAGACCGAATCCTTCCGCGGAGGCATATGGCATTATGTCGGCAAGGTGGAGGTCATCTCCCTCAAGGACTTCATGGTCAAGGCCATGCAGGACAACAAGTGGAAACTGGTGGGTGAGGCCACATCGGAAAACATTCTCCTGGCCTTCATCAAGCCCAACAAGACCTGTATGATGGTCATCGAGGAAAGCACGATGGGGAAAACCCATCTCGCCCTCTATGTGACCATTGACAAGACCGGGGCCGCCAGCCTGAGTCCCTTTGCCGAAGTTCTGCGAAACTAATTTTTCCTTTTTCTGCTCGACCGGCAGCGCCGGTGGAGGGTGGCCCCATGCCGAGCTTCCCGTTTCCCGTTTTGTCTTCTCTTGCCGGGCGCCGCATTCTCCTGGGTGTGACCGGTTCCATTGCCGTGTACAAAACAGCGCAGTGGGTCCGTGACCTGGTACGGGAAGAGGCCCGGGTCACCGTGGTCATGACTTCAGCCGCTGTCCGTTTCATCACCCCGCTCACCATGGCAGCCCTTTCCGGCAGCCGGGTCTATACGGACATGTTCGATGAGGATCCCGGTAAGGCCATGGCCCATATCGATCTCTCGCGGGAACATGACCTGCTCCTCGTCGCTCCGGCCACGGCCCACACTATCTCCCGCCTGGCGCACGGAATGGCCGACGATCTGCTGACGACCACCGTGCTGGCTGCCAAAATTCCGGTGGTGGTCTGTCCGGCCATGAACAGTGTCATGTTCGCTCACCCCGCCACCCGGAAGAATCTCGATCAACTGTGTCGCTACGGGTACCGGGTGATGGAGCCGGAGTCGGGGATGCTGGCCTGCGGTGAGGAGGGGGCCGGACGGTTGCCCGGGTGGGGCCAGGTACGGGAGGTGCTCTTGGCCACTCTTTCCCCCCAGGATCTGCAGGGGCGTCATGTGCTGGTGACGGCCGGGCCTACCCGGGAGCCTCTGGACCCGGCCCGTTATCTCAGCAACCGCTCCAGTGGCAGGATGGGCTATGCCCTGGCCAGGGTCGCCCGTCGCCGCGGAGCCCGGGTAACGCTTGTCTCCGGCCCGGTTTCGCTTGATCCGCCCCCTGGCGTGGAGCTGGTTCCGGTTATGACTGCCCGGGAGATGCGCGCTGCGGTGCTGAATCACAGGGACCAGGCCGACATTATCATCATGGCCGCGGCAGTGGCCGACTTTAGACCGGCGGACTGTGCGGATCGCAAGATCAAGAAGTCCAGGGCACCGGACACCATTACCCTGAGCGAAAATTCAGATATCCTCAGGGAGCTCGGCCGGGAGTGCCGGCCGGAACAGGTCCTGGTGGGCTTTGCCGCCGAAAGCCACGACCACGAGGCCGAGGGGCGGCGCAAGCTGGTGACCAAGAATCTGGATCTCATCTGTGTCAATGATATCCTGGGCGAGAAGACCGGGTTTGACGTGGATACCAATCAGGTCCTTCTTATCGACCGGCAGGGACAGGAGACCCTGCCGCTGCTCTCCAAGGAGGAGACAGCTGTTCGGATCCTTGATCGGATTCGGGAACTGCTCTCCTGAGAGCAGGGCGGCGAGCGTTTATCAGCGGTCAAAGGAAAATCCGTACCAGCTGTCCCGTTGTTTGCAGGGTTGGTACGGATTTTCTTTTTTTCTATTTTCTTTTTTCGGAGCGTGTCCTGGTGGTGGTTATCAGGTGTGTTACATGCCGCCCATGGCGTTTTCATAGATCATCATCACGTTTTCCAGGGTGGGCTGTCGTGGATTGTTTTCCACCGGTCGGGCCACGGTCAGGGCGATTTTGGCCATCTCCTCAATCCGGTCCTCGGGGATACCCAGGTCTGCCAGGCTGGCCGGAATGGCCAGGTCCTCGTTGAGCTGGTGCATTTCTTCCACCAGGACATGGGAGGCATCGCGAAGTGACAGGTTGTTCGTGTCGCCACCGAGCATTTCGGCCAGCAGGGCATGCTTTTCCAGGTTGCCGATCAGGTTGAATTCGGTCACATAGGGCAGCAGCACCGCATTGGCAAGACCATGGGGGATGCCGAACATGCCGCCGAGCGGATAGGCCATGGCGTGGACCAGGCCGACGCCGGCCATGGCCAGGGCCTTGCCACCGAGCAGGCTTGCCAGCAGCATGTTGGAGCGGGCTTCGATGTTCCGGCCGTCCGCATAGGCGGTGCGCAGGTTGGTGGCAATCAGATCAATGGCCTGGAGCGAGTACATTTCAGACACCGGATGAGCCTGGACAGAGGTGTAGGCCTCCAGAGCATGGGTCAGAGCGTCGATTCCGGTGGCCGCGGTCACGTGGGGCGGCAGGCTCAGGGTCAGCTCCGGATCAAGAACCGCGGCTTCTGGATAGAGGGGGTCGCCGTTCATGCCACCCTTGGATCCGGTTTCTTCGTTGATGAAGACAGCGGTGAAGGTGACCTCGGCTCCGGTTCCGGCTGAAGTAGGGACCATTATCTTGGGAACGCCAGGTTTTTTTATCTTGCCCAGGCCAAGGTAATCTGCGGCCCGGCCGTCATTGGTCAGCAGGATGGCAATGGCCTTGGCCACATCCATGGCCGAGCCGCCACCAACTCCGATGACACAGTCGCAGTTGTTTTTCCTGGCAATCTCGGTACCTCTGTCCGCCAGACGCAAGCCCGGTTCGGGGTCGATTTCCGAGTAAATGGTACAGCTCATGTTGCCCGCCTCCAGGGCCTGGGTGATGTTTGAATCCAGTCCGGCCTGAATCAGGCCCGGATCAAGGACCACCAGGGCATTGGTGCCACCGAAACCGGCGGCGACTTCCGGCAGACGTTTTATTATGCCGATGCCGAAATGGATTTGGGTCGGCTGGGTAATGGTAAACTGTTGCATGGTATCTCCTGAAAAAATGTATAGTTAATCATTGTTCCATGGTCACCGGGCCTGAGGTATGGACCGGACGAAGGATCCATGGTTTTATATGAACGTCTGGTCTTGCTCTTCATGGGGACAACAAGGGCTTTCATCTTTCGTTGTGCAGGCTGTGGGAGTCTGCAAGGGTGTTCTATTGAACCCGTACGGAGTTATATATCACCAATCGGTGGACTTGGGAACGGAAAGGGACAGGAAAAAAGATTATGGAACTGAGCAGGTCGGAACAGAAGCGGAGAATCAAACAGCTGGAGAAATTTGTTCATGAGCTGGTACAGTTGCCACCGGGCATGATCAGGGATCTTCCCTGTGATACAGAGGTGCGGGAGCTCCTTTTGGAGGCGGTCGCTCTGAAGGGCGGGGCCAGAAAGCGTCAGCTCAAGTACATCACGAAGCTGCTTCGTTCCACACCGGTAGAACCGCTTTGTGATTTCATGTCCCGGCGCCGCGGCTCCAAAATCCTTGAGGACCGGGCCTTCCATGAACTGGAATACATGCGCGACACCTTGTTGAGTGAGGCCGTGGAGCAGTACCGGTTGCACCGGGAGCAACAGGTTCAGTGGGAAGAGCATTGGGACAGCCAGGCCATTCGCGATATTGAGGATCGGTTGCCCGGAATCGACACCAGGGCCCTTGCCCGGTTGGGCTACCAGTTTGCCCTGACCAGGAATCGCAGGCACAGCCGGGAAGTTTTCCGGCTTCTCCGGGCAGCCCACGAACAGCTTAAGTTCAAAAAAGGGTAGTCGTGTGCAATAGAAAGTCAGGACGACCGGGACCGAATAACCCGCTTTTGACCGTGGGTGGTTGGGATGAGCGGGACAACCGAATTATTTGGTGATCTGCCCGGAAAAAGTCAAGCTGCCAGGATAAACAAAAACAAAAAAGGCGCGAACACTGAATGTTCGCGCCTGAAAAGTTTTAGACAAAAAGGGAAGGTTTATTCGTCCTCGACCTCGATTTTGACCAATTTGTCGCCGGGCTGGACCGCCTGCCCCACCTTGACGGATACGGCCACGACCTTGCCGGCCACCTCGGAGACGATCGGGGTCTGCATTTTCATGGCCTCGAGCACAACAACCTGATCTCCTGGTTTGATCTCCTGATCAACCTCAACATTAACTGCGCAGACGTTACCGGCAAACGAGGCTCTGATGTCACCGGCCTTGGCCAGGGCTACAATCTCGTCCTTGCTGATTTTGGGAGTGCTTTCGGTATGGCCCTGCTTTTCCGGCTCAAAGATGAATACCCGCTGGTGGTGATCCACGTTGAGATAGATGTTGGTCTCCCCACTCTCGGTTTGCTGTTCCGGGCCGATCTCGATGATGTGTTCCTGGCCGTTATGATCCCTGAAGATCAGGGTCTCGCCGAGCTGGAAACCACCTTCACGGAAGAAAATGGATGGCGGCAGGACATAGGCCTTGCCGAAATTTTCCTCGAAGTTGAAGAAATCAACCGCATCGTTGGGGTGCTGCAGGTAGATGACCAGCTGCTGTTCCGTGGGCTCCTTGCCGATTCGTTCGGCCAGAGTCTCGCGCTCCTTCTCGATATCCATATCCTCGATTTCTTCGATTCCACCTTCCTCTTCAAGGATTTTTTTCCAGTTCGGGCCAAAGGCTTTTTCATAGATCCAATCGTCGGGCCGGTAGAAAGGAAAGGGGCCGTATTTGCCAAGGAGGAGGTTTTTGAGGTCACCTGAAACGTTTCCGTACCGTTCTCCTTCCAGCACATTGGAGACCGCGGTGGTCCAGAGAATCTGTGAACCCGGGGTCACCGACCACCAGTTGCCAAGCTCAATCTGGACTTTGGGCAGCTCCTTGTGGAGGATATCTGGCATCTTGTCGAGGAATCCGCCCTTGGCGGCCTGCTCCAGGCTGGACCCCATGGCTCCTCCAGGAAGTTTGTGGATCTGGACAGTGGGAAGGAACCCCTTGATCTGGGCCTCGAATGGAGCGTAGTACTGACGTTCGTCACGGATTACGTCCGATGTTTCGATGACAGCCTTCTCGTCAACACCGATGGCGGTTTTGCCATAATCCTTCAGGGTCTGGATGACGGTGAGGATAGGCGGCGGACCGTAGAAGCCGTTAAAGGCATGGTCGGAGGCATCGACAATGGTGGCCCCGGCAAGGACCGCTGCGGTTATCCGGCCGATGTCATTGCCGTCAGTGTTGTGGCCATGGTAGTGGATGGGAAGTTCCGGGTAGGCCTGCTTGATGGCGTCGACCAGCTCGCCGATCCGTTTCGGGGTTCCCAGACCGCCATGGTTCTTGATACAGAGGATGATCTCGTTGCCGGTCACGTCAAGGATCTCGCGGACTTTCCTGACGTAGAATTCATTGGTATGTTCGGGACCGGTGGAGAAGCAGATGCATGGTTCGTTGATTTTTCCGGCCTTGGCCACTTCCTCGAACACCGCCTGCATGTTGGGCACGTGGTTCATGAAGTCAAAGGTCCGCCAGACATCGACGTACTTTGCAAACTCGCGGACCGTGAAACGGATTACGTTTTGGGGATAGGGGCGATAGCCGAACAGGTTGACCCCGCGGCACAGGGTCTGGAACATCGTGTCCGGCATGGCTTCCCGCAGCAGTTCCAGTTTGAGAAAGGGATCCACCTGCTTGCGGAGGATGTCCACATGCACCGAAGCACCACCGGTTATCTCCAGTGAAAAGTATCCGGCTGCTTCCCTGGATGGGGCAGCAAGCAGATCGGTGTGGAGCAGGATCCGGTTCTTGTAGTCGGACTGGGACATGTCCCTTGCCGTATTGGTGATGTAGTAACCGTCGGCCTTCCGGAGGGCATCGAGCACGTCAGTGGTGCTCATGTGCTTGGTAATTCGTGTCATATCTATGTCGTCTGGTCTTTTCCCTGACCTGCAGAAGGTCGGAATATTAATGGTTCAAGGCGCACGCAAGGTCACCTGCATCAGAGTCAGTCTGGTCAGCTCGCATTCCTGCTGCATGGCCCGCCTGGCAGTATGCATGAAACGGGTCGCGAGATCCGCAGTACTTGTCGTGCCTCCGCCTGCCTCTGTACAGAGTCAGGGGCTTGAGGCATGATCGTTACTCCTGCATCCTGAAAGGATCAGGCTGCAAAGGTGTTTTGTTTCTTATGGTGGATTTCCGCAATCAGTGCGGCAAGTTTATTGACCTCGCTTTTCTGTTCCTCGTATTCGAACAGGTGCTGGTGAGTATCCAGATAGGAGGTATCAAAGTTTCCGGCCCGGAAATCGGGGTCATTGACCAGGTTCAGGTAGAACGGTATCGTGGTCTTGGGGCCGGTGATGACAAAGTTGGTCAGGCATCGTTTGAGCCGGTCCACGGTTTCGTTCCACGACCAGCCAAAGACGGTCAGTTTGACCAGTAACGAGTCGTAGACTTCCGGAATGGTAAATCCCTGGTAGCAGAAGCCGTCCAGGCGGACACCGTAGCCACCGGGAGAGCGGTAGACCGTGACGGTTTTTCCGCCCTCGGGCATGAAGTCGTTGCGCGGGTCTTCGGCATTGATGCGCATCTCGATGGCATGGCCGCGGAGTATAATGTCATCCTGGTCAAAGAGCAGTTTCTTGCCCATGGCCAGTTTTATCTGGGTCCGGACAATGTCGATGCCGGTGATCATCTCGGTGACAGTGTGCTCCACCTGCAGCCGGGTGTTGATCTCCATGAAATAGAACTTCCCGTCCCGGTCAAGCAGAAACTCCACTGTCCCTGCGTTGAAGTAGTTGGCTGCCCTGGCAGCCTTGACCGCGGTCTGGCAGATATCCTCGGCCTGCTTGTCGGTCAAGTGGAAGGCCGGTGCGATCTCGACCAGTTTCTGGTTCCGGCGCTGGATCGAACAGTCTCTGGTGCCCAGGTGGACGGTCTTGCCATCGCGGTCCGCGATAATCTGGACCTCCACGTGCTTGGGCTGGACCACAACCTTTTCCAGGTATACCGAGTCGTCGTTGAAGGCTGCCTTGGCTTCGGAACGGGCGATTTCGTACTGCTCCCCCAGCTCGGTCTCGTTTTCCACCCTGCGAATACCACGGCCGCCACCACCGGCGGTGGCTTTGAGCATGATCGGGTAACCGTATTTCTTGCCGAACTCAATTGCAACCTGCAGTCCCTCTTCGCCTGGCGGCAGGATATCGGTTCCCGGGACCATGGGAATGCCTGCCTTGGCCATGATGGAGCGAGCCGTGACTTTGTTGCCCAGTTTTTCAATGACATCCGATGGCGGACCGATGAAGATGATCCCGGCTTCTTCACAGGCCCTGGCGAAATCAGGATTTTCAGCGAGAAAACCGTAGCCTGGATGGATGGCGACGGCACCGGAGCGGATGGCGGCGTTGATCACCTTGTCGATGTCGAGATAATCGCTGCGCGGTCCATCACCGATCCAGACCGCCTCGTTGGCAATACGAATATGCCGGGAGTCACGGTCAGGGGTCTCGTAGATGGCAACAGCATCATAGTTCAGTTCCTGGATGGCCCGGATAATCCGGATTGCGATCTCACCACGATTGGCAACTAGAATTTTTGTTTTCAAGGCCTTACCTGTCTGTTGTTTTCAATGATGGGGCCATCGGAGACACTGCTCCCCAGTTTTCGGGGTCGGCCTGCCGAGGTGCCCTTGGTTTGCTTGTTGTGGAATTTGTCCGATGATGGTGTGATTACTGCGGGTTTCGGAAGGGATATTGGGCCGCAGGTCATCGATTGAGGATAGAACTGTAGCAGAATAACCGGTTTTAATCAAGCAAAACCGGCACAGGGTGGTTGAAGAGGCAACGGCAGGTGAGGAGGGATATCGACTCGAGGAGCGATCTTTGGCTGGAGCGCAAGGGGGGGATCTGGTTGATGATGGCGTTGCCCCAAAAAAAACGATCTGTTGTGTTGGAGCGGTGTCGGCCTGTGCTCGACGTTCTGCTCGTGCGCCTCCGGTTGGACGACACCGCTGCGCCTGGAGCCGGTTCGCCTACACCGCTGTCCCTGGATAGGAGACCATTATGGCTCAGTCCGTCTTCTTCTGTCTGCGGGCATAGGTGGCGGCCTCCATGCCGGCTACGCACCCTTCGCCCACAGCCTTGGCCATCTGGTATGGTGGTCCGCAGATATCGCCGGCGGCGTAGATGCCCGGGATGTTGGTTTCCTGTTTGCGACTGGTGTCGATATATTTGAAGAATTCCGAGTCCAGCATGACGCCGACCTGGGTGGCCAGCTCCAGGGCTCCCTTGGAACCCAGCTCGATGAAAATACCCTCCACTTTCACTTCCCGATCGTCTTCAAGCCGCAGGCCGGTCACGGCATTGTCGCCGAGAATTTCCTTGATCCATGTTCTCTGGATTACTTCCACTTCACTGTTTTTCAGACGTTCGAGCAGGTCCTCCGAGGCCTTGAGCTCGCGGGCTATGAGGTAGACCTTATCGGCATAGCCAAGCAGGGTAAGGGCTCCGTCGATGGCAGCGCTGCGGTCACCGGCCACGGCCACGGTGGCGCCGCGGTAAAAGTTGGCATCACAGTCCACACAGTAGCTCACCCCGCGGCCGGCAAACTCTTTCTCTCCCGGAACGCCGAGTTTTTTCTTGGACACGCCCATGCAGAAGATGAGGCTTCGGGTGGTGATGGTCCGGCCGCTTTCCAGGTCAAGGGTGAACAGTTTGCCTTCCTGCCCTATCTTCAACACATCCTCGGGTGAGACCTCGGTGCCGAACCGTTTGACCTGGGACATGCCGGCCTGCAGGAGTTCGTGCCCCTCGTGGACCCCATCGAGACAGGCGTAGTTTTCGATATGGGCGTTGTACAGGGCGCTGTTTTCTATCCGGCCAAGCATCAGTACCCTGGTCTTTTTGCGTGACGCGTGGATGGCGGCCTGGATACCAGCCGGTCCTGCTCCTATTATTACGACATCATATGAATTTTCTGCCATACCTGTACCTCCTTGAAGGTTATGGGTCGAACTGTAACTTATTGTATATCTGTTACTCCGGGACTAGTTGGGCCCCGGGTTCAATTTTCACAATGGTATCTACAACATCTCAAGAACAAGGTCGACAGAATTATAGTTTTCAGGTAGACTTCCAGTTTATTGTGAAAAAGAATCAAGACAGCGCAAGGGCGGGGGAAGGCTGCCGGACAAATGGCCTGAAACAGAACGGTAATCCGAAAAATTCGACGGACGGATTCCCCGAACCCGCGTTTTGCTGCCTGGTGTGCGACGGACGTGCGGAACTCAGAGGGCGCTGAGTCGGGGCCCGGATCGTCTGCATGGATTGCGGGCATGAATTTTCGTCATCACTCTATGAGGACCAGATCGAGGAATGGAAAGAGCAGGCATGCCTCTTTCTCGCCTCGACCAGATAACATGCCGACACCAGCCAGTAAGGCTGGATCGGGTTTGCCAGCCACAACGGAACATGTCAGCCGAACATGTCAGCCGGTCATTTGGTCATGACAGACTTTGCCGCTTGTCTGAGACAAAAAAATGATATTTGATTACCGTCGAAATCCAGCACTGTTTGGAGAGAAAGGATAACATCGTTCAGCCCTGAAAACTCAAAACAGTTGCCAGAGGATACCGGTAACAGGCTGTTTTCTCGTGGTTTCCGTGAAAATCGCACTGTTGTCTCCCGGCTCAGCCATTTGCTGAATTTTGGTGGTGATCACAAAAGAGTATAAATAGAGGGACAGGTTCTTGTGGATATTACAGTTTGGCACATGATTGCCGGTGCCGGCCCGATGGTGAAGCTCGTCATGTTCACCCTGCTGGTTTTTTCAGTGGTCTCCTGGGCAATCATTATCATGAAACAGGTGATGTTTCGCCGGACCATCAGGGAGTCCGAGGAGTTTCTCGAGCAGTTCTGGGAAAGCAAGACCTTGAACGATGCCTATGAGTCGGCCAGGGATTTTCCCTTGAGTCCCGAAGCTGCGGTTTTCATGTCCGGCTTCAGCGAGCTGAAGAAAATCAGCGCGGTCCGTAACTCGCAGCAGGGCAGTGAAACCCTGGAAATGCAGCTTGCCACCATGGACAATCTCAAAAGGGCGGTTCGCAAGGCCCACCTCATTGAGATGGACCGGCTTGGGCGATCCCTGTCTTTTCTGGCCACCACTGGCTCCGCCACTCCGTTCATCGGTCTGTTCGGAACCGTGTGGGGCATCATGACTTCCTTCAAGGATATAGGTATGCGTGGTTCCGCCTCCCTGGCGGTGGTGGCCCCTGGTATCTCCGAGGCCCTGGTGGCCACAGCGGCCGGTCTGGCCGTTGCCATCCCGGCGGTAATCTATTATAATTTCTATTCAGGCAAGCTGGCGGATTTCGATTCAGATATCGAGAATTTTTCAACGGATTTTCTTAACCTGATTGAACGTGATTTTCTGACCCGCAGTTGAGCGAAGAAGAGAGACCGAGGACGCATAATGGGAGCCATGGGAGGAAGAAACTGCAGGGGGTTGATGGCTGAAATCAACGTGACTCCGCTGGTCGACGTCATGCTGGTGCTGCTCATCATCTTCATGGTGACCGCACCCATGATGACCCAGGGCATTGAGGTCGACCTGCCCCAGACAACCAACAAATCCCTGCGCCAGGAGGAGGAACCCCTGCTGGTCTCCATCAACAGCAAGGGAGAGATATTTCTTGGCAAGGTCAGGGTGACCGCGGCACTGCTGCGTCAGCAGCTAGGCGCCATGCCTCCTGAAGCACGCAAGCGGCCTATCTACCTCCGGGCCGACCGGCAGGTTCCCTACGGACAGGTGGTTGCCATCATGGATGACATAAAGCAGGCGGGATTTTCCCGGCTTGGCATGGTAACACAACCGGTAACCAGGAAGCAGTAGATCCGGACCATTGGACGGCGCATCCTGCAGTGACATGGAGTTCCACCACCGCGCCAGGGTTGAAGACCGCAGCTGGTTGTGGGCGATCAGCCTGGCTGTGGTCCTGCATATTGTGACCTTCGGACTGGCCAAACAGGTGCCCCTGATACTGGACCACCGGCCTCTGCTCGACGAGGTGGTGACTGTGGATCTGGTTTCCCTGCCCGAACCGGCGCAACCATCAACACCGGCGCCGGCCAGGGGAAAAACCGTGGAGCCTGGAGCTGTTCGGCAGAAAATATCCCCGGACACACCGCAGGTACCGGTAGC